>JAOACZ010000206.1 GCA_026417575.1 bacterium | reverse complement strand
CCTCTTGTCGTCTGCATTCAACACTCCTTGTCGGCTGCGCCGCTAACCCCGCCCCCACTCACAACCCCGCCACTGTCGCCTTCCCTCACCTGCTTCTAATTAACGTTCCCCCACCATCCCACCCTCACGCCGCACAACACGCTGCCTTCTTCCTCTTCTCGCGATGCGCTTGCGTCAAGTTGTATATGTGATTGCGTACCCGCCGCAGTGCCCGCCATCCATACGTAAACAAAAACTGCCAGTCTCGCTTCCGAAACTTCGCCAAAAAACATACCTGCCGCCACAAAAAACGCGGATGAATCGCTACTCCGTACATCTTCCGTATCGCCTCGTAGTACCGCTCGTGCGCTATCGGTGTCTGCACAATCAACTTACTCATGTCAAAATCATCATAGTCGTTCGTCAACAACACTCCCTTCTGCACGCATTCTAAATGATACGGCGTAAAATCTAACGGCGTGCAAATCGTCACCTGCAGCGTCCGCGCTAACCCCTTAAACATCATCTCCCGCACCGTCTTCACCGTCAAGTCCAACATCTCCTGCGTCTGCCAATAGTACCCTACCATAATCGTTAAATGCGGATGCATCCCGTACTTCGTAAACCACTCCAAATTTTGCCACGCTTGGTGCGGTAAATACCCCTTGTTCAGCCGCCGCAACGTCTCCTCATCCGCCGCCTCTAAACCCACTAAAATAAATCGAAAATTCGCTTTCCCCATCAGCTTGATCGTCTCCTCATCCAAATACCCAAATCGCGTGTTGATCCCAAAATATACCCCCCTCTTGTGCAACCCACGATCAATTAGCCCTTGCGCAAATTCACGCGCTTGCTTCCCTCGGTACCATACCCCCGAATCGTCAAAAATCTCCCGTACCTTGTACTCCTCTATCAGCCGCTGATACTCATCCAGACTCTTCTGCACCGAACGAATCGAAAACGTCAGATCAGGCCCGTTGTACCGGCAAAATGTGCACTTCCCAAACATGCAGTCCCGGATCACACTCGTCGCATACGTGCCCGGCACTTGCAAGAAATTCCCATTCTCATACGCGTAATTCTTCCACTGCACCAAGTCACGATCCACGTCCGGCGAAAGATCTAAATTCTCAACTTGCTTGAAATTTCCAGTGTTGCGAAACTCGTTCTCCCCCACCCGTATCCATAGCCCCTCGATCGCGCACGTCTCCCGCCAATCCTCATGTTCCGCCATGTACGGTATCAACTTCACTAACACAAAATCAACATGATTGCTCCGTAACACTACGTCCGTCCGACTCAGCGCCATCGTCTCTTGCGGATTCCGCATCGAGTGGTACCCAGTCATTATCACCACACACTTCGGCATCGCCTCCTTTACCCTGTTCACCAAACGCCAGTAAAACTTCATCACCGGCGTCGTGCTCTCAAATACTACCACATCCGGCCGCCACGCCTCTAAGTCCTTAAACCACTCCTCAAACGTCTTCCGCTGCGCATTCCCATCATCCCAATACACCTCACACCCAATGTCCCGCAACCACGTCGCCGCTTGTGCATGAATCACCGGTAGCAAATACGTCGGCGTCTTGAAAAATTGCACGTTCCGGTTCTGCGACACCATCGCAACCTGCCCACGCTCATTCACTATCGGTGGATACGAAATCGCTACCTTCAAAAGAAAATCTCCGTAAATAAGTTATCTCCTGGCACCCCCTGCCCTCGCAAAATGTCGTACGCCTCTGCTATCATCGCATTGCTCCCACATAAATAGCAAATCGTCCCCGGATCCACCCGATGCTCCCGCAAATATTCTGTTACCCGCCCACGATAGTCACCCCCATCCTCCCGCGATACACACGCAATATACCGCCCACCCTCATACGCCTCCCTGTCGTACCGCTCCTCGCAATACCGCACCCCATGCACCAACACGTAGTCCAACCCCGGATAACTCCGCACAAAACTGTGATACGGCGCGATCCCTACCCCCGTCGCCACAAACAGATACTTCCGCCCACGATCCGTCGGATCCTCAATCACAAACCGCCCATACGGCCCGTCGAAATCTACCAAATCACCCGGCTTGCACCGCCGTAATTCAGTCGAAACCTGACCCCCCCCTCCACCTCGCGAATCAAAAACTCAAAATAATCGTCCTGCTCCCCGGAATACAACGAATACTCCCGATTGATCCCCGACCCATGCAATCCTAATGTCACACACTGCCCCGCTGTGCACGCTACATTATTCCGCTCGATCCGCAGCACAAAAGTGTGCCGCGTTAACTCCCGCACCCCCAAAACACGATGCACTAACCCTACGCGCCCCTCCGGCCGATCCGCATGCGTTAACGTTAAAATGTCCCGTGCTCTCCACGCACTCATCCCTTCCATATTACGCTCACTACCCCACTCTGTCAAGAGCCTGGGCAGCACGGCGTGACGTCAGCGTGCCCGAGGGGGGTAAAGCACCTGCGCCTACCTAACCGTGCTGCCCGTGTGGCTCTTCACTAACTCGTCTATCACTAAAAAGGCTAGCGCCGCCTGCTCGTTCCGCGTCAATTGCTCTCGTACCCACGCCAGCACCCGGTTGATCCGCTCCGCCGTCTCCCCCTCCCGCCCTAAACGCCGCGCCTCCTCCATCTGGTACCGGCTGATACAGTACACCGATCCACCTCCACTCAGATCAATATAGCCCTCTCTGTCACTCATACCGCAAAACTCGCTCCACATCCACACGCCTGCGTCGCAAGACGATTCGTCAGCGTCAACCCAGGCTTGATTAAATCGTCTGAATAGTCAATCTCCAAACCGTGCAAAAAATACTTACTAAACGCGTCAGAGCTGATCCGTATCCCCCCATCCTCATACACTACCTCCTCATCATCACCAAGCTCTCCTACCACCGCCGCGTGATACGTCATCCCCGAACAACCCCCAGGCACTACCGTAACTCGCAAGTAACGCGTCCCGCCCTCCAGGTGTCTTCGCAAGTACCCGCGCGCCCGCTCGGTTAGCTGAATCATTGTTGCTACTCCCCTCGTTTTGGTTATCAATTCCAACTCTTCAATTAGTTTTATTCTGGTACCAGTATAACATATTTTTCTCGCTTTGTCAACCCCACCACCTTACCGTGCCTTCTCGCTCTTCCCTACCTACCCGCTTCCCGTAACGCTCGCCACACTCGCTCCGCCGTAAATGGCCCACGCCTCAAACGTACTCCCGTCGCATGATAAATCGCATTCCCTATCGCCGGCAACGGCCCATTGATCGATATCTCCGCAACGCTCTTCGCCCCAAATGGTCCGCTCTCCTCGTAACTCGGAACGTGAATTACTTCCACCTCCGGAATATCCCGCGTCCCAGGGATCCGATAACGCATCAGCGTGTCCATCACCATCCGCCCCCGCTCGTTAAATACAAACTCCTCATACAACGCATACCCGATCCCGTTGATCACCGCCCCCTCTGTCTGCCCTCGCGCTAACACCGGATTAATCTCTACCCCACAATCTACCGCCGCGACGTACTTCACCACCCGCACTTCCCCTGTCTCCCTGTCTACCTCCACCTCCGCGAAGTGCGCCGCAAATGGCGGCGGCGACTTCTCCGAATAGTACGACCCCGTCCCCATTATCTGAAACTGATCACGTTGATATAACGCGTACCTTGCCACCTCCTCAAAGCTCACCCGCCGCCCGTCCACAAACACCACTTGTCCATCCTCTAACACTGCCCCATCCGCCTTCGATCCACTCAATCGCGCCCCAACTTCAATCACCTGCCGTCGCACCTCTTCCGCTGCACGCTGCACCGCCCTCCCACTCAAATACGTCGTGCTCGACGCATACGCCCCAACGTCAAACGGTGTCATGTCAGTATCAGACGTGTACACGATGATGTCCGACGCCCCCACGCCTAGCACCTCTGCCGCTATCTGCGCCAAAATTGTATCACTCCCCGTCCCCAAATCCGTCGCTCCCGCCAATAAATTGAACGACCCATCCTCGTTCATCTTGATCGTTGCCGCCCCCATGTCAATGTGCGGTATGCTCGACCCTTGCATTAGTATCGCCATCCCCACTCCCCGCTTGTACCGCCCCCCCTTCGCACGCTCCGTACGGTACCCCTCCCACTTCTTCTCCCAATCAATCGCCGCAGCACCGACTTCTATACACTCCCCTAACTTGCAGCTGCTGATCGTTTGCGCTACCCCTGGCTTCCCCTCGCCAAGCTTCGCAAATATCGGCGACGTTTCCCCACTCCGAATGTGAAGCTTCACACGCAATTCCTTCGGATTCATCCCCAACCTCTCCGCCAACTCGTCCACCGCACTCTCCATCGCAAAAGCCCCTTGCGTCGCCCCGTACCCACGATACGCTCCACCCACAGGCATGTTCGTGTATACCACCGTCGCTTCAAACCGCACGTTCTCACATCGATACAACGGCAAAACCTTGCTCCCCGCATTCGATGCTACCGTCAACCCATGCGCCCCGTACGCTCCCGTGTTGCTCAGTACGTCCATCTTTATCGCAGTTAGTCGCCCATCTCGTTTTGCTCCTAACGTCACCCTTATATGCATCTCGTGCCGCGTCCGGCTGCTCACAATCTCTTCTTCCCGCGTGTAGCGAATCTTCACCGGCCGCCCCGCAGCTAAACACAGTGCCGCACATATCTGCTCCAAAAATACCTCCTGCTTGCTCCCAAATCCCCCCCCAATCCGCGGCTTTATCACGCGTATACCCTTCACCGGTAGCCCCAGCGCCTGCGCCACAATCCGCCGCGCGTGAAACGGTACCTGCGTGCTCGTCACCAATACCAACCGTCCATCCTCATCTACATACGCCACCGTCACATGTGGCTCTAACGCACAGTGCTGCGCATAGTGCGCCGTGTACTCCTCACTCACTCTTACTTCCCCTTCCTCTAACCCGCGCTCCACATCCCCGACCTCTATCACCGTGTGTGCAGCAATGTTCCGTTTCGGATCATACTCTATCGGAATTACGACGTGCGCCTCCGGCTCATCGTGAATCACTGGCGCCCCCTCCCGAGACGCCGCTCGCGCGTCAAGTACCGCCGGAAGTATCTCATATTCCACCTCAATCAATGACAACGCCTCCTCAGCTATCTCCTCCGTTTCCGCCGCCACCGCCGCCACCCGATCCCCCACATAGCGCACCTTGTTGTCCAAAATAAACGTGTCGTATGGGGATGGCTCCGGATACCCCTGCCCCGCCGTCGTGTGCACTATCCGCGGCACATCTGCATACGTCAACACCGCGTGCACCCCTCGCAAAGCTCGCGCCCTGCTCGCGTCGATCCTTCTAATCCGCGCGTGCGCGTGCGGGCTCAATAGTAACTTACCAACCAATAACCCCGGAATGTCGTAATCATCGGTAAATTTCTTCACCCCCAAAACAAGCCCCTCCCCGTCTACTTTACGTACTGCCTTCCCAACTATCCGCGTATTCATACTCATCGCCCTCCATCACCTCGAGTACCCCGCCATCCCCCCCTCACTCCTGCCTTCCCACTCATCACCGCAGCGGCCCGCTGCACTGCGCGAATTATCGCCCCATACCCCGTGCACCGACACTTGTTCCCGTCTAATCCACGCTTGATCGCCTCCACACTCGGTTCCGCCACACGATCAAGCAACGCCTTCGCAGCTAAAAGCATCCCCGGCGTGCAATACCCGCATTGCACCGCCCCCTCCTCCAAAAACGCTTCCTGAAGCGGATGCAGCGCACCAAACTTCCCCAACCCTTCCACCGTTGTTATCTCCCGCCCCTCCACCTGCCGCGTAAACGTCAAGCACGCTAAACGTGGACGCCCATCCACCAACACCGTGCACGCCCCGCACGTCCCCTCCCCGCACCCATATTTTACGCTCTTATACCCATACCGCCGCAGCGTCTCAAGCAATTTCTCTCCTGCAGCCACTTTAACCTGCTTCACTTCCCCATTAACGCGCATCCCTACGTACTCCTCTCGCTCATCCATGGCTACACTCCTCAATCGCTCTCGCTA
>JAOACZ010000203.1 GCA_026417575.1 bacterium | reverse complement strand
CTCGCTGCCCTGGGCCCCCCTGCGCATCCACTGGGGGGTGGTGGGCAGCGGCACGCAGGTGGCCAAAACAAAGGGCGTGCAGGGCCCCATCGCCGGCCACATTGGCTATGCCAAAGCCACCCGGCAGCTTAACGAGTACCGCCGGCAGCTTACCGACGTCGCCGCTCAGCACTGGCACGGTGAGGCTACGGTAACGGCTATCACGCCGACATCCGTCACCGTCACCCTTCCCGTACCTTCATGGGAGTGGCTCTCCGCCGGCGTACCTGTGCGGATAACCAACATTGCGCTCGGGTACAACACCGACGCACAGGTGGTGTCCACCACAGCGCCCAACACCGCCGACATATCGGCATCAGGCTATCCCGGCAGTATCGGCGATACCGTACGGTTTTCGATTCAATTAAAACTAAAAACGCAGCCTTCAGAATACATATGGGTTTGATTCATTTTTCCGAGAACACAAAGCAGACGGCCGGGTACATTGGCAGCATGGCTACCGTGGAGGGCGCGGCCCACATGCCTATTGACGACACCATTAAGCTGGTGTGTCAGGCTATTATCACCATTGGGTACGTAACGTATCAGATTATCTACGCCCTTAGGCAGCATAACCGCCGCCGGCGGCGTGAAAAAACGAAAGAGCCATGATTGCCTTCTTTAATTATTTTTTCCGGCGTCGCTTCGTACAGTACCGCCAGAGCGTGCACTCCGGAGGAGTACACACGGCGCCACCCGTGTGGGCGCATAGCATGCCCAACCTTTTGCCACCCTTCGAGAGGGTACTGCCGGACGGCAGCGTGGAGCTGTGCTCGACACTCTCCGTGTCCGAATGCGGCGCCGACTTCACGGCACCCACGCCAGAGCGCAGGTACTACGTGCGTTTCCCGTATCTGGGCGCCTTCACCTGGTACGAGCTGGCCAACCAGGCGCACGCACTGCCGGCGGACAACATCACGCTGGTGGTGCTTACCGATGCTGTGCACGGATGGGAAGGTTATGACCAGCGCCTGGCCATTAGTGCCGACCTTCTGGTGCTTTTCCCCATTGACAAAGCCACCCCGGCTGCGCAGCAGAGCGCAGCGCTGGGCACGCTGCCGGGTCATCTGCGCGAGGCTGCGCACAATGCCAACGCCTCCCTGCGCGGTGGTGTGGAGTTACCCTTTTTCACAAATGCATCCGAAGAGAATGAGTTACCTAACGAGCTCATCTGTCTTCGATACCGTCTCACAATTAAAGAAACTATTTTAAAATCAATAAATTATGGCTTGCAAGTGTAACGCACCACTTCAAAGCATGGGCTTGCCAGATTGCACGCTCGTGCCTGAGCGCATTGTGCGCTTCATGTTCACCCCCTCGCTACGTGCCATGCCGGCAAACGGCAGCCCGACGGTATTACCTTATGCCGACTTGTGGCCCTCTCCGGTGTGGGCGCTGGAGCCGGGACTCACGCCCTCTCCCACCGAACAGCTATGGCCGCACCTCTGGGGGCTGGTTACCCCCTACCTGGAGGACGTCCAAAGCGAGCGTCCGGAGGCTATCACAGAGGAGGTGGGCGGCACTCCTTTCTTCGTGCGGTACGCTAACCGCCGGATGGTATTCACCACCGTGCGGAAGCCCGCCGAGTTCGGGAGACTTATGGCTCAGCTCCGCTGCCAGAAGCAGGTCGGCGTGTTCATCGTGGATGCCGAGGGGCGTGTCTGGGGAGAGCGGGCAGACACCTACACGCCCGACAACCCCGATAACGAGTTCGCCGAAAGGGTGAAGCCCATTGCCGTGCAACCGAGCACTATCAATGAGCGGTTCATATTCGCCAGCGACGCAACGGTGGCGAAATATGAGGTGAGCTTCGAGCTCACCCGCGAGTTCAAGGACTACGAACTCGTGCCCGTTTGGGAAGGCGCTGATATTCTTTCTTACCACCCCCCGATTGTCGTACTCCCCCAGGTACAGGATAACGACACGGTTAGCCGGGTGGCGCAGGTGGCCATCTTCGCCCGCTTCGCACAGGGCGTTAGGGCACAGAACATCGTACCCATCACCACCCTTTCGCCTGCCCCCAGGGCCTACGACGCCAACAATACGTCCTGTCTCTTATACACATCT
>JAOACZ010000046.1 GCA_026417575.1 bacterium | reverse complement strand
AGATGTGTATAAGAGACAGGGGATGGTGTGGGGGCGTATCCTTGCACGATTGCAGGAGGGGAAGAAATTGAGCGATGGGATGCGTATGAGCAGCCGACGGGGATACACTACAATCCGTACGATGACTATCAGGAGCCTGGTCAACCCTTGAGCAACTGCTTTCATTTCAACTGTGCATGTCAGGAGGCGGAGTGGTTAGATTTTCAATGGTGTCAGACGGGGCACGGGGGCGAACACTTACAGCACAAGGTACGACGGATGCATGCGATTGAGCCGGTGAAAGCGGTGGCGAATGGGGAGCCGACGTATGAGGGGATGCGGGGTCATTTAGGGATGGACTGGTGGCAGGGGGAGGAAGCGTGGATGAATGTGACGGCGGGAGGGACGATGGGTGTGGTGTACGGGGCAGGGAGTTTATGGCAGTGGAAATTGTTTTGTGATGAGCCGGGGTGGCCTGAGTATGTTGAAGCGCCGGGGCTGTCGTGGCGTGAGGCGTTACACCAGCCTGGGAGCCGGTATCCGGGGCTTGTGGGGCGAGCGTTGCGAGAATATAATTTTGTAGACATGACGGTGTTACCGGACGTGGGGGAGTATGCAGTAGGGAAGCGGGGTGAGTTTTATTGTGTATATTTCAAGTGTGGGGGGAGTGTGCGGCTACATGGGATGCGGAAGAGCCTGCCGTATCGGTGGTACGATCCGCGGCGTGGGGAATGGTGCGGTGGGGGAGAAGTAAGTCCCGCGTGGCCGGTAATGACGGCGCCGAGCAGGGAGCCGTGGGTGCTGCTTGTAGGTGAGCGGGTGGCGGGAACGAGCGAGTAACTTTTAGGGGGACAGAGTGGAGGTAGTTATGACTGGAACGACAGTGATGGGGGGACGAGAGGGGCAGGCAGATACGAGATGGTTTACGGAGGCGCGCTTTGGGATGTTCATTCACTGGGGGACGTACTCTGCGGCGGCGCGACATGAGTGGGTGAGGAGCCATGAGAAGATGAGCTGGGAGGAGTATCGGAAGTACTTTGAGCATTTCTATCCGGACTTGTATGATCCGGAAGAGTGGGCGGAGCTAGCGAAGCAGGCAGGGATGAAATACTTTGTGGTGACGACGAAGCATCACGAAGGGTTTTGCTTATGGGATACGCAGTACACGGAGTACAAGGCGACGAGGACGCCGTGGGGGCGGGATTTGCTGAAGCCGATGGTGGAGGCATTTCGAGCGGCAGGGTTACGGGTGGGATTTTACTACTCACTGATTGACTGGCATCATCCGCATTTTACAGTTGACCGCTATCATCCGCAGCGAGAGGAGGCGGGGGAACGGGCAAAGAATGCTGGGCGAGACATGCGGATTTATGCGGCCTACATGCGCAACCAGGTACGGGAGCTGCTTACGCAATTTGGGCAAGTGGACCTTATGTGGTATGACTTTTCCTATCCTGGGGAGGATGGGAAGGGGCGCGCGGATTGGGAGTCTGAGCAACTATATGCATTGACGCGTGAGTTGCAGCCGCAGGTGTTGGTGAATAACCGGCTAGATCTGCCTGGGGTAGGGGATTTCGTGACGCCGGAGCAAGTGCAGCCGACGTCAGCGTTGGTAGATGAGGAGGGGAAGCCGGTGGTGTGGGAAGCGTGCCAGACGTTTAGTGGGTCGTGGGGATATTATCGGGATGAGTACACGTGGAAGTCGGTGCGTCAGTTATTGTGGATGCTGATTGACGGAGTGAGCAAGAATGGGAACTTGCTACTGAACGTGGGTCCGACAGCGCGGGGGGAATTTGATGAGCGGGCACGAGCGCGGCTGAGAGGGATAGGAGAGTGGGTGAGGCGGCATGGGCGGAGCATTTACGGGTGTGGAGCGGCGCCACAAGAGTTTGCGTGCCCGGCGGATTGTCGCTTGACCTACAATGCGAAAGCACGGCGGCTGTACGTGCATATACTGAACTGGCCGGTGAAGCATCTGTGGCTTGAGGGGGAAGCCTATAAGCAACGGGTAGCGTACGCGCAATTCCTACATGATGCCTCAGAGGTGCAGATGAAGCGACCGGAAGCATGGCAAGAGGCACAGATGGGGAAAGGTAGGCGTGCGGCAGTGTGTCTGGAACTACCCGTGTTGAAGCCGCCGGTGGAGATACCCGTGATCGAGCTGTTTCTGAAGTGAGGGTGGTGAGATGAGGGGGAAGCCGAGAGGAAGTGAGGACTCGCGAGAGGGCAGTGGTGGCTGGTTAAATCGGACGGTGATGGGGATAGGGCTAGCGTCGCTGTTGAGTGACTGGTCGCACGAGATGGCGACGACGTTGCTGCCTGCTTTTGTGGCGACGTTAGGGGGCTCGGCGGCGTGGGTGGGGGTGATTGAGGGTGTAGCGGATGGGCTGTCGAGTTTTGCGAAGATGGGGTCAGGGTATTACACGGATCAAGTGCGGCGGCGGAAGCCGATTGCAGTTGGGGGATATTTGGTGACGGCGCTTGGGACGGCGGCGTTTGGGTTGGCGAGCGCGGCATGGCATGTAGCGGTAGCGCGTGGTGTGGCATGGTTTGGGCGCGGGGTGCGGACGCCGGTGCGGAAGGCACTGTTAGCTGGGGGGGTGGGGGCATCTGCGTACGGACGGGCGTTTGGTTTTGAGCGCATGATGGACACGTGTGGGGCGATTGTGGGGCCGGCGACCGCGGTGATGTTGCTGCAGTTATTTAGGCACAGCTATGAGTCGGTGTTTGTGAGCACGCTTGTACCGGGCCTGATGGCGGCAGGATGCATTGGATTTTTGGTGCAAGAGAAGGGACGTGTGCCGGTGCCGCACGTGCGATTCGGGGTGCGGCTACGGATGTTACCACGCCACTATCGTCGTTTTTTACTTGCGGTGGGGATGTTTGGGATGGGTGATTTTGCACACACGCTGTTAATTTTGTTGGCGACGCAGCAACTCACGCCGGTGCTTGGGGCAGCGGGGGCAGCCAGCGTGGCGGCGGGGCTGTACGTAGGGCATAACGTGGCATACGCGGCGTGTGCGTATGGGGCTGGGTGGCTTGGTGATCGGATGAATAAGAGGAGACTGCTTGCGGCGGGGTATGGGTTAGCAGCGGTGATGGCATTGTGTGTAATTATGTTGCCGTTAACGAAGTGGGTTTTGGGGCTGGTATTTTTGCTTGGTGGTGTGTACGTAGGAGTGGAAGAGACGCTGGAGGACGCGTTGTGTGCGGAGTTAGTAAGTAAAGAACAGCATGGGATGGCTTTTGGCGTTCTGGCGACGATAAACGGGGTGGGAGATTTAGTATCGAGTGTAGTGGTTGGTGCATTGTGGGCGGGGATAGGGGTGGAAGCTGCGTTTGCGTATAGTGCAGTATTGTTTGCAGCGGGAGCGACGTTAGTGTGGGGCGTGGCGCGCAGTGAGTGAGCGGGGTGTGTATTGACGCGTTAGGTACTAGCGACAAAGAAGACGAATAAAAGAAACGCCACGAGCGAAAGAATCATGGCGGCGATGATGACGATGGGAGCGAGGACCGCTTCGCCGAAAGAGAGGTCGCGGATACGGTAGCCGCAGCGTGGGCACTCGTAGGTGCGATTGAGTTCAGTGGCTTCTGGGGCGAAGATCGCGAGGAGGAAGCGCTGGACACGGGAGGGCTGGTGCGGGGCATCTTCGACAATTGCCATACGGGCGTATTTGCCGCAGCGGTCGCAGCGCTTGGGTGACTCGGAAAGTGGCCTGCCGCGCCAGTCAGTGTCAGGTTCGTGATCGAAGAGGTCGAAAGGATTTATGGCATCTGTGTCGGCCATGTGGGTGCTCCGCGATTTTGGAGGAGGTCAGTGAACAATGACGTAACGAGAGAGTCAAAGACATTTTCAGGTGGGTTGAAGCCCACGGGCCCGGCCACGCGCACACCGGTACAATGCGCAACAAGCGTAGGGTTGCTGACCGCAGGTTCTTCTTCGGGGCAAGGATGAGCATCGTTGAATACGACGGCGCGGATGGGCAAGCCGGCAGCGCGGCATGCTTCAATGGTAAGCCAGGTATGATTGATAGTACCGAGAAGGCGGCGAGCGACGATAATGATCTCGCCTGCGATGTCGGAAAAGAAGTCGCGCATGGTGTATACGCCTTGTGGTGTGTCACAGATGGGGACAAGAAGGCCACCGGCACCTTCTACGATCATGACGTCGTGGCGCTGGCGCAAGACGGCGAAGGCATGGAAGCAGGCGGGCAGGTCGATTGTGATACCGGCGAGCTGGGCGGAGCGATAGGGGGCAAGTGGTTCGGGCAGGTAGACTGGGTTGATTTCGTCGAGGGAGTCAGTGACACCTGCTGCGGCGCGGAGGGCGAGCGCATCTTCGCGTGAGCCAGAGGCGAAAGGTTTCATCACACCCAAGTCAACGCCGCGGCGGCGGAGGGCGCGAGCGAGACCGCAGGCGACGTACGTTTTTCCGACGCCTGTATCAGTACCAGTGACGACGATCGTGCTCATGTACGGCCAAAGCGTTTGGTGAGCTCATCAAAAGGAATGACAATCATTGTGGGGCGACCGTGGGGGCAAGTCCAAGGTGTGGAAGTGGCGCGCAGATCGTCGATGAGAGCTTGCATTTCGGCCAGAGAGAGATGCTGATGGAATTTAAGGCTGGTGCGGCAGACGAGGACGAGAGCCATTCTGCGGCGGAGTTCGTCAGGGCGCTGGGTACGGCCGGCGGCGAGCAATTCGGCAGCCATATCGGCGAAAAGGTCATTGAGATTACCGAGGGGGAGGTAGGCGGGGACAGCGTCGATTTTGAAGGTATCGGGGCCGAAGTCTTCAATGGAAAAGCCCATGTGGCGCAGATCGTCGAGATGCGCGGCGATCAGTGCTGCGTGGTCGGACTTAAGGTGGAGTGTGGCAGGAAGGAGCAGGGCTTGGGAGGGCGCGGGTGAGCTGGAGAACGCGGAGAGGACGCGGTCAAAGTTTATGCGTTCGTGGGCCGCGTGCTGGTCAATGATGACCAAACCATTACGGGTACCAGAGATTTCGGCGAGGATGTACGCATCACCGATTTGGCCTACGGCACGGATGACGTCGTCAGTGGTGGGAGCGAGGCGTTGAGCTGCGGTCGTGGGGGCTGGGGCTGAGGTGGCCGTTGACAACGGTTGCGTGGCAACTGGCGAGGCAGGGGGAGGGCCGTAAAGCTTTTTCCATTCTTCGACGGTAAGTTTACGGGACCAAGGAGCGCGTGGCGGTTGCGAGGGAGCAACGCGTGTTTCAGCTGATTGTGGCTGTGGAAGAGGCGCAGAGGTGGGAGCGGAGGAACGCGACGCAGGGGCGAGCGCCACACGCGGCGCTTCTTGATGAGCGTGTAAGGCGTTTGTAATGGCCATGCTAACGGCACTTTGTACGGCGAATTCGTTACCGAAGCGGACTTCTTGTTTGGTGGGATGGATGTTGACATCGACCAGGTTAAAGGGGAGGGAGAGGAACACGAAGGAGTAGGGATAGCGATCGCTGGCGAGGAGGGAGCCGTAGGCGCGCTTGACGAGTGCTGGCAACCACGCCGCACGGACGGGGCGTTGGTTGACGAAGAAGTAGAGTTCTTGACGAGTGAGGACGGAGCGGGAGAATGAGGAAGTGAACCCGCAGACAGAGATTTGCTCGTAGGAGTGTTCAAGTGGCAAGAGATCGTCGACAAGTGCCTGGCCGCGCAGCTGGATGAGGCGAGTGCGTAATGCATCAAGGAAAGGCGTGTGAGGAGGTTGTGGGGGAAGATCGAAGTGAAGCTGCTTGTCGACCGTGTAAGAAAAGCCCACATGAGGGAAAGCAATGGCAATATTGTGGACGAGGCGGGCGATGTGGCTGAGCTCGGTGGCGGTGGTTTTGAGGAACTTGGCGCGCGCAGGGACGCAATAGAAGAGGTTACGAGCGGTGACTGTAGTGCCGGTGGCGCGTGAGGCATCGCTGATCTCAGGGGAGGAGCCACCATTAATGACGATGCGGGTGCCAGAAGAGGCTCCGCGTGGGCAAGTAAGAAGCTCGAACTGGGAGACGGCGGCGATGCTGGGGAGCGCTTCACCGCGAAAACCCAGTGTAGCGATGGCGTCGATATCCCGCGCGGTTCTAATTTTGCTAGTAGCGTGGCGCTGCACGGCGAGGGTAGCGTCGGCACGGGACATGCCGCAACCGTCGTCGGCAACGCGCAGGAGACTCCTGCCTCCGCCTTCGACCTCGATGGTGATGCGGGTGGCGCCGGCATCTAAGGCATTTTCGACGAGCTCTTTTACCACGGACGCCGGGCGTTCAACGACTTCGCCTGCGGCGATTTTATTTGCCACGTCGGGCGGCAATATGGAGACAGTGGGCTGGCGGTCAGCCATGTAAGGGGCGGGGCAGGACCAATTTCACGCTTCGAAAGCCTTAACGATGTCAACGACTTCTTGCGGGGAAGTCGCGGCGAGGATTTTCTGGCGGACTTCGTTTTTGCCGAGGAGACGTGAGATGCGAGCCATTGTATGGAGGTACTCATTGTTGTCGCCGTCGGCGGGGGCGACGATCATTAGGACAATGCTGACAGGGGTGTTATCAATAGCGCCGTATTCAATAGGTTTGGCGGGGCGGGCGAGAAGGACCATGATTTCCTTGACTTGAGTAGATTTTGCGTGAGGGAAACCGACACCGCGGCCGATCCCGGTGTTGCCGAGTTCCTCGCGTTCTTTGATTTCGCGATCGAGGACGGTAGGATCGGCGACACCGCCCAAGGCGGCGAGGTGGGATGTCATTAACGAGAGCAAAGTCATTTTATTTTTTTCCTTGACATCAAGCAAGACGCGTTCGGGAGTGAGCAAAGCCGAGAGTTTCATTTTGTCAATACGGGTAGGACACAGTTAGAGAAGAGACGATTATGATCATTTGACGACAAGGACGTCACATGGGGCATGTTCAAAGATTTGTTCTGCGCTACGGATAGCGGTGATATCAGAGCGGGCACGCTGGCCATAGGCGACGATGACCAGATCAGCGTGTTTCTCGGCGGCGATGCGGGGAATGACTTCTTCAGGGTAGCCGGTCTCTTGGAGGACGACGATGCGGGCGCCGGCGTTTTTCGCTTCTTCTTCAGCAGCATAAAGATAGCGCCAGCCATTTTCCTCAAGCTCAATTTCGATTTCAGCGAGGGATTTGGCGCCGGTGCGCGCGAGCTGTGTGACCACATGGCGGTTGACGACGTTGACAGCGATGATGGTGGCACCAGAGAGCAAGCTAAGGTGAATTGCACGCTGAAGCGCACGTTGAGACTCGGGTGTGAGGTCGAGATGCAGGACGATGGTGGCGAGGGCAGTCATCCGACAAAGAAGGGATGCGACGTGAAAGGGATCATGAGGTGCGTTTCAAGTGTTTACGACGGAAGAAGTCTTCGCGTTCGCCCTCTTCTAGGGTATCACGAATAAATTTAATCGTGTCTTCAGCGTTGGGGATGAAGACATGTTCCAGCGCTTTGACGCGGCGTCGTGTTTTTTGGATTTCACTGGCCAGGCGGGTCAGGGTCATACTGGCTTGAGTATACTCAAGAAGGAGGGGGAGGACCTTGGCGAATTCTGCGGTTGCGCATTCGAAAGAGAGGGAGGTATCGAGGAGACCGACTTGGACGGGTCTGGGTATGCGCGTGGCACGGACGAGGGGCAAGGGAACGCCCATGATACTATGTTCACTGACGTTGATTTCGAACGGTTCGAGGTAGGCGTAGTTCGCACGTTCGATGTTTTCTGAGCCCATCTCGAGATATGCTTCACGGAGAGCGGCATAGGCGCGTTGGAGTTGGTCTGCCAGGCGACGCTGGATGTCGCGAATTGTGTGGACCAGCTGCATGAGTTCCATAATGAGGACCTCGCGCTTACGATCGAGGAGGGCATGGCCCTCCAGCGCAAAGCGCAGGTCCTGCTGCAAGCGGAACATCACGCTTTTTGTTGGGGGGATCTTGAGCAGCATGGTCGTTGTGGGTTGCTAGGAGATTACTGAGTGGTTGAGTGAGCAGGTGGCGAGTTGGTGGTGGGGGCGTTGGTGGGGGCTTGCTCAACGTCCAGCAACGGCTCTTCGACGAGAGGTTCTTCGAGCGCGCCGACTTCGTTGGTGGCGCCTTCATCCGGCTCTCGCTCTGGCATCAAGCCTTCGACGTAGGTGGGCGGGAGGTTGGTAGTGGGCTCGGGCAGTGGCTCGGTTTTATAGAGAGTGATTTCGAGCGGTTCCATTTCTTCGGGGTCGTCGAACATCTCGGTGCCAATGGTTTGCGCATCATCGTAGCCTTCGGCGGAGACGGTGACGGAGTACATATTACCGTCGAGGAGCTCCTTGCTTTCGATACGGAAGCGGCCTTGGGAATCGGTGGTGGCGGAAATTTCCTTGCCATAGACACGGACGGTGGCACCGGCGACAGGTTTACCGTTTTCGTCCTTGACAGTGCCAAACAGAACTCCGCCGAGAAGGCAGTACGGGGCCAGAGCAAGGGAAAGGCTGAGGAGGAGAGGGAAGGTACTGAGGTTCATGGAGGGTACCATACTGAGGTTACGCCGCGGCGGCACGCCGTGGCAAGTATTGAGCAATTTCGTCACGACTGACGCGGGTAAGTTCATGTTCAGGTAAAATTGCGAGAAGCTCCCAGCCGCGAGCGAGAGTTTCGCGGATACTGCGGTCTTCATGGGTACCTTGGTTGACGAAGCGTTGTTCAAAGCCTTCGCCGAAGCGCAAGTAAGCCTTGTCGGTATCAGTAAGTTCGTCCTCGCCAATAATGGCGGCAAGGCTACGCACATATTCCACGCGGCTGTAGGCGGCGTACAGTTGCGTGGCCCAGTTTGGATGATCGGCGCGCGTGTATCCTTTGCCGATGCCGTCTTTCATGATGCGAGAGAGGGAGGGGAGGACGTTGATCGGGGGGTAGATGCCTTTGGCCGCGAGCTCACGGCTAAGAACGATCTGACCCTCGGTGATATATCCAGTTAAATCGGGCACAGGGTGTGTGATGTCGTCGTTGGGCATGGTGAGAATAGGAAGTTGGGTAATGGAACCCTGGCCCTCGTGAATACGACCAGTGCGTTCGTAGAGGGACGCGAGATCGGAATACATGTAGCCGGGGTAGCCTTTGCGGCTGGGGACCTCACCGCGCGCCATGGCAATTTCGCGGAGCGCTTCACAGTAATTGGTCATGTCAGTGAGGACGACCAAGACGTGGTAACCGCGCTCAAAGGCAAGAAACTCAGCAAGAGTGAGGGCAAGGCGCGGGGTGATGATGCGCTCTTCCGGTGGGTCGCTGGCGAGGTTAAGAAACATGGTGACATTGGCGAGAGCGCCGGATTCTTCGAATTCGCGGCGGAAAAACTGGGCTACGTCGTACTTCACGCCCATCGCGGCGAAGATGACGGAGAAGCGATCTGGGCTGGGGTTGCCCTGTGCGTCAACGATTTTGGCTTGGCGCACGATTTGCGCGGCGAGCTGGTTGTGAGGGAGGCCGTTGCCGGAGAAGATCGGAAGCTTCTGGCCACGGATGAGGGTGTTCATGCCGTCAATGGCGGAGATACCGGTTTGGATGAACTCGCGGGGGTAGCGGCGAGCGACAGGATTAATCGGCGCGCCATTGACGTCACGTTTGTGTCCGCCGAACGTAGGAGGCCCACCATCACGTGGATTACCGAGGCCGTCGAAAACCCTGCCCAGCATATCTTCAGAGACACGTGCGAGGAAAGGTCGGCCCATGAAGCGGACACGTGAAGTTTCTGCAGCAAGGCCGTAGGTACCTTCGAATGATTGCACGATGGCGAATGACGTAGCGACGTCGAGAACACGACCTTGGCGCGTGGAGCCATCAGGTGCGATAATTTCAACAACTTCGCCGTAGGCGATGCCGTGGACGTTTTCGATGAGGATGATAGGGCCGGCAAGGCGGCTTAAACCCGTATATGTTTTGGGGATCGTCTGCATTAGGATGCAGCGGGCGAGCTAGTGAGAGGATGTACAACAATGCGGTTACCAGAGCACGAGGTAACGCGAATCGGCGTGCCCGCGGGGATGAATTCACCGTCTGTGATGACATCATAGACCACATTATCAATGAGGGCTTTCCCAGCAGGGCGAAGGATGGTCTTGGCGACACCAGTTTTGCCTTCTAGAGTGTTGGCCGAAGGTGCCGTGGCAGTTGAGGGAGCCTTAGCACGCTCAAGGGAGTAGGTAAGGAACATACGGCTGACGCCGGGCGTACGTGGAAAGAGGCGAGCGACCAGCACCATCAAGATTATGGACGCTAAAAACGCGCTGGCGACTACAACGACTGGCTTAAAAAGCTGTGAAGACGCTGGGAACCCCTGCCCAGGTGACCACTCCAGCATGGCCAGGACGAGGGCAGCGACGATGAGAATGATACCGATAATACCCGTGATGCCGAACCCAGGGATGAGAAGGATTTCGACCAGCAAAAGAATCACGCCGATGAGGAACAGAGCAACCTCGAGCCAACCACTCATGCCGGCGATGATGTGGCCCCAGAAAAAGAGAGCGAGGCAGACGAGGCCGATTGTACCGGGTAGACCAAAGCCCGGGGTACGCAGTTCAATGAACAGGCCAGCGAGTCCCAGTGCTAAGAGGAGGCCGGAGACAATGGAACTAGTGAGAAAACGCGCAAGTTGCTCTGCGCCTGTCGGTTTGACCCGGATGACGGGCGCGTCGCGCATTTCGAGCAGCTCAAGCACGTGAGGAATGGATGTGGCAATTGCGCGGGCGAGTCGCTGGGTGACAGCTTCCTGTGCCGTGAGCGTGAGAAGCGCACCTTTTTCAACGAGGTTGGAGATCGCGATGTCAGGATCCATCATAGCTTCGAAAAGGTCCCAGCGATGGCCGTTGCGTTCACATGCAGAGCGCACCATTGCGCGGTAGGCACTCAGCATTTTTGCACGAACACCTTCATCGAGCGATTGCGGAGGCGCGCCGAGCGGCAAGGCCGGCATTTGAATCAGCATAGCCGCGCCGATTTGGCTTTGCGGTGCCATGTAGATGGCACGGGTGGCAGCGGCAATCATCGCTCCCGCCGAGAGTGCTTTTGTATCGACGTAGGTGTAGACAGGTAGAGGGGCATGCGCTAGCTCTTGCATGATTTTTTCCATCGCGGTTACTTTGCCGCCGGGGGTGTCCATATGGAGGATGACCGCGCGCGCCTGGTTCTGTTCGGCCAGCCGGAGTGCTCGCCGTACTACATAGACCAGGCCATCTTCGATTTCGCCGTCTAAAGGCACCACCACCACAGGTCGTTCGTTCGCCGCACGGCAAAGCGGTGAAGCGCAGAACACGCAGAGAACCGCAAGGGTAGCCCAGATGGATAGACCAACACGGAATCCTAGTGAGCTATGGCAGGGTAGGTTCATTCCGAAAGTATTATAGCTGAAGGCAGCCAAATAGTCAAACACAGACCGACACTTATATCTGGGACTAAAGGTTAACAGTGATGTTGATGCCGTATTCACTAAAAGCTTGATGAACCGCTTTTGAAGCGTACAACAAGAGAATCAGTTGCATGAACTAAATTTTGTCCGGTCAGGTGTCGCAGTGTCACGATTGGCTGCAGGGTTCTGGTTGCCACGCGTTGCAAATAATGTATGGGAGGAATGACGGCCACCAGCTCACTGTTGCAACCGCGCGGCAAACGTAGTATTGAGTCTAATAGAAATTGTTGTGGTAGTGGTAAGAATGTTTATGATTCCAACAGGAGGATACGACGATGGGCGAGAGTTTGACAACGATGAAGTAAGTTAGAGAAGGGTCGTGGAATAGTTGAAGAGACTGGGAGCGATTTATGTAAGACGTCAGTAGCAAGTTTATGAGATGACTGTCCGGGTAGGGGTAAGGATCGTGACGAAATTGCGGGCAGAAGAAGCGCTTGAAGCACACTACCAATTGTGCGAGTCGAGCGGATCACTTGCCGAAGGTGAACAACGCGCGTAGCTGGCCGAGGTGACCGCGTCGCAGTGCGCAGATGTTGAGCCAATGCTTCAGGCTGATAACTTACCGGGGGCAGGGTATGTGTGTCCCGCTAGAGTCAGTGCGCGAGCTGATAGTCGCGTGCGGACGGCGGCTACGAGTGCCGGGCGGCGCGATTATTCGCAGATTTGAGAGACGTGCTCTGGTCACGGGAAATTTCGTAATCTGACGGGAGCACACCGTGACACACTGAGCAGAACACATTAACGCCGCACCGACAAACGGTGTGCGTGCGGCAGGGCGCGCATCGCTGGGGAAAAATAGTCGAAAGAAGGCCGAGGCTTTGATACCGCTAGGAAGTTGATGGAGGAGTAAAACATTCCCAGATTCGAGCGGCTAAAGCGGTCCAGCGTGCGTCACGTTCTATAGATGTTACTGGGTAGAGGAATTAGGTAGATAAAACGTGCGACCGATCATAGGTAGCGACGCGGAGGCGACAGGCGGCCGATCCAGAGGGCCATACGCATGCTTCGCTCTATGAGCTGCTGTACACGGCGATAACTTTCTCCTATGATGGGATGTTTATATATGACGTCATCTATGCCGCCTCTAAAACTTAACATGAACGACACACTGATCTGGTCGGCAACGTGAATATGATATACTATTCATGTTTTCATGAGTAGCCAACCTGATGAGAAGAGGCGCAGCGACGGGTACAACTCCGCATTACGTAGACGTGAGCCGCGCCAGCCACGCCAGCCTCGCGCGCGCGACAAAGTGGCTCGCCTGATCGCCGCTGCGCGAGACTGTTTCAATCGCGCCGGTTACGCTCACACGACCATGGCGCGCATTGCCCAGGCAGCGGGTGTCTCGGTCGGCACGGCCTACGCCTACTTTCGCGACAAAGACGACGTACTTGCGACTGTGTTGGCAAGTCATGTGGATGAGCTCCTTCATCCAGCCGAGACTATCATTCGCAGCGCTCGTCCGCGACGCCATCTCCGTGCTACGTTGCGAACTCTGCTCGCACAAACGTGCGCCACCCGCGACGCCTATCTCGGACTTCATCAGGTCTTTCACGAGCGAATGCGGGAAGATCAACGTCTCCGTGACCTTGTGAATGAGTTTCGCGCGCGCAGCCGTACGATCATTCGCGAGCTTTGTGCGCTCCACGGCTATCGCCGCCTACCACGTGCTGACGCCTTTATCGAAACAGCGCTAGGGATCCTTGAATACTGTACCGAAGTAGGCACGCTGTTTCCCTCCCCAGTACCCCGCGAAGAGGTCGGCGCGGTCACTGCCGAGATGCTTGATTCGTTCCTGCGCTTTCATACTCGCAAATCACATCCCTCCAGACACTGCTCATCATGACTGTTCACTCCGCTCGTTACCTTCGCCGTCGCATGGGCTGTACTCTCATCGCACTGCTCCTTGTGTTTGGCAGTGCGTTTGCCGCAGCCCTGGCAAAATATATCGGGCAGCGCCGCGCACCCGCACCAGTGCTACCCGCACCCCCACCTCCCCCCGTGTACGTGGTCGCTCCGACCAATCTCACCATTCTTCGTTCCTCCCACGCTGATCTGCAGGCTGATAAAGTCATCACCTTGAGCGCAAACGTTGAAGGCGAAATCCTGTCCCTGTACGTGGATGTGGGCAGTAGCGTCACACAAGGTCAAGTGCTTCTCGTACTTGACCCACGTTATAAACGGATCGCCTTGCAAGAGGCTGAAGCAGCTTATGACCAGGCCCTCGTGACCTACTCAAATGCCTTAATTGACTGGCGTAATTATGCCCACTTGTTGACCAACGCCGTTATTGGCGATGAGTCCTACCGCCGGGCGCGCCTGTCTTTCTTGGTAGCTGATGCGGCCTGCCGCACCGCGGCGGCCGCTCTCTCGCGTGCCCGAGAACATTTGCGCGACTGCGTCATCACTGCACCATGCGACGGCAGTATCAGCATTCGCCGTGTGGAGCGGAACGAGCGCGTAGTGCCGCAGCAACCCTTACTCACTCTTGTGCACGACGCACGCTTGCGCCTCATCTTCTTTGTGGATGACCGTGATGTCGTTCACCTTCACACAAATACTCCGGTGTCATTTTCAGTGGATGCGCTTCCGGGAAGTGAGTTTGTCGCCTTCATCTCGGCGATAGGTCCTGATGTAGAACCGGCTACACGCTTGTATCGCGTCGAAGCGACGTACGATAATCGTGACCACATGCTCAAGCCTGGTATGGTCGCGCGGGTGCATGTGCCTGTGCGCCGGCTTACCGATGTTCTGTGCGTGCCTTCATATGCGCTCAAATTTGATGAACAAGGTGTGCATGTTCTGTGTTTGCAGCATAACCAACCCGTACGTGTGCCAGTGCGTACCGGCGAGTCCTACGAAAGCTGGGTGGAAATTCTCTACGGGCTTGCCCCAGGCGATCACGTTCTCTTGCGCTAACCCGCTATGACGCTTGCCGAATTTTCCATTCGCCAACACATTTTTGCCAACATGCTCACCCTCGTGGTCATCATCATGGGGGTCGTCTGCGCCTGGCAGCTTCGTCGCGAGATTTTTCCGGCCATCAGCACTGATTACCTCGTCGTACAAACCGTGGACGTTACCTTGAATGCCCCAGAAGATGTTGAACGCTTGATCACCGTGCCGTTGGAGGACCGCATCCGCAACGTCGAGGACATTAAGGAAATGCGCTCGGTTTCTGCCCCTAATCTCTCCACTATCTACCTCAAATTGCCCGACGAGGTTGACGATGTTCAACGCGTGCTCAACGAAGTTCGCCAGGAAGTGGATCAGGCAAAAAGTGACCTCCCACGTACAGCAGAAACACCGGTAACCAAAGAGCTCAAGTTCCCTTTTCCTGTACTGACAGTGGGCATGACGTATCCCCCCACTGCTGACCGCCTGGCAATAAAACAACTCGCCGATGAACTTGAAGATAAGTTCCTCGCTCTGCCAAAAGTAGCAAGCGTCGTCATCGCCGGTCTCAACGACCGCGAATTATGGGTCGAAGTCGACCCGTACCGCGCTCGCGCCTATGGCATCTCCACCGAGGATATTGGCAACGCAATCCGCGCAAAAAATCTGAACCTTCCCGGAGGCAAGCTGGAAACCCCTGCGGGCGAGTTTACCTTGCGTACCCTTGAACAGGTCCGCGAGGATACCTGGCGCGCACTGGAAGAAGTGGTCGTCAAGCGCGTGGGGAACCAGGTTGTGCGTCTGCGCGACATAGCCACCGTGCGCAACACCTTCGAAAAAGACGCTACACTCGGTCGCGTGAATGGTCAACCTGCAATCACTTTTACCATCAATAAGCAAAAAAACGGCGACACGCTCCTCATCGCTGAAAAAGTCAGACGCGTGATCGCCGAGATTACTCCGCGTCTCCCCTCCGGTACCTCTCTCAGTATCTTTAACGACTCCTCCAAGTACGTACGTAAGCGCCTCGCCACCATGGTCAGTAGCGGCATTCAAAGCCTCGTTCTGGTTCTCATCATCCTCTTACTCCTCATCAACTGGCGTATCGCACTCCTCGTCACCTTGGGTCTCATCTTCGCTTTCTTCGGTACCTTTATTTACTTGTACTTCGTCGGCAGCAGCTTTAATATGATCTCACTCTTTGCACTGATCTTGGTTTTAGGTATGCTGGTAGACGACGCAGTCGTGGTCTGTGAAAACGTCTATCGGTACCTGGAGCGCGGTTACCCACCATTACAGGCAGCCATCGTCGGCGCGCACGAGGTGCTGTGGCCGGTTGTTGGCGCTGTCAGTACCACTGTCGTCGCCTTCTTGCCTCTCTTACTCACGACAGGCGTCATGGGTCGCTTTATTGCCATCATTCCCCAGATTGTCGCCGTGGCGCTGTCCTTGTCCCTGCTCGAAGCACTCTTCGTCTTACCTGCTCATCTTGCCGAATACGCAAAGCCCGAAGTGAAGGCAAGTTACTTCACCTCGCACATTGCCCATGCACATACTGGCCTGACGCGCTTGCTGTTCTCCCTCGGCAAACTCGATTGGTTGGCCCGTCGCTGGGTAGATTGCCAGCTTGCTCTCGTCATCGAACTTTATCGCTACTTGCTCACACTGTGCCTCCGTTGGCGCTACCTCGTTCTCGCAGGCGCGGGTCTCCTCTGGCTCTCCGCTGTTGCGTTGCCTTTGTCTGGGATCCTGCGTTTTAAGCTCTTCAGTGCTGATTTCGCGGATCGTTTCATGATTGACCTCGAAACACCCCTTTACTACCGGCTGGAAGACACCTTGCAGGCTGTTCAACTCTTAGAACGTGACCTCTATTCCAATTTACCACCACATGAGATCGCCGCGATTATCAGCAGTATCGGTATACGCATGCAAGACGCTTTCGCCGCCAAGCTTGGCAATAATCAGGCGCAACTGATCGTTGACATTGACGAAGAAGACCCACGTTGTCGCCGGCCCGCCCCCATCGCTGAGGACCTCCGTGAAATCCTTGCTCGCCACCCGGAGTTTGTTTTCGCTCGCGTTGCGAAAGAAGAAGCCGGCCCACCCGTCGGAAAAGCTGTTACCATTCGCATCATGGGGGATGACTTTCGCGTCCTTCAGCAGATCGCCGACGAGTACAAACGCTTCCTGGCTGCACTCCCCGGTGTTGTCGACATTAACGACGATTTCGATCGCGGTAAAAACGAACTACACATTGATGTCGACGAAGGTAAAGCTGCATTGGCCGGCCTCGATGTTGCCACCATTGGGACCGCCATCAACACCGCCTTCCAAGGCGCGGAAGTCTCTATCTTCCGCTGGGGCAATGATGAAGTCACTATCCGCGTTAAATATGCTGAAGAGCACATTCGCTCTCCGGAGGCACTTCAATCCTTCCGGTTGGTGAATCACGAAGGAAAATTAGTCGCCTTGGGCTCCGTAGCTCGCATCGTCAGAGCTCCTGGGATCGCCACCATCTATCGTGTTGATCGCAAACGTGCCCTGACTGTCACCGCTGATGTGGATGGCAAACGGATTACCTCGCGCGAAGCTAATCAACACGTGCGCCGTGCCTTCGCCGATCTTTCACAACGTTATCCCGGCTACTCCGTTTCCTACGCCGGCGAGGAAGAAGATACTAACGAGTCCATGCGCTCTATGGCGATCGCCGGTTGCATCGCTCTTTTCCTCATTTTCACCATCCTCGCCGGCATCCTCAATTCATTCATACAACCATTTATCATCCTCTTGGCCATCCCGCTCAGTTTAATTGGCGTATGTTACGGTTTCATGGTTTTCCAGCTGCCCCTTGGCTTCATGGCCCTCATGGGAACAATTGGCCTTGCTGGCATTGTCGTCAATGACGGGATCGTGCTCGTCTCGTTCATCAACGAGCGACGGGCTGCCTGGCAACGCGCCAACGGAATCGGTCTCGTCGTCAAAGCCAACCCTAATCGCTTCGTCTCGAACTACGTGCGCTGGAGTTCGCTCCTCCACGCCGGACCCTTGCGCCTCCGCCCGATCCTTCTCTGCGCCGCTACCACGATTGCCGGTATGTCCACCATCGCTTTCGTCCGCAGCGGGCAAGAACAGTTCATCGCTCCCATGGCGCTGGCGATTGTGTGCGGACTGATGTTCTCCACGGTCAATACTTTGCTCATCACGCCGTGTGCGTACGCAATTTTGGACGACATCTACCGTTTCCTGTGCGGCCCCGCTCTTCCGTCTGCACATCGGTCAGCCCAAGTTCATTAAGTTCTAGTGGTCTATGCAACACACTCTCCCGCGGGCCGCTGTTTCCTGCTAAACGCAAAAAAAGAACGCTAGACCGACGCCGAAAGAGACTAGTTCTCTGTACACCAACGGCCGCGGTTACTCAAAAATCAACCCACAATCCGGACACGCTGCACATTGCACTGGCAAGGCCGTACCGCACGCCGGACAACGTTCTATGTCATCGCTCACCCATGGCTTGGCCCCAGGCAGATCCTGCGCCAAGCGCGCCTCCACAAGCGCACGTGCGCGCTCGTACTCCTCCGGCGCTACGGAGACCAGGTAATACCCGCGGCTGCGCAAGTCCGGCCGCACCCGCTCGACATCGTGAAACGCGCCACAAATTCCCGCCGCCTCTAACACGTGTAACACCAACTTGCAATCCTCGAGAGTCCCGATGAACACTACCGCACGCGCATAGCTGTCAGAGCTATTCACATCTCCTGCATTCATATTCTTGTCGGCTAGTACGGCAGAATCGCAGAGCTATGCAAAGCCGCCGCGTGATATGAACTCCGCACCATCGGCCCTATGGCAAAACCGCGAAAACCTAGTTCCTCCGCCCAAGCCCGGTAACGTGCGAACTGCTTTTCGCTCACCTCTTCTATAACCGGGTGGTGAGCTGGCGAAGGCGCGAAGTACTGCCCAATGCTGACGAGCGAGCACCCTGCACGTCGCAAATCTTGCAGCGTGGCACGCACTTCCCCTGGTTGCTCCCCTGCACCGACCATGAGTCCGCTCTTCACCGGTATCTCCGGCGCTCTGTGATGCACATACGCAAGCACTGCCAGCGAGCGCAGGTATGAGGCTTTGTCCCGTAGTTGTGGCGTTAAGCGTGCCACCGTTTCAATATTATGGTTGAAAACATTCGGGCCTGCAGCCAGAACTGTATCTAATGCCGCAGGATCTCCCCCAAAATCCGGTGTCAGCACCTCAATACGCACATCCCCCACACGTGCACGCAGCGCAGCTATCACCGCAGCGAATTGCCCTGCACCGCCGTCGGGTAAATCATCTCGTGTCACGCTGGTAACCACCACGTACCGCAAACCAAGCTCTGCCACAGTCTCGGCCACACGACGTGGTTCATCTGGATCGACTAGCTCCGGCGGCCCGCCTTGAATGTGACAAAAACGGCAGCGCCGTGTACACCGCGCCCCCAAAATCAAAAACGTCGCAGTGCCATTACCAAAGCATTCCCAACGGTTCGGGCAATCTGCTTCCTGACACACCGTGTGCACACGCATGCGCGCTAGCAACTCACGCGTCGCTGTAACGCGCGCGCCCGCCGGCACCTTAACCTTCGGTAACACAGGCACCAAGCCCTCCTTCCTTACCTTTATCGCCAGCGCACACGTACTCGATACTCACACACGGCACTCCCCTGCTTCGCTACCGGCACATAAAACACTACTGTAAACGCGTCCTTCTTCACCGGCGTGTGCGTGCTCTTCAGGATCTCCCAGTCACCCCCCAGTGGCTCAATCACTTCCACCGTCACGTCCTCCTCCTTGTGATTCCGCAACGTCACTTGCCACGCCGTTTCAAACACATTATCCCCAAGCACCCGATAATCCATTTGTCGCCGATCGGCCACCAAATCAAAGGCCGTACCAACTCTCAGTTCAATCACTTCGTTTTTCGGTGTGTGTGCAATACGATCCTCACCAATGAATTGATTGTTGCCCGAGGCATCTGCTTTGTACACGCGTAACGTGCCCCCTGGTAACGGCATGCCCAGGCCATTTTCTACGCTATTCGTGAAGCGCAAATACACATCAATTTTCGCGGTGCGTAAGCCCGTGCCCACATAGTGTGTGCGATACAATCCTGACTCGCCGCTGGTACGAAAGCTTTTCTGCACGCGCACCTGCGGCGCCTCTAGAAGGGCAATTTGCTTCTGCTGGTTTTGCTTGAGAGTCGTCGGCCGTTGCAGTGTGTAAAGGTGATACTCAAACATCTCTTCTTGCGCAAAGGCCGCCTTAGCCGCCGGCGCCGCCATCAGCATCTCCACGCCGCCCCGCCCCGCACTTACGCGCTGTACGTCTCCCGCGACAAGCTTCAGCTGCGCGTTTTTAAAGGTTGTCCCGCTGTTGTTCTGAATCGTCACCCAGCCGTTGATGCGCATCGTGCGCTCGTCACCCCCTAACACCGCCACGTAGTCCGCTTTCCACCCCATCCCCTCGGTAAGGTACGTGGTCGCAACTACTTGTTCCTGCGTAAAACTGTTCTCCAGTAGCCAGGTTAGCGTGGGCCGCGCTACTAAATTCTCCGGCAGGGCTGGCAGAATCGTCTCCGCATGCGGCTGGTACAGCACGATGGTTCCCTTAATCTCATAAATCGGTTGCGCGTTGTTGTAACTTAATAGCCGCGCCTTGATCGGGATGGCCTCGTCCTTAAACTCGTTGCGCCGCACAATCGTTACCTCCTGCCCCACGTACTTCTCAAGCACCTTTTCGGGTGACAAGAGGTCGTATTCATAATTTTGTTCAAGTACCTGCAATCGCGGTCCTGCTGTCACCGGCTCAATTTGCACCGTCTCCGGCAGCACCCTCGCGGCTACGTCCATGAGCCGTAAGCATAAACTCCCCTCAGGCAGCACGATCCGCCGCTCATCGCGCACCAGCCCGAGATCCGTATTATACACCGTTACCGCAACACGTGTTTGGTCATCGAGTGTCGAACTTACCACTGCAGGTGCGCCTGCTGTTGCGGCGTCAAGCACTGACGGCGCTGTGCTCGCAGCAAGCAAAGCTAAAAAGGTGCGCGTCCTCATGCCGTTCCTTAAGCGTGGCTGTGAAAAGAGCTGCGTTCACCTCGCCATGATAGCATCCGGTTGAACGGAAGTCAAGCGCTCAGCAGGCGAACCGTCGCAAGATGCCATACTCCAGCACTACATCAATGCGGAACACGGTCAAGGCGCAAGGCGAGCTAACACGGCAAGGGCCGTGCTGACCTCACCGTATAAAAGGCAGCCGGCAGCACTCGCAGGTTGAAACTCAAAAGTAGGTTCCCCATCAACAACCGCAGGCAACCACGGAACCGGGTCGGGCGCCTCCACGCGATAAGTGATGTGAACCCGCAAAGTGCGTGCTCGCCCGGCTTCCCCCACTGACCTCGCAGAGACCGCCTTCGCCTTGTCCTGGACAAGGCCTATCTATGCTCACCGAGCCAGCAGACAGTCCCCGTAAAAGCAGCCTTTTCACAGTGCGTACCAGCCGAAGGATCCAATCAAAAAGCTCATTCCCTTGACATTAACAACAGGAAACGCTATAATAGTGCGCGATGAGTGACTGATGGAGAGTCAGTAACAACACCGTATCACCCCAGTAAAAGGAGCAACGTATGAAGCGAATCGTGAGTCTCATTCTGGCGGTCAGCATGGTTCTGACGGCGGTAGCCGGCACGGGCGATCTGATCACTCAGGGCTTGGCGCGTGGCATGGACAACATGGTGGTCTCGCCCGCGGCGGTCTTCCATCAGACTGTGCTGGATGTCAAAGAGTACAGCCTGGCTGGGCTCGTCACAGGTCCGGTGAAGGGCGTCATCTTCGGCGTCTGCCGCTTGTTTGCCGGCTTGGCGGATTTCCTGACGCTCGGCTTGCTGCCCGAAGATGGAAATCCCTACAACGCCCTGTGCGTAAAGCCGATCTGGCTTGATCGCATGGAGTGTGCGGCACCCACCTGCGTGCCTGCACCTGCGAAGTAAGGCTGCAGTAGTGTGAACAAAAGAAAGCGCCGGCGTACCTGCCGGCGCTTTCTTTTTTGTGTGTGCTGAAAGAGAGTTACCACCCAGTCGGCTCTTTGCCACCCGCCCAACGCGCAGGACGATTGGCAGTGCCAGTCACCTATAGTCCGTTACGCAGCTGAATTGGCATATAATAAACATCTTCAGCATCTCCTGCCAGAGTTTACGCGTAGTATCCTTCGACAAGAGCTAACTGACTTGTGGGCCCCGATCGCAACGTCGGTCAAGTGTCTTCAACCGTCCCATTCTTGCCCTCGTGACGTACGCACCTTTCTCTCTTGTGCTCGTCAAGCGTGCTATGCCCCGCACAGCTCCAGCGCAGAAGCCTGCTCATGCGTTTGCTTACAATGGAACCTGTCTCTTATACACATCTGACGCTGCCGAC
>JAOACZ010000041.1 GCA_026417575.1 bacterium | reverse complement strand
GCTCCGCCCGCCGTAAGTATGCCGTGAACACCGTGTATGGCCTCCCACTCCTGCTCAGCACCTCCCCTGGCGCATGCATCAATGCATCATCGTACACGTGCACATCCAACCCCGCCGCTCGGCACGCTCGCTCCATCCCTTCGTCACGTGCACGACTAAACGGCGTGTAGTCACGGTTGAAATAAACCGCTTCCGCCCGCGCTTCCCGCGCCAACCCCACAATCTCACGCTCCGCTTCCCCACGCCAGTACACAAGTCGCCCGCCCCGCCTTCGAATCTCTTCCTCCAGTTCCCCCAGCGACGCCAACATAAACCGCACCGCGTTCTCACTCCGATACGCATGCGGCCCCGCTTGCCGCGGATCAAAAATGAATACAGGCACCACCTCCCTCGCCGCTTCCCCAGCCGCCCGCAACGCTCTATTGTCTTCGACGCGTAAATCGCGCCGAAACACCATTATCACTCGCCGATACCGCCTCTCACTCACTCAAATTTGCGCAACACGATCACCGTGTTGTGCCCGCCAAACCCAAAATTATTCGACATCGCTACACGTACCCGACACTCAATCGCCTTGTTCGGCACATAATTCAAATCACATTCCGGATCCGGCTCCTCATAGTTGATCGTCGGCGGGATGATCCCCGTCTCAATCACCTTGCAGCACACCACCGCCTCCACACCCCCGCATCCCCCAATCATGTGCCCCGTCATCGACTTCGTCGAACTCACATACAACTTCTTCGCATGTTCCCCAAACACTTTCTTAATCGCGATCGTCTCCGTCAAATCATTGTACGGCGTTGACGTCCCATGCGCATTGACGTACTGCACTTCCTCTGCATTGATCTGACTGTCTTCCAACGCTCGCCGCTTCGCCAATGCCACGTACGTCCCCGTCGGCTCCGGCGCCGTAAAATGGTACGCATCCGTCGTCTGCCCACTCCCCGTTAGCTCCGCGTAAATCCGCGCCCCACGCTTCTTCGCATGCGCTAACGTCTCTAACACCAATATCCCCGCCCCCTCCGCTATCACAAAACCCGATCGCCGCTTGTCAAATGGCCGCGATACCCGCGTCGGATCACCATCCCCATCCCACGACGACAGCGCCTTCATGTTCCCGAATGTCCCTAACGATAATTCACATATCGGACACTCCGTTCCACCCGTAATCGCAATCACCTCCGGTCCCTGCCGCAGCCGCCGCAACGCCGTCGCTATCGCCTCATTCCCCGACGCACACGCCGTGTTCACCCCAAACGTCGCCCCGTGCAGCCCATGATGGAGTGCGATCGTGTGCGCCGTCACTTCCGGCGTCCCCGACGGCACCAAAAACGGCGTCACGCTCCGCGGCCCCTCCGCAACCAACACCCGCGTCGTGTTCTCGATGTTTACTATCCCACCTATCCCCGTCCCCACAATGCAACACACATCCTCATTTCCCCCCCGCGTCGCAAAATCTAACCCCGCGTCCTTAATCGCCTCGTACGCCGCCGCTACCCCCAATAATACAGACCGATCGTACCTCCGCGCGTCTCGCTCGCTAAAACCAAACTTCGTCGCATCAAAATTCTTTACCTCACCCGCTATCTGCGTCCGACACTTGCTCGCATCAAATAACGTCACCCGCCCGATCCCCGACCGCCCCGCAATTAACCCCTCCCACGTCTCCTCAACTCCTACCCCCACCGGCGATACTGCCCCAATCCCCGTTACCACTATCCGTGTCCTCTCATCCATTGTTCGATCTTCTCCTGTTCGTTACCATTCCGCAATCTCTTCGTATGGCCTGTCCCCAAATTATACCGAAATTGCCTCCTTTCCACAACTCTTTTCTCCCACTCATCCTCACCTGCCTCCCCCTCTCACGCCCGCACTCGACCATCCCGCTCTACTTCCCCTTCCTAACCTTCACTAAAGTTCCCCCCACCTCTGACCAACTCCTTCCCTGCGCCACCACACTGCTCTCTTCGTGCTCCAGCATCTCACCTCGCCCGTATCGCTTCCCTTGTTCCACGCCTGCCTACCGTCACCTCCGGTAAATCCTCATATAACTCCATCGCTTCATACAGACCCGCCGGGATCTCCGTCAAAAACCGGCTCGGCTTCATCATCGTCTGCACCCCACGCGAGTAGTACATCTGTGGCACCACCAAATATAACTCGTCCTTCGCTCGCGTCGTCGCCACGTGAAACACCCGCCGCTCCTCTTCCTCTTCCTCCTCCGTGTTTATCGCTAAGTCCGTCGGAAACCGCCCATCCGCTAACCACGGAATGATCACCACCGGCCACTCCAAACCCTTCGCCTGATGCACCGTCGACAAGATCACAAATTCCTGCTCCTCTGGCCCCGCCTTGCACGTCTCTCCCTCGAATTCCCCCGCCAAACTCACGTCACTTAAAAATGCCTCCAACGTCTGGTACTGCGCCGCAAAGTTCGCCAGACCCCGAATGTCTTCTTTCCGCAATACCGCACCCTCATAGTGCGCCTCAAGATAATCTCCGTAAAAACTGTTCAGCACAGCATCAATCATGTCCCCTGGTGCCCCCAAACTCCTCAGCTCTTCCAACAGCTGCATCAACTGCTGATAAAACGGCCGCGCCGCAGGAGCCAGCACCTCGATTGTCGTCACCGCTCGCGCCTCTTCCCACGCATCATCCGCCTGCGCAATCTGCTCCCACACGCGCCCCGCTTGCCGCGGCCCTATCCGCGGCAGCAGCAGCAAACACCGCCGCCACGCTAGCTCGTCTCGCGGATTCTGAACCAACCGCAAAAAAGACACCACGTCCTTAATGTGCGCCTGCTCAAAAAAACGTATCCCACCCCGTACCTGGTATGGTATGTTCCGCGCTCGCAACTCCAATTCCAGCTCAAGCGCGTGCCAATGACTCCGGTACAGCACCGCAATATCGTTCAAACGCCGATTCTCGTCAAGTAAATGCAGTATGAATTCGCCAATAAAACGCGCCTGCACGTAGTGATCACGACACACCACATACGCCGGCTTCAGCCCACTCGCCCGCACTGCACGTAACTCTTTCGGCAGCCGATGTCTGTTGCATGCGATGCTCGCGTTCGCTAACGCCAGAATCTCCGGCGTCGAACGGTAGTTTAACTC
>JAOACZ010000025.1 GCA_026417575.1 bacterium | reverse complement strand
CCCGCTGCGTGCCAGCCAGCGGCGTGCGCATGTTCGCCCGCCCGATCAACCGCCGCGCTTGCCGCGGATTCACCACATTCACATCTGCCGGATCCTCGTCTGGGAGCGTCGCCGACCCCGGCATGTCCATGGAATACAGTGTCGTCCGTCGCGGAATCTCCCGCTGAATCAGCCGGCGCGACTCCACCGTCAATCGGAACGGGCCGCTCAACAGGACACTCAGCACCTCACTTAGACTGGTAAAGCGCCGGTCGTCGCCCTTCGGATAATACGGCGAATATTCACCTGGGTCCTCGACACCCTCATTGTCTTCGTCAACGATCCCGTTGGCATTGTTGTCAATGCCATCCGACATCAGCAGCACGTTATTGGCATCATCATCCCCGCGTGCCCCTGGCACCAGATTCGCGCCGTAGCGAAAATGCACTACACGCTGCATGATTTGCGAGGGCAGACCGCTGGCAAAGGTCAACGCCACTTCTCCTGGCAACCATCCTGCGCCCCGCGAACGGTCTAACAAAAAACCTGTGTTGAGGTTCACCTTCGCTGCCTCGTCTTCCACGGCCACGCGGTAACGCCCTTCCACTATCCCGCGGCTGTTCTTCACCTCAATCCATCGCCCTCCGCCTGGCGCAGGTGCTCGCCGTGCATCCTCCACCTCCGCCCCGCTCGAAAATGCCCCGAATGCTCGCCTAAGACTACTTTGAGGAAGTGTCGAAATCTTCTCCCCAGCTGCCTGCGCCTGCTGAATCACCGCAACCGCGTGATTTACTCCCGACTCAACCAGCAAATTCAGCCGCTGTATCTCGACCTGCGCATTCGCATTGGCCACATCCAACTGAATCAACACTGCAAACGCCGCTGCCAACACCGCCAGGACTGTCAGGACGGACAGTACCGCCACTAACGCCACCCCGCGTGCCCGCGGTGGGCTCCACGGCTCACTGCAGATCTTCCCGCTGCTCATGCAACTCACCCTCATCTTCTTAAGGACCTGTATAACTTTATGCTATCGTTTCGCCAACCTTGCTTCCAGCACAAAGTGCGCACCTGATTAGGACAAATTATAACAAAATAGGAACTGCCGTCGTGAGGCTGCTAAACGGTGTCACACATTTGATGAGACGCCGCCAGCAGCTTTTTTTTAAGCGGTTAGACCCCGTACGCTGTGAGGCACGTGGGACGCGTTGGTGTATGTTTATATGTTTCACGGTGATCTGGGCTCAGCACCCTTCTGATCTTGTGGAATTGGAACAAAATTGTACGCCGAGGCGTTATTGGAGGAAAGACGCTACCTGGCCCCTACTAGCGTCACCGCATCTCTTTTTCCATGGTGTCAGGCGTTTGACAGCCATGCGGAGGTGTGCTACAATGAAAATGATGTTAAGAAGCAAGCTAACCCCGCCTGGGGACAATGGCCATGAGGGTCGTGGTGAATGGCACGCCACGTGAAGTTCCGGATACTCTCACTCTCGCTGAATTGCTGGCATTGCTTGGGTTGGAACAAGCGCCGCTAGTAGCAGAGGTGTCAGGTCAAATCGTGCTGCCCGAGGCCTACGCTACGACTGTTCTCAAGGGGGATGATCGGGTAGAGCTGGTGCGGTTTGTGGGGGGCGGTTAAGGCGTAACTGTGACACATGTGGCGAGAATACCATGGATGATAGATTAGTCATAGCCGGCTGTGCATTTACGTCACGGCTACTCGTCGGGACAGGCAAATTTGCCTCGACGGCGGTATTACGCGCGGCACTCGAAGCGTCGGGGACCGAAATTGTGACTGTGGCGTTGCGCCGGGTGGACATACACAATCCGCAAGATGACTTACTGAGCGTGATTGACCGGCGGCGCTACACATTGTTGCCCAATACGTCGGGTGCGCGCACGGCGGAGGAGGCGGTACGCTTAGCACGTTTGGCGCGTGCGGCCGGGTGCGGCGCGTGGGTGAAATTGGAGGTGACACCCGAGCCACGTTACTTGTTGCCAGATCCTGTGGAAACGCTGCGGGCGGCAGAGATCTTGGTGAAAGAAGGGTTCATTGTTTTACCCTACATTAATGCTGATCCGGTGTTGGCGAAGCGGCTAGAAGAGGTTGGGACAGCGACGGTGATGCCGCTGGGTTCGCCCATTGGGAGCAACCGGGGCTTACGCACGCGCGATGCGCTGCAGATTATTATCGAGCAGGCGCGCGTGCCGGTAGTCGTGGATGCGGGCTTAGGGGCGCCTTCACACGCGGCGGAAGCGATGGAACTGGGCGCGGACGCGGTCTTGGTGAACACGGCAATTGCGGTTGCAGGCGATCCGGTGGCGATGGCGGCCGCGTTCCGCAAGGCAGTCGAAGCAGGGCGTGAGGCGTATCGTGCGGGGCTCGGACGTGAACAGTTCCTCGCGACGGCGTCGAGCCCGCTGACAGGCTTTCTGGAGGCTACCCAATGAACAACGTGCCAACTCCTCAGTCGCGCGCTTCGGTACTCCTTCATGTGTGTTGTGCGCCGTGCGCGCCGCACCCAATTGAACTGCTCCAGCAGCAGTATCGTGTTACACTGTTTTTCTCTAACTCGAACATCGCGCCACGCGATGAGTACTTGGTGCGACTCCAGCACGTGCGGCGACTGGTGAGTATCTACCACCTTGAATTGATTGAAGACGAGTATGACCATACGGCATGGCTCGAGCACGTGCGAGGCTTAGAGGACGAGCCGGAGCGCGGGGCGCGTTGCGTCGCTTGCTTTGCGTTTAGCCTTCGACGGGCCGGGGAGTACGCCGCGCAGCACGGGTTTGACGCGTTTACCACCACGTTGACAGTGAGCCCGCACAAAGCAACAGAGAAAATTTTTGCTGTAGGGCAGCGCTTTGCAAACTTTTTGCCGCTTGATTTCAAAAAACAGGACGGGTATGCACGCAGCACGGCGCGTGCGCGGCAACATCACTTTTACCGGCAGGAATACTGCGGATGTGAGTTTAGTCAAAAGCGTCATCGCCAAAGCGCATGACAGAGCTTGGGGAGAAGATTAAAAGGGCGCGGACGTTCGCAGAAGTGATCGGGCCGCTGGTGGAACGAGGGGGCTGGGCACGACTGCAGGAGGCCTTGCAGGCAGTGCCGGTGGCGGAGGTGGACGCCTGCTTAGCGAAGGGGGCTTGGGAGGTAGGGGACTTGCGTATCTTGCTGTCCCCAGCAGCGGATATGCGCCTGGAACAGATCGCGCGCTTGGCACGCAGTCTGACCTTGCAGAGATTTGGTAGAGTGGTGGTATTGTACGTACCCCTGTACGTCAGTAACTACTGTCAGAATCTGTGCGCATACTGCGGGTTCAACGCACGCAATGATGTTCCTCGCCTAGCTCTGAGCGTCGAAGAAGCCGAGGCAGAGAGCCGGCTTCTCCATGAGATGGGTTTTCGCCATGTGTTGCTTGTGAGTGGCCAGCATCAGCGCTACGCCACCGTGGACTACTTAGTCGAGCTGGTAAGGCGGTTGCGAACCCTGTTTGCATCCATCAGCGTGGAGGTGAAACCGCTGCGCACGGAAGAGTATGCTCAACTGATTGCCGCAGGTGTGGACGGGGTGACGTGCTATCAGGAAACATACGACCCGAAGACCTACGCGGACGTGCACCTGGGCGGGCCGAAACGTGATTACGACTGGCGCGTGGGGACGCTAGAGCGGGCAGCACGTGCAGGGATCCGCAAGGTGGGATTAAGCCCGCTCTACGGGCTAAGCGACTGGCGCGTGGACGCGTGGTGCGCAGGGATGCACGCAGCGTTTCTCACTGTGCACTACTGGAAGACACAGGTAAGCATTTCGTTTCCGCGGCTGCGTGGAGCGGCGGGTGGCTTTACACCGCCCCATCCCCTGCCCGATCGCGGACTTGCGCAAATCATCTGCGCATTCCGGTTGGTCTTTCCGGATGCGCACTTGGTCTTGTCCACGCGCGAGCCGGCACATTTACGTGATCGACTACTTCCCCTTGGCATCACTCAAATGAGCGCGGCGAGCCGCACCTGCCCCTCCGGCTACTCACACACCTACGAGGCAGGCGAGCAATTTGATGTTATGGACACGCGCAGTGCCGCCGAAGTGGCAGCGGCGATTCGTGCCGCTGGCTACGACCCAGTCTGGAAAGACTGGGATGTCACTTACCTGGCAACGGGCTCATGACAAGCAAGAAAGCCGAACGGCTCGCACGGTTTGCGGCACCGGATTTGTACGTGGTCACCTGTGCGCCGCTCTCGCGTGGGCGCAGCAACGACGAAGTGCTCGAGGCAGTAATCGCAGGAGGCGGGCGCCTGATTCAGCTTCGCGACAAGGAGGCCAGCCCACGTGCCTTCTATGCTATGGCACAGCGTTTCCGTGAGCGTACGCGTGCGGCTGGCGTGCTCCTGATCATTAATGATCATCTTGACATTGCTTTAGCTGTAGACGCGGACGGAGTGCATCTGGGACAAGATGACTTGCCTTTGGAAGCAGCACGTCGGCTTGCACCCGACTTGATCATCGGGCGCTCGACGCATTCTCTTGAGCAGGCGTTGGACGCTCAGGCTGGTGGGGCCGATTACGTGAACATCGGCCCCATTTTTGCCACCGCCACGAAGGAACACAGTGCCGCCCTGGGGCCAGAAGCGATTCGCACCATCGCGCCGCATCTGCACATTCCGTTCACGGTCATGGGGGGGATTAAGTTAGACAACATTGACGAGGTGGTAGCGGCAGGCGCGCGGCGCGTAGCGGTCATCACGGCTGTGACGCAGGCGGACGACATGGTCGCAGCGGTGCGGGCGCTGCGTGCGCGCATTCCAGGTGCGACGTGAGCGCCGGGAAAGCGTGGCGCACAGCGCGTGCACGGCGCGCGCTTCTCGGAGGCGCGTACTCATCGTGGCGGGTGCTTCGCTCACTTGCCCTTGCGTACATCGTGTTGGCAGTTGTGGCAATTGCGTTTCCCTACTGGCTGATCTTTCAGCCACCGCGCGCGAGCTACGCGGCGCATGATCCAGGCGTGCTCTTTTTCAACGCCCGTGACGGCACGCGGATCGCGGCAATGTATTTTCCTGCAAAAGAGGATCGCCCAACCCTCCTCTACGTGCACGGCAACGCTGAAGACATTGGAATGCTCCGCCCGTTATTTGCGCGGATCCATGAACTAGGCTACGGCGTGTTCGCGTATGACTACCGCAGTTACGGTTTAAGCACGGGCCGCCCGACTGAGGCAAATACCTATGCCGACGCTGAAGCAGCATTTGCCTATCTCACGAATCAGCTTGGCATTCCACCGACGCGCATCGTCGTGCATGGCCGCTCGCTTGGCGGCGCCGTCGCCGTTCACCTGGCGCTAACCTGCCGGCCGGCTGCAGCGATCTTGGAGAGCACCTTTGTGAGTGCCTACCGTGTGCTCACACGGATCCCACTTTTTCCCGGCGACAAATTTTGCTCGCTGCCACGTGTGGCACAGATCACGTGCCCGGTGTTCCTAATTCACGGCACGGCCGATTGGATTGTACGCCCCTGGCATGGACGCACACTCTATGCCGCCATCCGCGCGCCAAAACAAGCATGGTGGGTGGAGGGCGCCGGGCACAACGATATCCTGGACGTGACTGGCGACGACTACTTCAAGCGGCTCGATGTGTTTCTGCGCACCACCCTTCCACGCGGCGGCACGCAAGCACCAGGACCAGCAGAGCCGCCACGCCAAGCGGCTCAGGAACCGCAGTAAACGGATTGTCTGTAAACACACGCTCCGCTGCGTTGCCAGCACTGTCGCGAACGATAAAGCGTACCGCCAAGGGTGTGTCGACAGGCAGCGAAGGCACCCTCCAGAGCCGCGAACCACTGTTGCTCAAATTCTGCCCAATCAGGGCGACTTCTTGCGTGCTACTCAGCTCAACCACACTTGCGCGGCTGATCGTGACACTCGTGTCATCCCCATCGTCATTCAGACGAAGAGTGATCCACCGAACGTACACTTGTTCGTCGGGCACCAGACGCGTGCCGGGTGCGGGAAAGAGGAGCGCCTCGCGGCCTATCTCCGGCGGGCGCGTATCGAAGCGATAGTACGAAACGGTTTGTGTAATACTGATGCCGCCAGCCCAGGTAGCAATCACAGTGACAGTATTTGTGCCGCGCTGCAAGGGGAGATTTTGTCGTTCCCATTTGCCCCAGCTGTAGGTGGCAGGCAGACCGTTCACCGTAACGCTCTGCGCATTCTGCGGCCCAGAAAGAACAACGCGCACATGGGGCCACTGCACCAGAGGGCGCGGCAGGGTGTAACCATCCGGCGGAACAATCTTCGCAATGCCGTATGTAGAGGTGCTGATCAGCCCAACACAAACTTGGTACAAAGCAGTCTGCGTCTGGCCGCGCCAGAAGGCGAGATTGAACTCCATCGCGCACAGAAAGTCAAAGCCGACGTGGTCTCCCAGCTCGACCTGCACCACCGCGACGCCCTCGGACAATCCGTAAGTATGAGTAATGAAACCGTCAGAGCTGAAGGGACAACGGCCGAGATTCACACGCCCGTCACTATCAGTTGTCAGGACAAGATCAGGCGTGCTCAGGTACGTTTTCCCATACCATGCGGGCATGCTGCGCGCTTGATAGATCTTCACCGTTGCATTGGAAAGCGGGCGACCATAGCCATCACAGATGGTAACGACGTTCTTACTTGGCAAGTCCTGCAGGTACACGCCAATGTTACCAGGGCTGTTCATGTTGCCGTGAGTCGCGCGCCGGCCGGCGATCAAATTCAAGGCGGCAGCACTGTACCGATCGACCAACGTTTTCGGGCCGGACATCAGGCCGTAGCCGACTTCATTGTACCAATCAGGACGATACACCGAATCGTCCCCAATCCGCGGAAGGTAGGGCGTGTCGAGCGCTAAAGCGCCATGGACCGTGAGCAGTGTATTGCTCCATTCTGGCCTGGAATGATAATTAAAGCCATAGGTGTCAATCAAGTAGCGCGCATGGCCCAGCTCGTGCAAGAGCGAATCTTCGAAGTAGAATGGATTGCTGTCACTGACGGTTGAGATGCTGCTGTACATGCTTTGTAACTGGTTATTGAAGCCCCACTGCAGATCAATTGTGCGGTTAGTTGCGTCGGGATTATTGCTGGGCAAGCCTCCATTGAGCGGCAACGCACCATCGTGCACGACGTGCAGTTGGTCCAAGCGCACGCGATCGTACACCCCGCTGGGCGTCTCCGGATAACACGCCCTCTCGAACATTTGATTCCAGCGCGTTATGTGGCGTTGCGCCCAATCTTCCCACCCGTTCGCACCGATCGCAAGGTTGCGCTGATACTGATGAAAATAGTTGTAGAGTGAGCGTTCGACCCAGAAACCTACGCTCAGGGCATCGGTGTAAATCGTGAGGCGATTATTTAACTCGGACTGCTCCGCGATAGCATTTTCGTCGTCAACAAAAAGTGTCAACTCGTGGCGGGCAAACTCCCACGGCCATTGATAGGTGAGTTCCGTATAGGCTTTCGGGGCGAGGGTAACAGTGCCACTGGCGACATTTGAACCATCGAGGAACCAGCGGTAGGAAACATTGGGGATGGCATTCGAGAACCAATTCTTCACGAAAGCGCGCCAGGTGACAAGCTGCCCGGGTGCGGGCCAGCCCTCGCGTGTCGCATCGGTGCTGCCCCACACAAATGGTATGCATGGTTCGCGCCGGATCCAGCCGACCGCGAGATCATAATCGTGGGTGAAAAACTGATCATATAGGCAGAGGACGCGTGCGCTCCCCGTGACGCCGGTTGTCACACTGTCAATGGCGATGAAGTACACCGCGCCCGGGCGCACCGTGACACGGCACGCTTCAGCCGTGCCGAGCGTGCTGCCCAACGAAACCAACGTCTGCAATGTCGCGCCGGTGTAGACGGCGATGACATGATCGAAGGAACTGCCCTCGGCACGTAAGGTCAGAAAGCCATGAGCGCCGAACTGAATACGCCACCAGAGGGAGTGCAGCGCACCGGCCGGGCTGTGGGCGGGCTCGCCTGGTTCGGCGCTTGCCAGAGTATTCGTACCGCGCAGGAGCGCATTACTCGTTACAAGCTGAGTAGCGTTGGCAAACGTGTCATTCCCCGTGGAGCCGCGCAGCGGCCACGCGAAGGCGACAGTTACGAGAAAAAAGGCAGTGACGGACGTACGCATCGGTGCTCCCGTTGTTAAGAAAAGGTATTTATTGCCTCTACTCACATTATACCAACTCGAAAGCCTTTTCGCCAGCCTAGCCACGCGCCAGGTGCGCTTTTCTTTTCATAACTGCATCGCACGGGCTCGCGCGACGCGGCCCTGTGGCAATGCTCTTTGCGTGAATGCGATCGCCATGCTGGATCTGTGTGGCGGCGCGGCGCCCAGATGTTTTTGCAACGCACACAACATTACACGACATCACCGCGATGTCGTCACTCTTTCACCTGCCTGCACAGCACGTCTTCGCGCTGCGAGGACCGAGCTCACACCCATGTACCAGTGCGCGCGCACCCGCGCCGCGCGGGCCGCACGTGGCTGGGCGACGTCAATCATACTGAAGCACAACGGATGGTTTTCATTTGACAGAAATTGTCGCCTGCACACGACAAAAAATGATGATTGAACGCCGATCCGAGCGACGACATCCCCGGCATCGTCCCTGCTCACGGAGTCGCTCTCTTCCTCAGATTTTGCGCATGAAAGCCGGCTTTAGTAATGCAGGGTGGGCTGCGGCGAGATTATTTACAGTGAGAGGAGACATGTCGTCCCCAACGCCCTGCCACAGAATTATGGCTCACCGTTATGGGCGATTTTCGCTGAGAAGATATGGAATGAGAGAGCTGCCAGACACACATGCTCGCGGTCGCCGACGGGCACGATCAGAAAGCTCATGCTCGGCGGTATCCGCAAAAATAGGCGACCAGCGGTGATGTGCTCAGACTCATTATGGTGATGAAGAAGCGCTGCGGCGTGTGACGGGCGTTAGTCTTCGCCGTTCACCAGCCACTGCCACTCCACGCAGCGGAGGAAGGGGACGAGGTGTTCCTGCGGGCCATACCATTCGCGCCACAGTAAGGCCGTGGCGCGCGCCCGCGCGGCGGCGAGCTGATGCCGGCGCACACGGGCTTCAACGGTGACCGCAGCTGCGGCAGACTGGTAGCCGTAGAATCGTTCTGGCGGGTGACCAGCGCGCGCGGCCGGCACGAGGTACACGCCGCGGATCCAGATGGGGCCCCCACGAGCGCGCACGCGCAGGCGCAACCGACGCTGGCTGTCCAGGTGCTCTTCGCCCACAACGCCAGCGTCGAGAACGTCATGCTGGGTGAAGCTGGTGCCAGCGCGTACGTCGTCATAGGCAGCGGTGCGTGCGTTCCAAAGGGCGACGTGGAGACGTGCTGCGGTGGTTGTGTCTGCAGGACAAAAGCCGCGCAGGTAAAGTTCGCAGGGCGGGCAGACGTCGGCGGGCAGAGTCCATTCCCACGAGCCCTCTGCGGCTTCCCCGCTGCTGACATGAAAGACTACGCCCGCGACAGGCGCGAGGGTGGCGCGACTCCCTGAACGTGCCTGCACACGTTGGTCTAGTTCGAGCGACGTGCCAGAAGAACGCCGGACACGAGCACGCTCGCCAGTTTCGGCAAAGATGACTTCCGCTCCACGCCAGAAATCGCGCGGCCAGCGGCCATACAGGCGTGGCAAGCGCCAGCGATATTCGCCCGTGCGCCGCAAAGTGAGCGCCGTGGGCAGCCAAGAGCCAGGTGCTTGCTGGGCAGTCACGGGCAAGTCGCTTCCGTGAGGGACAATCCACGAATCTAAGACAGCCGCTACTGCTTCAGGATTGCGTGTTGTGGCTTGAAGACGCTGCCAGACTGGACTGTGGGCGAGCCGAGCCGACGGCGAGCCAGTGGGGCACACCGCCTCGAGTTCGCGCGGGGCACCTGCATGCCAGACTCCCTGATTCAGCTGCACCCACGTGCACAGAGGAGGAGTAGGGGGCACGGGTGGCATTTCGGCGCACACCTGCCCCAGGGGGTTGCGGAGGCGAGTTTTTGTGCGACGCAGGCTCGCAACCAGCCCTCCTATGCGGAGCTGACTGCCGCGCGCGGGGGCAAGTTCCTCTGCGGTCGCCCACGTCCCTGCATGGACAAGCAACGTGTTGTGGGTATTGTCGAGCACTGCAAAGGCGGCACGGTCCAGGCAGTTACTATCCGCCGCACGTACGATGAGCGCCCCGCGCCATTCGCCGTCCACCCACGCGTGAGTTTGCTGCACGCGCGCGCGCACCCGCCACGCCCAACCACCATGCGGAGATGGCTCAATGCACGTGTCTTCCACAGTGAAGAGCTGGCCTGCTTCGTCGCGGGCTACATAGCTTACGACAGTACGATAGCTCCCCGGGTACATTCCGTCAGTAGACCATAACCACAGGGCACCGGGGTGCACGAGAGCCCTCGCGGGTGCATTGGATTGGATACTCAAAAGGTCAACCAAGTGTTCAGGCATGAGGCGTTCCCATTGCCAACCACTTGGTTGAAGGGGCTGCGCACCCGTGTAGCGCCAGGCCACTACCTCCGGTTGAGCAAATCGCACCCCACTCAGTCGTACTTCCGGTGAAAGCAGCACCTCAAAGCCCACCACGCCGTTCTTCGCATACACGCGCCGTGCTGGCGCAGACCGCGCTGCTGCGCCGTAAACCAGTTTGACCCCCGGGTTCACGACGCGACCATCGCCGGACCATTGCACGTCGTAAGCTGCGTCTGCATACAAACCTGTCACAAACCACACATCTACTGCGCCACGTGCTTCCGCTGTCATGCAACCTGGGTTCTTCCTCAGACTGCACAGGATGATGCTCACGTAGCGCCCGCGCACACACGCAGGGATGGGGTAGCCCTCGAAATAGAGCCAGGAGTCATCGTTGTCGAGTAACCTTATTCGGGTGCTGGCGCCACCACATTCGGTGACGATCAGAGCTTCCTGGCCGCGCCATGCGTGGGGAATGAAGCGCGCCGGGTACACTTGATACCAGAGGTGTTGAAATGCTTCCCATTGACGCTGACGCGCTGGATTTGCCAGGCGCTCTGCCAGACGTACACGCGTGTTCGTACGGCCCGCGCCGTCTACCACCGGCTCCACGGCTTCAATGGGAAAGGCATCAAAGATGGCAAAATTGTCACGTTGGTAGTCGAGATCGTAAAAGGCACTTTGGCGCAGCACGTGGGTCACGGGGATCAGGCGATCATCGCCGCGCCACGCGCCCGCGAGCATGAAACCCTCAAAGCCCACGCTTCCATCGCGTTGCACGCCGAGAGCGAGATTATCATCATACGCGTCTGCCAGGGACGCAGCCAATTCGCCGGCGAGCGTCTCCTCCTCCGCGCACTGCCGCAGGGCAGCAGCGCAGGCAGCACGTAGTGCGTCCGAAGAGGCCACACAGGGGTCAATCAACCGCCGCCAACCTGACGTGGTGGGCACGACGGGAGCCGCGCGCCAGGCTAAGGCTGTTGACCAAGGTAGCTCATTCTGTGAAAGTCGGCCAGTGTCGCGCAGAGTGACGCGATACTCAACTTGCTCCACGGCTGACGAGCGCAGAGTAATCCAGGCACTCTGAACACAGGCGGGCAGCTCTCGTGCTGCGAAAAGAGCGGCCTTCGCGTGCTCTAAGGCGGCATCAGCGGCCGTTCGTGCGGTAAGTGTGTCAACGTACTCCTGCATCGCGGCGCGCTGGAGCGCTGCGCGGGCGACCCACATCACCGCAATCAGGCTAAACAGCGCAAGAATGAGGAGCATGATCACCAGTACCGCGCCGCGCGGGCCTGGCACCCACATGCCCCATCTGCGCTGCTTTTTCACCTGCGGCGTGGCAAGAGCAGTAACAAACACGCTACCACTGCGGCAGCCGGCTCGGGAATCGGAGCGCGCGCCCCCAGGAATGTTGCGCCGCCAAAACCAGGCACATCAGCAGGTCCATTTAATTCCGGACACAAGAAAAGGGTGGGATCGCCATAATCAACTGAGACAAAGAGTGGGTTGGTAAAGTACGCTGGTGTACCGAACGCCTCCCATCCTGTTGTAGCCGCGTTCGCCCAGTACATGTTGTGGCCGGCCGCAAGCAGGTTTGTGTCTGCCGGATCAGCGACCCACGCCGCCCCATTCGCGTAAAAAATGTTGTTGTACAAGCCCGCTTTGCCGTAGGAAGCGAACGCGCCCGCGTTAAATAAGGTACCCGTACCGCCGCAGGCAAAGAAGGTGTTGTTGTAGTACACAAGGTTGGAGTAAATTCCACCGCGAATGCCATCCTGTGCACACCAGGCGAAGACATTGTATCCAACGTGAATAGTATCATAGGCGCGTTTGTAGGGGCCGTTGGTCATCTCCACCGCTGTGACACCTAGGTCGTTGCTGATGAACCAGTTATAGGCCACACGGGCACATTGCATTGACATGATGCGCACACCCGTCTTACAGCGCGCGAACACGCAGCCTTGGACGAGGCTAGTGTGGAAGTTAGCATACGGAATGCCCCAGGGAACCATGTGTCCTTGATCCAAGTCGCGCAGGCGCACACCGCTATTCCGCCCGGCTCCGTCAAAAATGACGTTCGTAATTCCGTAGCGGAGCCGTTCTGGCATACCGGTGTACTTGTACTCCCACGTCACCCAAGTTTGCACATCAGCGCAATACCACTCACCGCTGGCGGTGGTATGATTTTCAATGCGCAGATTTTCCAGTCCGACTTGCGCGGGTGGCATGCACGCATAAGCAGAGGCCAAATTGTAATTGGTGCCGCTCATTATCGTGTGCGCACCGACGGCCCCACTGTAGCGGATGGTGGGGCGTCCACCGTAGCCTCGTAGCCGCAATGCGTTCATATTGCGAAACACCAGGGGACCTTCGTATGGAATGCCTGTGTCGCGCACGTTGATTGTATTGGCGGCGAAGTTACTTGCGCCAGCCATGACGATGGCTGTTTGAATATTGGTGAAGGGGGCATCCAGCGTACCCAGGGTTTCGCCCGTCCAGGTGTTGTCCACGTACCAGTCGGCCCAGTACCACATGGAGGAATACGGGCTAGCGGCGTAATACCCGGCCAGCATTGACTCGCGAAGTGCGAGAAGATCAGGGCTGAGTGCCTGAGAAGGAAAAGCAGCGGTGAGGGCGACGAGGAGCACGAACAAGGGACGGGTCATCAAAACCTCCCTGGTGAGGGTTAGAGTAACACGTTTTTTTTAAATCGTGTTACTATTATACCTGCGCACCGGCGCGCTGTCAAGTCCCCACCGTAGCATCTCAAATCCAAGCACTACGCGCGCCTGTGCCAGCGCAGCGCCGCCTTGACGAGCAGACGCACATCTTTCGCAATGGCCACCCAGCGGCCCGGGCCCGCTGGTCACAACGCCGCGGCAAGGCGCGACTGTCTGAGTAGTGTGCGCGGAGGGGCAACGCGTAGGCGCTCCGGGCGCCTTTGCGCAGCTCACGCGCCGCCGCCGTCCATCCGCGTGTTATCAGTCGCACCTCTCGTGTGCTCCAGTTGTCATGGTCAAATCGGATTTGCTATACTACCGTGTGTATGCTCTCCTCACGCCATGTGCAGGTCTTCATCGCTACCTACTTGTTGTAGTGGAAGTCATGGCTGGGACAGTCTCGCCCCGGCATCCGTGAGACAACGTCGCGTGCTCGCCCGATCATCATGAGTCCCCGCGCAGCGACACGTTTTAACTCGTGGGATACCACTCGGTACGAGCTCCTGAACACGCGCATCTGCGATCTCGGGGTGCAGATTGAAGGCTCGTTGCTAGAGCCTTACATTCGGCGCTTGTACCGCGAGTTGTCGGCCAAGCGGCTTATTTTCCGTCCCCAGTGTTATCTTACTGACAGTTGGGGTTGTCCTGACCAGGTGCCTGTGATTGGCATTCCCTTTTATCTTGCGGATGTGCGCTTGCGGCGCATCGAAGAAGAACAAACCGGGGAAGTCGAGGACGCACACTTGATCATGATGCTCTTGCGTCATGAGGCCGCGCACGCGTTTAATTATGCGTACCGTCTATGGGAACGCAAAGACTGGCAGGAGGTGTTTGGCTCGTTTCACCGCCCGTACCGCGAAGTGTTTAAGCCTGAACCGTCCAGCCGGGAATTTGTGCGCCACCTGGCCTCTGGCCCGCATGGTCGCACGTATGCGCAGAAACATCCTGACGAAGATTTTGCGGAGACATTCGCTGTGTGGCTCACGCCACGGAGCAATTGGCGCCGGCGCTATCGAGGTTGGCCAGCCCTGGCTAAACTGCAGTATGTTAGCCGCCTGATGCGGCGCATCGGCAAGCGCATGCCCCCGATCACGAGTGGCGAGCTCCTCAACCCTGTGGAGAAAATCACCGCTTTGCTCAGCCAGCATTATGGTGAACGAGCTGAGCGCTTTCGCGCCGCGGCGCAGGGATATGTGGATGATCGCTTGCGCGAGCTTTTTCCGCCCATCCCCCTGCGCGGCAGCATGACAGTGGCACGCGCGCTGCGCACACATCGCGACTTCCTCCTCGCGCGCATGACGCGCTGGTCTGATCTGCGCCCGTCGGATGCCGAGGCAATCCTTACAAAGGTTATCCAACGCGCCCACACGCTCCGTTTGCGCTTCCCGCAGGCTCAGCTCCAGCAGACTTTGATGGACCTGGCCGCTCTGACCACGGCCTTGGCCATGGACTTCGCCTACACCGGCCAGTTGCTGGACTAACGCCGAACGCCAGTCGGTGCAGACCCGCCGGCGGCTGCGTGGAAATTTCGCGGATCCACGGTGCTCAGCAAGCGTAGCGAGCGCGGTGCCCACTGGGAAAGTGCGCACAGTGGCAATGGCGTTGCCGCGTCCACCCATACGAGAACAACCTTTCTCTTGCCAACAAGTCTCCGAAGAACACTCCCTCGACGCGTCACTCTGATCCGAGGGGCAGTAACACGAGGCCGCCTTGGCGCGCGCCTGCCAGAGGTCATTCTGCGAACGACATCATCGGCGCAGTGCTCTTCCGGGAACCCGTTGCGGCATTTGACCGACGGGGATGTCTCTGTTACAATACCAGCACGGTTTAGCTTGTGAAGCGAATAACGGCGTAAGCCAAGGGGCGATGACATGAATGATCTAAGAACACGCATTCGCGACGCGTTGCAGCGTGTGTGTCGTGCCGGCGCGACGTACGCGGACGCGCGATATTATCGCGAGCAAGACGACGAAGGCATCATCTTGGTGCAAGGGAACCTAAAGAGCGTTGAGCGTGCTGTGACAACGGGGATTGGTGTGCGGGTGCTTTACCGCGGCGCGTGGGGGTTCGCGGCGACAGGTGCGCCGGAGGCCGTGCAAGGCGTGGCAGAAGCAGCCCTGGAGAATGCGCGTGTAGCGGCGCAACGCGTGCCATACCCCGTGCGACTCGCCCCGCGCACGCCACTTACTGGTCATTATGAATCGCCCTGCGCGATAGATCCGTTTGACGTGCCGTTAGAAGAGAAAGTGGGATTGTTGCAGTCCGTAGACGCGCAATTAACGCGCCCTTGGGTGGCGCAGCGCATGCTCTTTCTGTGGGCAACACGGCGCCGAATGTTGTTTTTAGACTCGGATGGTGCGGAGATAGAGAAGGTGATCCACGAACTTTTTGCGCGCATGGTGGTGATTGGCGTTGAGCCGAACGGCATGTCGCAGGAGCGGTCGTATGAGCTGAGGAATAGGGGGGTGGGCACGCGGGGCTGGGAAGCGTTTCACGATCCGGCGTACTTCACTGGGCACGCGCCGCGGGTGGTCGAGGAATTAGGCCAGCTTCTCGCCGCCGAGCAATGTCCACAGGATACGCGTTCGGTGATTTTGTTACCGGGGATTATGTTTTTGCAAACCCACGAGGTGATTGGGCATGCATTGGAGCTTGACCGCATCCTGGGGTACGAGTTATCGTATGCGGGAGGCTCGTTTGTACGGCTGGAAGATTTCGGGACACTCCAGTACGGTTCGGAGAAACTGACAGTGCGCGCAGATGCCACACTGCCGAACTCGCCGGGTAGCTTTGGGTACGATGACGATGGCATTCCTTGCCAAAACTACGTACTGATCGAGCGAGGGATTCTTAAAAACGCGATCACTTCGCGGCAGACGATTGTGGAAGCGAACGAGAAAGCTGGGCGGACAGTCTTTGAAGCGAGTGGCGGGTGTGCACGTGCCTGTGGATTCAATCGTGTGCCGTTGGAGCGCATGACCAATATTAACATTGATCCCGGCACGGATGGGACGCTTGAGGACATCATCGCACACACTGAACGAGGCATTGTCCTGGATGGGGCACGCTCATGGTCGATCGGATCAAACCGCGAACAGTTTCACTTTGCGTGTGAGATTGGCTGGTTGGTGGAAGATGGCGTGAAAACGCGCGTGGTCAAAAATCCGACGTATGGCATGGAGACGTTGCCGTTCTGGCGCGCGCTGAGCGCGGTGGGCGACGAGCGCACGCGCGAGCTAGTTTTTGTGCCCAATTGTGGGAAAGGGCTGCCGAGTCAGATTATGCACCTTGGGCATTTTGTGCCTGTGTGCCGGTTTGACAATGTCCCCATTGGGCGGTAGGCAGGCTCGCCGGGGAAGCCGAGAAAACCAAGGGAGCACGGAAAGATGATGATTGTTGACACAAAAGTTCAAAAGGAGCGCGTGTGCACGCTGTTGCACGACGTCGTCCGGTATGCGCGAGCGCAGAACATAACCGCCGAAGTGTGGGCGCACGGCGAGCAGAGCGCCTTGGTACGCCTGGCAAATTCCGCGGTATCGCTCAACACACGCGAAGAGCTATTTGAGCTGACCGTCACGGCGTGTCGCGGCAATGCGCGTGGTAGCGCTACGGTGATGGCGACGCCAGACGAGCGAGAGCGGCTCTACGCAGCGGTGCACCAGGCGGATGACATAGCTCGCCACGCCACGCCCACCTCGTATGCGCGCACGTTCCTTCCCATCGCGCCTTTGCCTGATGACGACGCGGGATTCGACCCGGCGTTGTGTCAGCTGTCCTCACAAGAGATGGTTGCGTACGTGGAAACAGCAGTGGAGGGCCTAGAGAGTGCCGAGCATGTGGTAGCAGGAATGTGCTCATGGGGGGCAGTGTGGGAAGGCACGGCAAACACGCTATCTGATGAGGTCGGGTGGCACGCCTTGACGGACGCGGGGATTTCGCTTGTGCTCGCGCACACGCGCCAACGCTGGGAGCTGCAAAGTACGCAATCCGCCGCCCGCGCGGCGCAGCTCCACCCTAGTGCTGTGCGCGACGAACTCGCCACGTTGCTCAGCGCGTATCAACATGCGCCTGCGAGCGCGCTACCCCTCGGCCGGTACGATATCGTTTTCGGGCGCGAGGCAACCGCGCAACTGTTGCTGGTGTGTTGCTGGCTCGGATTCCATGGTGGAAATTGTCGCCGGCAGCGCACCTTTTTGAAAGAACAGCATGTTGGTACGCAGGTTTTTTCACCCCAGATAACTGTGATGGATGATCCGACACAGCGCGACACATTTCCGTACGCATTCGACGTCCACGGAGTGCCACGGCATCCTTTCCCGTTGGTCACCCGTGGAGTATTCAACGGCTTTTTCTGGGATCGTGACAGCGCCGATGAATTTCGCGAGCGTGAAACGGGCCATAGTGTTCCTGCGCTCAGTTTGACATTGGCGCCCGGCCAAGAGCGGATTGCGTCTCTTGCGGCATTACTGGCCTTGCCGCGTGAGCGTGATCTCCTCTACGTGCCGGAACTGCACTACATGAATGTGGTTCATGAAACCGAAGGCATCGTTACTTGTTGCTCGCGCTTCGGTGCACTGCTGCTGCGCAAAGAGGGAGGCGTTACTGTGCCGTACAATGTGCGCATAACAGAAAAGCTTGGGCATATTTTTGCGCACGTGGCGTGGCTTTCCCACGAGACCGTTACAGTGAATGTCTCAAGCACATACGGCCGGCGCACACCCCAGGCGTGCGTGGTGCCACGCTTTACCTGCGTGGAGGGCGTTGAAGTCACACACGCGAATACAAGCTTTTAATCCCGTTCGGAGGATCCCATGGCGGATTCACATGCGCGACGTGCACGCGTGGTGGTCATCGGCGCGTGCAACATGGACTTAGTGAGTTACGTACCACGCTTCCCCCAGCCCGGCGAAACGTTACACGGCACGCGCTTCATCACAAGCTTTGGCGGCAAAGGAGCGAACCAAGCCGTAATGGCGGCAAAGCTGGGGGCGGAGGTGTGGATGGTTGGCAAGGTGGGACGGGACGTGTTTGGTGAGGATATGCTCAAGAATTTTCGCTGTTGGGGCGTCCACACAACCTATGTGTATCAAGCGGACGGCGTTGCCTCGGGGGTGGCGCCCATCGCGGTAGACGCGGAAGGGCGCAATGCGATCATTATCGTGACGGGAGCCAACGATCAGCTGACGTGTGAGGAAGTTACTGCGGCGTGCAGTGTGATTGCCCAAGCTGATGTGGTGGTTGGCCAGTTAGAAATTCCGTTAGAACCGACACTTGCTGCGTTGCGTGCGGCGCGTGACGCCGGGGTCCGCACGATCTTCAATCCTGCCCCAGCGCGTCCGTCGCTCCCCGCGGCTTGCTACGAGCTGAGCGATCTTTTCTGTCCGAATGAGCATGAGGCGGCGCTGTTAACAGGGATGCCGGTGGAAACGCTTGCGCAATGTGAGGCAGCGGCGCGGGCGCTGCTGGCGCGCGGCCCGCGCGGAGTGATTCTGACACTGGGTGCACGGGGGAGCTTGCTAGTCGATCCAACCCAGGTGGTGCACGTCCCGGCGCGACAGGTGCGCGCGGTGGATACAACCGGTGCGGGCGATGCGTTCATTGGCAGCCTGGCATGTTTGCTCGGGGAGGGCTGGCCACTCGGTGATGCCGTGCGTGTCGCAAGCGCGATTGCGACGCAGAGTGTCTTGGCTCCCGGCGCGCAGAGTTCATTCCCCACACGCGCGGAATTGGTGGCTGCGGGAATTTTGGGGCGGGAGGCGCCGGAGTAGCTCGTGCTGCTATGCGACAGGCATGGCCACGGAGTGAAAAGTACGCCGTAATTGGCCACACGCAGCTGCAATGTCGCCCCCTTTACGCCGCCGCGCCACCGCGGTGACGTGGCGCGCGCAAAGTTCCTCCACAAACGCGTGGACCACACGCGCAGGTGGTGTACGGAACGGTGCGCCAGGTACCTCGTTGTACGCAATCACATTTACCTTGCACGGCACTGTTTTGACCAATGCGGCAAGGCGACGCGCGTCTTGGACACGATCGTTCACCTCGTGCAGAAGCACATACTCGAACGTGACGCGCCGGCGCGTGAGGGCGTAGTACGTGCGCAGGGCCTGCAGCAATTCCTCGTTGCTACAGGGGCAGCGCGGAATCAATCTCCGTCGCAGCGCGTCGTCAGCAGCATGGAGCGACACGGCCAAATTCACCTGTGGTAGTTCCTCAGCAAGGCGCAGAATGCCGCGTGGTATGCCCACAGTGGACACAGTAATTCTCCGCATGCCGATGCAGAGCCCGTGAGGGTCGTTCATGATTCTGATAGCCCGCGCCACCTGGGCCCAATTCAAAAGTGGCTCGCCCATGCCCATAAACACGACGTTGTTGATCTCGCAGCGCGGATGTGCGCGAGCCGCATGAACGATTTGTTCCACAATTTCGCCCGCGGTAAGATTGCGCGCCACCCCATCCATGCCGCTAGCGCAAAAGCGGCAACCGATTGGGCAACCCACCTGCGACGATACACACACGGTGGCATGCGCACCCATCGGGATCCACACGCTCTCCACGGTTTCGCCATCTGCCAGCTTGAGGACGCGCTTTTCACTGCCGTCAGCGCTGGTGGCGACAGCGGAGACTGCACTGGAGCAGAGGGGAAGCAGCGTCACCAACTGCGCACGCAGCGGCGCGGGGACGGCAGTGATCGCCTGATAATCCGTGATGGCGTGGCGATACAAAGCTTGCCACAGTTGATCCGCACGGTAGGCGGGCCACCCTTGCGACGTACACCACGCTCGCGCTTCTGCCAGAGTGAATTCTGTAAAGGCGCGCGGTGCCTCAGGGGCCGAGACGTTCGCCGCGGTCGAGGTCGTAATACTCATAGCCAGTCGTCATTGGCAAAAACATAGCCGCGTGCGGCGTGACTGTCAAATCGGGTGGGGATAGTGTCGCGTAGATCGCGCTGCCTTGCGGCGTGCTCATCATCACTTCGGAAGGTAGGGGACTACGGCGGGGGAAAATCATCTGACGTGTAAAGATGTCCGTGATAGTCTCCAGGCGATAGGCGGAGGGGGAGGCGGCGACGGTGTACGATTCAAGCGGAGTAATCCAGCCTTGTGGCAGTTGTTCGAGCTGGCGAAAAAAGACACGCGGGATGTCAGCAATGCGAACGCGGCCTAGCTGGCCCGTGCGGTACACGCGTTGATGCACCTCATCCGTGACATACCAATTAGTTCCGTCGTACAAGATATCTGCCACCGTGAGTTGATAGCGCCGCACACGAAACCGTAGCCGCGCACCTGGTTCCCACACACACGTCGCCGTGAAATTCTGCGTGCGGGCCTTATGCGTATCTGTCTCCGGCAAATCCACCCGGCACGCCATGGTAAATTTGACGAGCTGCCACCCGTTGGTCGCAGCCGCGAGCTGCGCAAGAACCCGCGCCGCTTCACGCTCGTCAAGCGGCGCGAACCCCTCCGGCGTTTCCCGCAACGCCGCACAGCCCGTGAGCAGCAGACCCGCCGCCACAAGACAAAGCCACAGCCGCGGACAGCCTCCACCCCGCCATGCTCGCTGTTCGCCCGCCCTCATGGCCCCGGCGCCTCGATCGGAATGTGCACCTCGTAGTGCTTCAAAAACCACAAGCGAAACGGCCCATGCCAGTACACACCGTACGGGGCACCATTAGTGCGATACGCAGGATGCGCAGCAAGCCACGCTTGCAATGCCTGCGCAGTCTCGGCAAAATTTGCAGCTGTGTACCCTCCGCGGGCCCCAAGCGCAACAACGTGCCGCTGCGGTACGCTGACGACTTGCACCAGCGCGTCATTCGTCACACACTTGCCTATGTCCGCCTGGCTCACGTAGAACCACATCTCCGCTGGATTCATTCGTGCTTCCACGGGTACTGTCATGGCAATGCCATGCCGTTGAATGTACGCGAACAAGCGTCGGAACAGCTGGTTAGCGTGCGCAAAGTATGGCGCTTCGACGCGCGTGACCAGCACAGTAGCCGGCGGTAGTTGCCGTACCAGCACCTGACCACGCGGTGTGGGAGTGTACGCTGCTTCGTAGGCATGCCCACATGCGACGCTCATAAAACCACCGAGGAATACTGTTTTCGTATATCGGAACCGCATATGCATACCTTGCTGGTAGCTACTCAGTGTACGTCGTGTCGTTAGACGTATTGTACCATTTTGGAGGAGAGAGGGTGGAGAGACGCACGGCACGGCGGCGCGGCAGAACGTAAGTAATTTCTGCGCAATTATTTATATACTTCCCCGGCACGCACGCACCCGGGTCTCCTAATCAGTACCACAATACCACAATGGGTCTTCAAGGCCGATCACCACGCTAGATCTTGACTTTGGACCGCAGAAAGAGTACAATATAGCGGTTTCGTTGACCTGACCTACCCGCCTGTGGCTATTGTGCCCCAGCCGGGCTGACGAGACGGCCTTTAACTACAACAGAAGGAGGTAGAATGAATAAGGCTGATCTAATCGATGCCATCGCGGCGAAGGCCGGCATCTCCAAGAAAGCCGCTGCTGACGCGCTCGACGCCGTCACTGAGAGCATCACGAAGGCGCTCAAAAAGGGCGAGAGTGTTGCCCTGATTGGCTTCGGTACGTTCTCTGTCGCCAAGCGCAATGCGCGCATGGGCATCAACCCCGCCACGGGCGAGAAGATTAAAATCAAAGCCAAACGCGTGGCAAAGTTCAAAGCCGGCGCGGCGTTGGCGAAGGCAGTCGCCTAAGCGAACGTCCTTGTGCACGAGAGGAAGGCCGCACACCGTGCGGCCTTCCTTTTTGTGTCACACATATTCGCCGGCGTATGCGCCACAGTAGTCTTCCAAAAACTTTTCGTCATACTGGTCAGGCTGTCAGACTGTCACCGTCACATCCACTGCTGGATGTTTTCCACCAACGCCAGACGCACATCCGGGGCGCAGTGCGCGGCGGGTAGCACGGACCGCGTTGAATCGCGCAGGACACTACCGACCATGAGAAAGCCGCTTGCGTTTATGCAGGACCTCTCCGTTGCGGCTGGTTTTGGTATAATATCTTCGTAGCACGATACGGCCTAACAGTTCGTAAGGAGCATGCATGAAAGATATCCTGAACAAAGCCATTGCGCTCGGACTGGGTCTCGGCGTAACTGGCAAAGAGCAAGCTGAAAAGTTAGCCGCCACGATCGAAAAGCAACTCGGTGTAACGAAGAAGGAAAGCCGCACGATTGTGCAAAATCTCATCCGTACCGGCGAGGCAACGCGCAAAGATCTCGATCAGCGCATCTCCGCCCTCATCAAGGACATTGTCGATCGTGTCTATCCGGTGACGCGCAAAGAATTCGAGGCGTACAAAGCGGCCGCGGCGAAAAAAGCGGCGCCGCGGCCACGCCGCAAAGCGCGCAAGCCTGCCGCAGCGCCGCCCTCTGCCTAAGCCGCCTCCCTGCGGCGCGTGAAGCCGTCACTCTTCTCCATTGCCCGTACGTATCGCCACGTCAACCGCTACCGCGAGTTGATTGGCATTCTGATTAAGTACGGGTTCCAGGACCTGGTGGATCAACTGAATCTGCGCTACTACCTGGAACTGGGGAAGAGTGTGCTGATGCAGCGCCCCGTTGAGCACGTTCAACAGATCCCGCGTGCCGCGCGCGTGCGCATGATCATCGAAGAGATGGGCACCACGTTCATCAAATTCGGGCAGATTATGAGCACGCGCCCCGACCTCATCCCCGAGGAATTCCTTAAGGAACTCCAAAAATTACAGGATGAGGTCCCGCCTTTTCCCACGGAAGAGGCGGTGGCTTTGATCACGAGCGAGTTGGAAGCACCACTCGATCAGCTCTTCAAAGAGTTCGATCCCACACCGATCGCCAGCGCCTCGATTGGCCAAGTGTACCGCGCCGTCCTCCCCGACGGCACCCCCGTGGCGGTCAAAGTTCAACGCCCCGACATTCAAAAAATCATTGAAGTGGACATCGAAATCATGCTGACGTTGGCGCGGCTCGCGGAGGCGCACCTTCCCGACCTGCAACCCCTCCAGCCGGTGGCCATCGTCGAGGAATTTGCGCGCGTGCTGGACAACGAGATGAATTATCACGTCGAAGCGCGCAATATCGAGCGCTTCAGCGAAAATTTTCGTGATAATCCCCATGTCCAGGCACCGCGTGTCTTCCGCGACTATTCGTCGCGCGTGATTCTCACCTGCGAATTTGTCGCGGGCATCAAAATTTCCGAAATGGACGAGCTCCGCGCGCTGGGCTACGACACGGTGACGCTCGCCCAGATTGGTGCCGATGCCGTGCTCACCCAAATCTTCGAGCACGGCTTCTTCCACGGCGATCCTCATCCCGGCAATCTACTCGTCACGGGCCCGGAGCGCATTTGCTTCCTCGACTTCGGCATGATGGGGCGTCTTGATAAGAATTTGCAGGAAGACTTAGCCACCCTCCTCGTCTGCGTTGTCCGACGCGACGATGACCACTTGACGCGTACGGTCCTTCACATGGCTACGAACCCTGACGAAACTAAGGATCCTGCGCGCCTCAAACGTGCCCTCGCTGATTTCATTGATCGCTACGCCTACATCCCCTTCAACCAACTCAACATGGGTGAGTTGCTTAATGACTTACTCAGTCTGCTCATTCGGCACAACATAAAACTGCCTCCAGAAATTTATCTTTTGATTAAGGCACTTGTTTCGATTGAAGGTCTAGGTCGGCGGCTCGATCCCAATTTTGTTTTCATTACGCATGCCGAGCCGTTCGTTGCCCGCATCGTCCGTCAACGTTTCACCGTCCGGCGCATCCTCGAAGACATCAATCACACCTCGCTGGAAGTGTACCGCTTAGTGCGCGACTTGCCCGAAGAGATTCGCGCCTTGCTCAAATTCATCCGCCGCGGTGAGCTCAAGGTCAATCTCGAAACGAAAAGCCTGGAACCGGTGATGAAGACCTGGGACCGCGATGCGAATCGCATGGCGTTTGCGATTGTTGTCGCTTCCCTCCTGATCAGTTCCGCGATTGTGCTCCTCGCGCGGGTACCCCCGCTCTGGCATGAGATGTCGGTCCTGGGATTAGTCGGCTTGGGTGCCGCGTTATTGATGGGATTTTGGTTGCTCATTGCCATTTACCTCTCTGGCCATCTGTGACTACCCTGCCGTTGTACCGTCACGTGCGCGGGGTCCTCTTCGATCTCGACGGCACGTTGATTGATTCGCGCGCTGACCTTACCACGGCCGTCAACTTGCTCCGCGCAGACTACGGCGCCGCGCCGCTCCCTGTAGAAACAGTCACCGCTTTCGTCGGCGACGGCGCGCGGAACCTTGTGCGCCGCGCCCTCGCTGACCTCGCCCATGTGGACATCGATGTGGCACTGCCGCGCTTCAAGCAGCACTACGCGGCCCATCTGACGGATGCCACCCGCTGCTATCCTGGGACCCATGAGACCTTGGCCGCACTCTGCGCTGCCGGCCTGCGCTGCGCGCTGATCACCAACAAACCCGAAGCGGCTACCCGCGCTCTTCTCGCCCACTTCGATCTGTTACGCTTCCTCGACCCGGTGATTGGCGGCGATACCTTGCCGGTCATGAAGCCTGATCCGCAGGCATTGTGGCATGTCGCTGCCAGTTGGCAGCTGCTTCCGAGGCAGCTGCTCATGGTTGGCGATCACTACACCGACATCAGCGCGGCCCACCGCGCTGGCATGCATGCAGTCTACTTGCGCTCCGGCTTCGGCACTCTGCGCGACGAGCAACCTGATGTGATCCTCGATAATATCACGCAGCTTCTAACGTTGCTCGGCGTAACCGGGCCAGCAGCGACCGTTCGCTGAGCGCCTTGCCCCGGTCGGGCAACTGGCTTCTCTTGACGAAAGACCGGAACGCACAAGATAGCATATAATCGTGGGGTACACACGTCGCTTTGCTTGGTTGCAGGGTGTCACAAGGTGGTGGGCCTGGTAGGATTTGAACCTACGACACGCGGATTATGAGTCCGCTGCTCTAACCAGCTGAGCTACAGGCCCGCTCGCGCGTCGCCTACGAGCGTGGTCGCTCCGTCTTTAATAATAGCAAAAAACCTACTGATTGAAAAGCCACGGGACCTCCTGAGCGCATACTACCTGCGTCAACGTTCAGCGTTTCCCTGCCTGGCTAGAAAATTACTTCGCCAGCTGCGACTCATCCGCACACCAGCGCCGGTCAACCTCCCCACGGCGCAATGCTCTCGAGCTTGATCTGACAATCGTGTATCGCTTCCCCGACAACCTCCGCCGCTTCCCGCCTCACCGCATTGTCCTGCTGAACCAGGGACTGTACGCACATGTGGCCGACGTGCTCACACCCGCTGGGAGATGGCGAGGAAAGCGGTCTAGACACCTCCGCAGCCGCAGTAGGCTCGCATGTCTCCACAGCTGTGTCACGAGCCACAGGGGGAGTCCCTACGCTTACGCCTACCGTTGCGTAGAGCGAACAGAGATATTGCAAAAATGTAAAAACATTTTAACACACAATGCTTCGAAAAAGTGCAGTAGGAAAAAGGGTAGTAGGGAAGATTTTTTAAACTTTTTGCAACAACATTTGACATCTGACTGTCATGACGCTACACTTATAATGTGACGGCATTGCAGCGTGGTTCTACACAGTGTGGCGCGCGCAGGGGACGTGTCACGACGGCTGCGCGCGCGGTGGCGGCAGCGCAACTGCTGAAAGCAATCGCGCATCCACGGCGCGTGCGCGTGTTGGGAGAACTTGCGTATGGGGAACGCTGCGTCAGCGACGTGCGCGCGGCACTAGGGAGCTCCCTGGCAAGCGTGTCGCGTGATTTGGCACACTTGCACGCCGCGGGTGTGGTGCGGACGCGGAAGCGCGGCACGTACGTGTTCTATCGCTGGAGCTCGCCATGTGTGGGCCGTCTGCTGCGATGTGTTGGATCCTTGCTGCGCCAGCGGGCCCGTCAGGCGGCTTATGCTCACGCGCAGCGTGTAACTCCACGAGGGAACAAATGATTGTAAGAATAGTCATCGGCGGTGTTGTGGGCGCGGTTATTGGTGCCAGCATAGGGTATCTCGGGCGGTGTAGCACCGGCACATGCCCGCTAACGAGCTCACCATGGAGCGGCGCCGTCTTCGGCGCGCTCCTAGGGATAATGATCGCGCATACATTTAGCGCTGGGGAAGGAGCAGCGCTGTCAGCCGGGCCGCCTCCCGCGAATGTGTACGAGCCGCGTTCTGAGGATGAGTTCCACCGCCTGGTCACGGATGCGCAAGGGCCTGTGCTGGTGGACTTTTTTGCCCCTTGGTGTGGCCCGTGCCGGCGCATGATGCCCGAAGTGCATCAGCTCGCCGTGCAACATCGTGACAGACTGACCGTAGTGAAAGTGAATGTGGACAAGTTTCCACAGCTGGCACAGCGGTATCAGGTTCAGGGGGTACCTACGCTGCTCGTGGTCGACAATGGCTCTGTTCGTGAGAAGGTCGTTGGGTTCCGCACTGCCGCCCAGCTCTCGGCGCTGGTCGCTGAACAGCACTGATACGAGCACGGCCACTTTAGGGGCGGTGAAGAGCTGGGTGTGCATTTGAGAGGCGGCGACTGGGCAGTCCAGCGTCTAGTTTACCTGCGCGTGAAGGGAGGAAGAAGCTGCATGTCGCAGTGACATGTTCCGAAGGGCTTGGAGCACAGTGCCCGCAAAGTTCACATGCAGATTTAGGCACTGATGCCCTACGCGCGTGCAATCAACAATTTTTGGCGATTGCAAATGGCGGTTTATGTCGGTTGGATTCGTGCACGGTGTGTTCGCGTGAAGAAGCGGGCACCGAGGCCGGTGCCTCTCCCAATCAACATTTTTGTCGACTGCAGACGACACTGTGTGTCAGATGAATTTGTTGGGAGGATGCGATGTCGCGCGTTTGCGTTTTCCGCAGAGATACGTTGCAGGGGCCAGCACCCGTTGCGTAAATACACGCAGAACGCAGGTGTAAAGGAGCGCTATGTGGTTGCATTTTGTGGTGTGATTTCGTATACTGGAGCCCGTTGGCCGGGGCGTAGCGCAGCCTGGTAGCGCAACAGCCTGGGGGGCTGGAGGTCGCTGGTTCAAATCCAGTCGCCCCGACCAGTTGGCTGCTCCCGGGGCGAGGCCGCGCCGCGCGTTCTCGGCTCCGGGCGAGTGAGGTTGCGGCTGGATTATTGTTGGGCGGGTCGCAGAGGGGTCGGAGGAATTCTCGATCGGGGTAGGACTTTTTTCGCGCATAGTTGTCGTGTAGTCACTGGTAGGCGCATCTCCGCGCAAGAGTTTGTTTCGGCACAGCGATCCGGCGCCGACGGACGTGTGGAGTGACGGGAACTTCCTTTCTGGCGGGGCATAAGTCAGGCCGCGCGGAACTGGTGCGTTGACGAGAGGTCGGGTTCCTGGTAGACTAGTCCTGATGGGCACATCATCCTTTGCTGAGCGGGTGGCCGCGGCGCGTGGCGACGTGCCGTGTGACTTGGTCATTCGAAACGCGCGTGTGGTCAACGTGTTGAGTGGGGAGATAATGCCTGCGACGGTGGGTGTGTACGATGGGGTGATAGTGGGATTCGGGGAGTATAGTGGGCGTGAGGAGATCGATGCCCAGGGTGGTTTTCTCGTGCCGGGATTCATTGATGCGCATATTCATGTGGAGAGCACGTTGCTGACCCTGGCGGAGTTTGCGCGAGCGGTCCTACCGCGCGGCACGGTGGGAGCAGTGATTGACCCGCATGAGATTGCCAACGTACACGGGATAGCGGGGATTCGCTACATGCTTGCGTGCGCCCGGAGCGTTCCTTTGGAGATTGCGGTTATGCTTCCGTCGTGTGTCCCGGCTACGCCTTTTGAGTCAGCTGGCGCGGTGCTGACGGCGGACGACCTTGTCGAGCTGATCAACGAGCCGGGCGTGGCAGGTGTAGGCGAGCTGATGAATTTTCCAGGCGTGGTGAGTGGCGATCCAGAAATGCTCCGCCGCGCCGCCCTCGCCAGAGGGAAGATCGCGGATGGCCACGCACCGTTGCTTTCTGGTCTGGCGCTCAATGCCTACATTGTTGCCGGCGTGGGTACGGATCACGAAAGCACCAGCGCGGAGGAAGCGCGCGAGAAACTGCGCAAAGGACTGCACGTGCATTTGCGCGAGGGCAGCGCTGAGCGTAATTTGGCTGAATTGGCACAGATTGTGACTCCGGCAAATGCGTGGAATTGTTCGTTAGCCAGTGACGATCGCCATCCGGATTTTCTCGTTGCGCATGGGCACTTGGATCATTCCGTGCGCGTTGCCATCGCGAGCGGCATTCCGCCCGTAACGGCTGTGCAAATGGCAAGCATTACCACGGCGCGGCGCTATTGCCTGGCCCACTGTGGCGCGATCGCACCTGGCTACTACGCTGATTTTTTTCTCACGGACAAGTTGGAGGAATGTCGGCCGGAGCTGTGTTTCAGGCGCGGCCGGCTGGTGGCACGGGAGGGCGTGTGTGTGGCCGATATTGCGCCGTCACCGCCACCCCCAGCGGGCGCGATGAACCTTGCGCCGCTTGACAAGGGAATGTTTCGTGTGCCGGCGCGTGGGTCCACGGTGCGTGTTATTCAGGTCGTACCTGGGCAAATTGTGACACGGGCTGTGACTGCAGCGGCTCCTGTGCGTGAGGGTGTCGTCGTGGCCGACCCTGGACGAGACCTTCTTAAGATTGCCGTGATTGAGCGACATCGTGCGAGCGGGCGTGTAGGGGTCGGGCTGGTACGCGGCTTAGGGCTCCGGCGGGGTGCGATTGCCAGCACGGTGGCGCATGATGCGCACAACATTATTGTGGCGGGAGCCGACGATCGTGACATGCTGAGTGCGGTGGAGGCAGTGGCAGCGGCAGGGGGTGGATTTGCGGTAGTTGAGCGCGGGCAGGTCACGGCGTTACTGCCTTTGCCCATCGCTGGGTTGATGAGTGACCAACCGCTAGCGGAGGTGGTGCGTGCCCAGGAACGCCTTCTAGCTGCAGCGCGGGCGTTGGGGGCTGGAGTGGAAAATCCGTTCATGACCTTGTCTTTCCTGGCTCTTACCCCGATCCCGGAGCTAAAAATAACGGATCGGGGACTGTTTGATGTTTCCACGTTCCAGTTGACGAGCCTATTCGTCTAATTCTCCGCGTCTGTGGGAGCTGGGCGGCACACGCGGGGACGATTCGGCGATTTCCCCGCGCAAGAAGGTTCGATTGTGGAACCTAAATAACTCATTAAGAGCAGCTTAAGGGTTGGCATGAGTAATGCTCCCCCTTCTACGCATGAACAGAGCGACTATAATGACAACCGAGGGGTACGGCGTGTTCCCCGTTGTTCTCAAGCGCATCCAACGCGTGTGCTTAAAGTGTGGGCACGCGTTCAATGCACACGGGCGCTTCAACCGCATTTGCGCCCGCTGCAAACATCATCACGTGCGCGGGCTGGAAGTACACCGGTTAATTTTCCCGTGGACTTAGGCGCACGGTGCCCGCGCCATGATACCTGGGGTGAAATACGTGGCGCGGGTGTGTTCGGTGCCTTCACGCCGCACGGTGGCTACATTTCTCTGAGTAGCTGGCCCCGTGCGGCGTCTTTATTAGCGGGCTGTTCGCAGGGCTACTGTGTGAACGCGACGCTGCACGTTATCGTCGATGGTGGCGAGCTTGCTATGAGTTAATGCCAAGAATGAGGTAGGTGTTACGTGTCGTTGCTGAGTATGCGTGTTTGCCAGCGGTCGGAGGGCGGGAGCGTTGTTCCAATTTTGCATGAAGCTGGTTCCTGTGAAAGCGAACCTCTGAGGTAGTTATGACGCACGCTCGACCTGCGAACACGCGTGGGCAGGGAGGCTATAGGTTCAGCTTTTACAAGGTGATGACGTCACCCCGCGCGGGGGTGACGACACGGGCGTCAGGGCGCCGTTCACGCACAGCTGCAGCAAACTCTTGGATGGCCTTTTCTTCGCCGTGGACGAGAATGAAGGTGCGGCAGCGCGTTCCCACCCCGTCGACGTAGGCGAGGAGGTCGTTGCGGTCTGCATGGCCGCTGTACGTGTTGAGGACGACGCGTTCGGCGCGCATGGGGTACATCATGCCGAATATTTTGAGTTCGGTGGCGCGGTCGACGATGCGGCGGCCGAGGGTGCCTTCGGCTTGATAACCAACGATGACGACCGCGTTGCGCGGATCGGTGACATTATTTTTGAGGTGATGCAAGATGCGGCCAGACTCGCACATGCCGGAGGCTGAGATAATGACCATGGGACGCGGGTCGTGGTTGAGGGCCTTGGAGTCCTCGACGTCGCTGATAAAGGTGAGATGGGCGTAATTGAGCATGCCGCAGCCTCGTTGCTCGAGGGCGAGGGTTTCCTCATCGTAGAGGTCGCGATGGCGGGCGAAGACAGCGGAGATTTGCGCGGTGAGGGGGCTGTCAATAATGACAGGTATGGGAGGGATGCGTTGTTTGCAGTAGAGGGTGTTGATGGTGTAGAGAACTTCCTGAGCGCGTTCGAGGGCGAAAGAGGGGATAATGATTTTGCCGCCGCGGGCATAGACGCGGTTAATCACGCCAGCAAGGAGGTCTTCGGTTTGGGCAATGTCGCGGTGGTAACGGTTGCCGTAGGTGGTTTCGATGACGAGGGCGTCGAGGTCGGTCAGTTGTTCGGGGTCGCGAAGGATGGGGAGATTTTTGCGGCCGAGGTCGAAGGCGTAGCCGAGGCGGAGGAGGCTACCGTTGTTGCGGATTTCGAAGAGGTGGAGAGCTGCGCCAAGCACGTGGCCGGCATCGAAGGCGGTGACACGGATGTCTGGCGTGAGGTCGAGAGGCTGATGGTAGTGGTGGGTGTGGAAGAGGGAGAGGGTTGCTTCGACGTCATCGAGTGTGTAGAGAGGCTCGACGGGCTCCATTTTTTTACGTTCGGCGCGGGCATTGATGTACTCAGCATCTTTTTCTTGGATGTGGGCGGCGTCGCGGAGCATGAAGGTGCAAAGGTCAGCAGTGGCGTGCGTGGCGTGGATGGGGCCGTGGAAGCCGTGTTTGACGAGGGTAGGGAGGTTGCCGCAATGGTCAATGTGGGCGTGGGAGAGAAGGACGGCATCGATATCTTGAGCGAGACGGCCGATGCTTTCGCATTTGGTGCGGGCGTCTTTACGGTGACCCTGGAAGAGGCCGCAGTCGCGCAGGATGCGGCCCCGCGGGGTGGCGAGGATATGCGCTGAGCCGGTGACTTCTTGGGCGCCGCCGAGGAAAGTGATCTGCATGGGGGGAGTTAGGTCGGACAGGTCGGACGAGTAGGAGGAGTCATGGTGGTTAGGCGGTGACGCGGGTGATGCGAGCACCCAGGGCTGCCAGGCGTTGATCAATGTGTTCGTAGCCGCGGTCAATCATGTAAATGTTGTCAATGACACTTTCACCTTTGGCGCAGAGTGCGGCGATAAGGAGTGCGACACCAGCACGGATGTCGGGGCTTGTCAAGTATTGCCCGTGGAGTTGAGTGGGTCCTTGGACTATGGCACGGTGGGGGTCGCAGAGGATGACGCGTGCGCCCATGTCGACGAGGCGGTCAGTGAAAAAGAGCCGGCTTTCGAAGAGTTTTTCATGGAAGAGGATAGTTCCTTGGCACTGAGTAGCCGTGACGAGGAGAATGCTCATGAGGTCGGCGGGGACACCGGGCCAGGGTGCGCTTTCGATTTTGGGGATCGCACCACGAAAGTCATGGACAATGGTGCGAGATTGGTGGGCAGGAATGACGATGTCTGCGCCAACCTGCTCGACTTCAATGCCGAGCTTGGCGAAAGCTTTGATGATCATGCGGTAAGGAGCGCAGGGGACATTGCGGATGGTGAGAGCGCTATGGGTGGCAGCGGCGAGACCGATGAAACTGCCCGCTTCGATGTAGTCAGGGCCGATGGTGTGGTCTGTGCCACCAAGTTGGGGGACGCCGTGGACGACGAGGCGGTTCGTGCCGATGCCTTCAATCTGGGCGCCCATGTGGGTAAGGAGGTGGCAAAGTTGCTGGACATGAGGCTCGCAAGCGGCGTTATAGATGGTAGTGGTGCCGCGGGCGCAAGCGGCAGCCATGACGATGTTTTCAGTGCCAGTGACGCTGGCTTCGTCGAGCCAGAGGTCTGCACCGCGCAGGCCATCACGACAGGTGAGCAAGTACCTGTCTTCTTCCTCATAAACAGTGGCACCCATTTCCTGGAGGGCGAGAAGGTGAGTGTCAATCCGGCGTTTACCAATTTTGTCACCGCCAGGGATGGGGATGGTGACCTTGCCACAGCGGTAGAGGAGCGGGGCAGCAAGCGTGATCGAGGCACGGAGTTTGCGAAAGAGGGCGTGATCAAGCTCGTCGGCTTGGACGTGCGTGGACTGGATCTGCCAGGTATGGGGATTATCCGGGCGTGGGGAGACGCGCGCGCCAATGCCACGGAGGACGTCAGCCATGACGAGCACATCCCCGATGAGAGGCACGTTGTGGAGGGTGACAGGCGCGCTGGTGAGGAGGCAGGCGGAGAGGGCAGGAAGGGCTTCGTTTTTATTGCCAGCGACGTCGAGCGTGCCGGCGAGGCGGTAGCCACCTTGAACGACAAATTTTTCATCGTGAGGCATAGGCAACTCCTCAAGCAGGTGGGCAGAAGAGGGCAGTGCCAATGCGGATCATAGTACTGCCCTCTTCGAGGGCGATACGGTAGTCATTCGACATGCCCATAGAGAGTTCCGCGTTGGGGGGGAGGAGACCTTCGCTGGCGAGAGCGTCACGTAACAGGCGCAAGCCACTGAAGACACGACGCAGGATCGTTTCATCGGAGGTGAAGGGCGCCATGGTCATGAGGCCGCGGAGGCGGAGGGAGGGCAAAGCATTGCAGGTGGCGACGAGTGAGCGGACCTCGCTGGGAGCGACACCGTATTTTTGCGTTTCGCCACTCATGTTCACTTCGACCAGGATGTCGAGGGAGCGCTGGGCGGCAGTGCAGCGGCGGTGGAGTTCTTCTGCAAGGTGGCGTGAATCCACAGATTGAACACAGTCGAACAGAACGACCACGTCGCGGGCTTTACGGGACTGGACGTGGCCGATCATGTGGAGTTGAAGGTTGGGTAGGTCGCGGCGTGGATCCCATTCGGTGAATTTGGCGCGGGCTTCTTCAACACGATTTTCGCCGAGGACACGGGCGCCGGCGGCGAGGACTTCACGGATATCTGCCAGCGGGCGCTGCTTCGTGACGGCCACGATGGTCACCGGGCCGCGCGCGAAGCGGGCCACGTCCTCTTCAAGGGCACGCCAGCGCTCGGCGATGTTCATGGCACGTGCTCCGGCGCTTACTGTTCATCCACCAGCTCGTCAAAGAACTTGACCTTATCGACGGCCTCAGGTGAGGCATTATGCTTGATGGCCGCACGCGGGTGCAGATTGCGGAAGCCGGTGAGCATGTAAGTGTGGTCAAAGCCCCACAACAAGTCTTTGCGCAGCGGTTCAATGTGTTCCTGGATGCACTTGAGGACCGGGCGCAGTTTGTATTTAGGATTGTGGAGGAAGCCAAGGAGGAGCTCCATGCGGCAGTTACCGGCGCCGCGGCCAAGGCCGGCCAAGCTGGCGTCAAGCATGTTCGCGCCTTTAATGATAGCCTCGACTGTGTTGGCGAAAGCCAGTTCCAAGTTGTTGTGGGCGTGAATACCGACTTGTTTGTCGCTTTGGCGGGCGTAACGGAGGTACTTGCCCACGAGGTAGTGGATTTGCTCACTGTAAAGTGCACCGAAGCTGTCGACAAGGTAGAGGACATTGGCTTCGGAGTCAGCGAAGAGCTCCAAGGCTTCGTCGAGCTCGCGCTCGCGCACAACGGAGACGGCCATTAAGTTGACGGTAGTTTCGTAGCCCTTGTCGTGGGCATCTTTGATCATGTCCAAAGCAGTGGGGATCTGATGGATGTAACAGGCCACGCGAACCATGTCAACGACACTTTTCTCGCGGGGCGGGATGTCCTCATGGTAGTCGGTACGATCCACGTCGGCCATGACGGAGATTTTCACCGCACCTTGTTTCTCGCCGACAACGCGGCGAATGTCATCTTCGCTGCTGAATTTCCAGTTGCCGTATTCGTCGGGTGCGTAGATGTGGCGGGAGGCTTTGTACCCTACCTCCATGTAGTCTATACCGGCTTCGCAACATGTCTGGTAGACCGCGCGCACGAGGTCAAGGGAGAAACGGTGATCGTTCATCAAACCGCCGTCACGGATGGTACAATCCAAGACACGAATTTCTGGGCGATAGCCCACCCATTTGGCAGCGGGACCGCTCTCGCGCGGTTTCTGGTCGGTCGTTTTGGACATGCAAATGTTTCTGGTGACCAGGTGACTAGCCAGGATGAGTGTAGCAAATTGTGCAGGAGAAGGCAAGCGCAGGAGATAGAGTGGATCGTACGCCGCATTGTGGCATGCGCGTGCGGGATGGGGAAAGGTGGGGCAGAGCAACGAGTGTATGGCGGTGCGCTGCTGCTCCAGACGATCGGGCACGTGGTGCGATCACGACGTTTGGGGGTAAGTGGCTAACGAAACCGCGCGGCACGCGGTGTACGTGTTTTTCCTTAGCTTGGGATTATGCTATAATTTGCTGTGACCTCCGGCAGTTATACGGTAGTTTCCTTTAAGCTCTGGGAGGGGCACGCATGACGACTTCTCCACCTTGCAGTGGCTGCGTGTACATCATTGGCGCTGGCCCTGGTGATCCAGAGTTGATCACGATCAAGGGGTTTAAGGCGCTGCGCAAATGCAGCATAGTGTTCTATGATGCCACGGTAGCGCAGTACATCATTGATCACTGTCGGCCGGATGCCGAACGCGTGCGTCTTGAGGAAACACTAACGGACAATCCTGCTTTGATGGAGGAGGTTAATGCACGGATTATCGCGGCGGCACAGGCTGGTCATACAGTTGGGCTGGTGCAGGAGGGAGATCCATTCATATTTGGACTGGGTGCGGAAACTGCGCGTGCGGCGGCGCGCCATCAGATCCCGTTTTATGTCATCCCTGGCATTACGTCTGCGATCGCCGCAGCAGCGTACGCTGGAATTCCGCTCACCTATCGTGGCTACTCGTCCACGGTAGCGTTTGCTACTGGTCATACGGATTTAAACAAAAAGTACACTGACGTTGACTGGGCCAAGGTAGCCACTGGGGTTTCCACGTTAGTAGTTTTCATGGGCTTGGATAATCTACGGATGATCGTGCAAAAGATGATCGAACATGGGCGTGATCCGCGCACGCCGACGGCGATAGTGTGTTGTGGCACGACGCCGCAACAACACACGATCGCTGCGACATTAGGAGAGATTGCGCGGCGGGTCGAGGAGAATGAATTGGCAATCCGGATGCCAGCAATCATCATTATCGGCGATGTGGTGGGCTTGCATGAGGAACTACGGTGGTTTGAGAAGCCGCCCGCAGAGGCATGAAGGGAGAAGCGCGGCGCTTGATCAACGTACTGGTGAAGTGGCACCGGCGGCATCATGTGTGCGCGGCGGTGGTCGTGATCGTGTTGTTAACACTTGCTGCGTACTGGCCGAGTTTTCGCAGCCCGTTTCAATTTGATGATTTTAACGATCTTGCCTCGCCGTACTTTTACCTCACGCCGCCACGGGTACTGATCCAGCGCTATCCCACCCGTTGGATTCCGTATTTGACGCTGTTGGCCAATGCGAATCTGCCGCGTTTACAGTGGGGCGGATGGCGTCCGGCGGGTATTGTCTGGTTTCACCTTGTTAACTGGGGGCTTCACGTTACGGTTAGCTCGCTGGTGTATGGGTTAACAGTGCGGATGGTCTACGTGCTTCAGCGGCGGCGCGTTGCCAGTCTGCAAGGTCTCTCTGCGCGACCGGTTGGGTTAGTGAGTGCATTACTCTTTGGCTTGCACCCAATGCTGGCGCAAACAGTTATTTATCTCTCCCAACGCGCGGCATTATGCATGGCGGTATGCTACATGGCGATGTTGTTGAGCGCGGTGAGGGGTTGTTTACCGACCGCGCGGCGGCAGTGGCATTGGCTCGCCGTCGTAGCATGGTTGACCATAGGTTTGTGCTGTAAGGAGACGATTGTCAGTGCGCCGCTCGCTGTGCTATGGCTTCTGTGGCTCCTGCGGACACCGGAGCGAGGGCGCTGGAGTTGGCGCCGGGGCGTAGCGTGGGTGATAGTCGGGCTGGCGATCTGCGCGTTACCGGTCGTGTTGTTCTTGCATCTTAGTCGTTGGCACATGCCCGCGGTGTGGGTGAATTTGCGCAGCGTGGGTGGACCGTTACACGCGCATACGCCGGACCTGACGCGGATCACCTACGCGATTACACAGATCACTGTGGTGGGCCGTTACTTAGCGCTTGCGCTATGGCCGCGAGGTCTGTCAGTAGACCATGACGTCCCGGTGATGACAACGCTGTGGCGTGCGCCCGTGATCGGGTGGGGCGCGGTGCTTTTGGGGCTGGGACTGCTGGCGTGGGTGTGGCGCCGGCGCGTGCCTATGTTTGCGTGGGGGTATGGCTTCTTTTTATTGGCACTGCTGCCACAGTCCTCGTTTATGCCGACCCCAGATCTGATGTTAGAGTATCGCACATATCCAGCTTTGGCGGGGGTGATTTGGATGGGTGGAGGAGTGTATGGGGCGTTGTTCGCTTCATCGAGGCGCCGCCGCTGGCGCTGGTTGGCACACGGCGTGTGTAGTGCGATTCTAGCCATGTTCATCGTTCTGACGTGGCAACGCAGTTGTGTGTGGCGAAGTGAAGTTTCATTGTGGTACGACGCCTGGCGCCGCGCGCCTCAGAAGCAACGTGTGGCTAACAATCTTGCTAACGCGCTCTTGCGGCGCAATGAGACGGACTTAGCGCTGGCTGTGGTGCAACATACCCTTTCGATGAGTACGACGGCGCTACCCCATGTGCTTGTCACGCTGGGGAACATTTACGCCAGTCGGGGCGAACTGACTGCCGCGACCAATGCGTACCTTATCGCACTGCAGCATGATCGAACTAATCGCGACGCGTGGTACAATCTGAGTTTGATCTATGCATGTATGGGCTTGCAAAGCGATGCGATCGGACAACTTTCCTGGCTCGCACAGATGTATCCCGAGTATCCTGACGCGTGGTTGCTCCTCGGAATAGTATGCGCGGATGACCCGCGTTTACAGCCGGTCGCCACGAACGCGCTGACGCGCTTCCTGAGGCTTGTACCGAAAGGGCCCGATGCTGACGCGGCGCGGGCCACCTTGGAACGCCTCACAAACACCTTCGGCACCGTCGCTGCGCCGCGTCAATAGCTCATTCACGTGTCGTACCGGTAGGGAGAGGCGAAAACTTACCGGGGGTAGGAGATTGTTATGGCTCGGTACCCGCGTACGCGAATCTCGCGCGTGAGCGACTAGATAACGACCTGCACCGTGTGTACGCCGGTACGGAGATCTGGGAGAACAGAGCCGCTCACGGGTTTACCGTTCAACACAATTGAGCGTGCACCGCGACAACGCCCCGCCGTGTTGTCAAGCTCGATCAGAAAGCGTGCGCCGCGAAATGTGCGCTCCACCCGCGCACGTGGAATTGTCTTGGTGAGGCAGGGATCAATGAGCAACCCATCGTAGCTACGTCGCGCACCCAAAATCCACTCAATTAGCACCATGGTCATCCATGCCGCGGTGCCCGTCCGCCAAGGATAGCCTGCCTGGCCGTAAATATACTTACACATCGAGTACGAATTCACGAAGGAGAACGGCTCTGCTCCCGAATGGCTCACTGGGTTGAGTGGATTATCGGGTGCCACTTTGACAAACGTCTCCCAGGCTTCTTCTGCGCGGCCGAGCATGCAATCTGCCACGCCTTTGAAGCCCGCAGCGTGGTTATAGCAACCACCGTTCTCCACGTGGCCGGGCATCGAATTGGACATGCGCCCGACGCGCGGATCGTAGGCTGAAAAGCCCGGGACGCAAATGCGGTAGCCGAGGTCACAGCGAATCAACTCATCAACAGCAGCCATGCACAGAGCAGCTCGATCAGGCGGCGCTGTCCGCGAGAGAATTGCCCAACTTTGTGTGTTAAGAAAAATTTTGCCCTCTTTGTTGCGTGATGAGCCGATTTTGTACCCATCTTCACAAATCGTGCGAACATACCAGCGACCGTCCCACGCCACTTCATTCAGGCGCTCGTAGAACTGTTGGTGAATTGCCAGGGCTTCCTCTTCCACCGCGCGGTCGCCGCGGCGCTGCGCCAGCTCAGCAACCTCGAGAACCCCGTGACACAGCTGTTGCGTGACCATGACACTCTCCCGTTCGCCGGCTTCTTTCGTCGCCTCCAAGCCGTCATTCCAGTCAGCGTAATGTTGCCTACACAACCCATGGCGACCTGTATCGTTCGCTAAATAGCGCATGGCGCGCAGCATGTGGTCCCACACGGTACCGACCTCGTTGCTTTCGAAGTAGGGGACGCGTTCGTCGAGCAACTCGATTCGCCCGCTTTCTTTGATCAGCCACGGGACGGCCATCAAGATCCAGGCAGGCTTGTCAGAATACTGCAGTCGATTGAGCGGGCGAAAGCTGTGTGGAACGCTGCCATTCGGATATTGCGAGGCAAGCGCGCGCAACAGATTTGCTTCCGCAGCCGGATAGTCGGCCATGGCTAGCCCGCAGTCTGTTTGCAGATTATCGCGGAATCCACTCTTGTTGATCAGGTAGGAGTACATTTGCTTTTTTACGAAGATATTGATCAACCCTTCGTACTGAGGATTCCCCACGACGATCCGAAACGCCTGTGCGCGTTTGGTTTCAATAGCCATTTGTTCGTCGCACAGTGCATCGATGCGTGCGGGTGTGAGCTCGGAGCGGAGCCGTTGTACTTCCTCGGGAGACTCTGCTTGGCCCAAGAGAAAATCCACGCGCCCGGTCGCGCGCGCAGGGATGGTCAGCTTTGCTTGGACGACACCTGCGCAATCAGGACCGTAGCCAGGCTGGTTATCGCAGTTCCAGCCCCATAACAATCGCGGTGTGCCGAGCGAATACTCGCTGCGCGTAAACTGGTCGCGGTACCCATTCGCTGCAAAAAAGTGCTGAAGTGCGACCAGATAGCCTTTGAAGCGTGGCGAGGGCGCGTCCACGTTGCGGTTGGTGATGAACGTGCCCCCGATTTCAGGGAGGACTTCGGCAAAGTTTTCCTTGCCTACGAAACGCCCCTCGGCATCGCAGCCAGTAAGCTGGAACAGGGCGTAGGCGAACACCGAAACGTTGCGCGGCGTGTCGCGCAAATTCTCGACCGTCACCGTCCACACCTCCATCACGTAGGAGCGTGGTACGAAGACGCGCTGCGTTACGCGCAGATCATCGCAGACACTGCTAATTTCGGTTTTGGCAGGGTAGAAGCGGCAGCAGCGCTGCGCGACTGCTTGCGGTGCTGGAGCTCCCCAGGGGCAAAAGGCGATCCCATCGTCATCGTCGCGAATATACACGTACTTCGCGTCCCAACTGACTAACTCACACGTAATGCCTCGTGCATCGCGGACCCGCACGGGGCCGTCGCCCAGATTGCTCGTTTCCGCGTACACCTCGTGCTCACCGATCGTGTTGTAATGAATGTTACGCCATTTGCGAGGTGGCTCATTCACCAGGACAAAGCAGTGTTGCGCCTCATCAAAATACCCGTACTGTTCAATCGTTGACTTCATTCTGGGTGACTGGTATAAATGTTAACTACGGCGGTATGAGAAACTCACCTGTGTGCGCAGTTCCGGACACGCGCGGTTCCTTTCTCTGATTACTCAGTAACGACAGTGACGTCGTTGCGCTCGGCGCACAGCGCGCAGGGAATGAGCGCGGTGTCTAACTGCTGCCCGTTTAGGATGACCAACGCGGCGCCTGTTCCGCGCTTTCCACGCAACAGGGTGATATCAAAGCGTTTGCCGCGAAACATGCGCCGCACGCGTACTTCCTTCCATTCACGCGGGAGGCAGGGCTGGATCCGCAAACCATCGTAGTCCGGTTGGATACCGAGGAGGTAATGCGTCGCGACGTAATGGGCCCATGAAGCGGTACCTGTCAGCCACGGCGTGCGGGACACGCCGTACTGCGGGCTGTACTTGCTATGCGTGTACTGGCAATGGACATAGGGTTCGATTTGGCGAAGCTCGGCCCGGTCGTTATAAGCGGCGGGCATGAACGCGCGATAGTAGCGATACGCCCGTTCAGGATTGCCCAGCATACACTCGGCCATCACGGCCCAGGGTTGGGTTTGCGAGAAAATACCGGCGTTTTCTTTGGTACCTTCGTTGAATAAGACCGCGCGAACCACATGATGTGGGGTAGTCCGGTAGGGCGGCGCGCAAAGCATCAGCCCATAGGGTGTTGCCAACCTCTGCTGTACAGATTGCATGGCCATTGTGGCTTGTTCGGGGGGGGCAGCGCCGCTGATAACCGCCCATGACTGGGGGTTGGGATAAATGGCACCTTCTTTTTCTTTAT
>JAOACZ010000195.1 GCA_026417575.1 bacterium | reverse complement strand
GCACTGTCACTTCCCACTTTCCCTAATGCCTCATTGAGTATTGTGACAACTTGTAAGTCCAAGAACAAGCGGCTCATACGACAAAAAGATGAAAAAATTGGACAAACTCATCCTCAACGTGATTTTCCGCGCACACGTCATCACTAATGGCACGCTCCCTCCTCGTTATACACCGTTTGCTTTTCTAGTCCACCTCTCCACATCTATGCAGACCCCAGAATGCTATGAACTTGTTGCGTTTCCTGCGTCATACCACCCTCGACTCTACAAGCCTCCACGAGGTTCACGGCACTGTTCTTCACTACTCCGCCCTGGCCGCCTCCCGCCCCCGCACTAACGCTCTCGGCTTCACTGAACACCGCACCCGTGTTCCCTGGCCTACCCTCGCCACGACATCGCCAAAATTCTGCGCTTCCGCTGTGAAACTCGACACCATGCGATGCTTGTTCCCCACTTTCGCCCCCTTCTTGAACGTGTGCTTTCCTATTGCCACTCTCACCCTCGCCAGTAGCCCCACGCTCGCAATCCACTACATGATTCACGCCCTTCTTGATCATCTCCACAGCAGTACCTATCGCCCGCCACTACACACCATTATCGAACCATGCCGACACTTCAACACCAGCAAACGCAACGCGTCATCGCTACTTCTCTTCTCCATTCTCACCCGCATGGCCCGCATCAAGAGGGGCACACACAGTGCCCCTCTTGATGGTCGCCTCACCATCCTCTTAACGCTGCCTGATCCTGTAACACACCAGCGCACCTACCAACCCCAGCACTGCAACCGGTTCCGGTATAATCGGCGTAACACTTTCCCAGGTCTCGCCCAGCCGCACTTCATCCAGCATCACAAACGGCGCCGGCGTGCCTTCGCCCACGCTCGCCGCGCGCAGGCCCAGACGATCGAACTCAACATGTGGAATGCCGCTCAATACAGTCGCGCTCGCCGCTGACGGTTGCACCCCCAGCGCCGGGTTTACCCATACATGCAGCGTATCCTCCGTTTCCCCGAAGATTAAGCGCGCCACAATAAACACACGCCCTCCCATCGCCGAGTTAGTGCTCGTCGTTTGCAGCGCGGTGCCCGGCACCCACGCCCCCAGCAGCCCTGTCCCCGGAACACACCCGATCGCCAGCAAGCCCTCATTGTTGCCTTCATTGTTGATCGCAAAATCTATCCCGTACTCGCCCAGCGAGCCACTGTCATACCGCGCCAGGAAGCTCACCCAGTTCGTCGTCCCCGGCTTCCCAAACGTGTTATTGGCATTCACCAGATGCATGTTCCCATCTAGCCCAATCAACCGCCGTGCGCGTGAGAACCACGCTTGGTCCGTGTCTCCCCACGCGCCGTACGTCCAGGCGTACGGCGTAGTCATGAATTGATTGTTGGTCACAATCAAATCGCCGTATTCCAGCCCCGGATTGGTGACGGCAATCTGCGTGAAGTAGTACGTGCCAGGCGGCAGCGTGTCCCAATTCTGCGCCTGCCAGGCCGCGCCCCAGCCAAAGCCGCCCGCGCGCCCGCCCAGAATGTTTGTCGGCACATACGCCGCGCCGTCATACGCCATCAGGCGTGGCTCGCCCCGCACCGTGGTGAACGTCGTCGGCGCCGACCACTCGCTCCAGTTCGGTGTGTTCGTGCCCAGGTACCGCACACGCCACGTATAGCGTGTGGACGGCTGTAGTATGCCTGCCGGTACTTGCAAGCTCGTCATCCCCGTCGTGCTAATTACTGATTGAACCAGGCCCAGCGAGATGAACTGCACTTCCGTGCCAATGTGCGCATCTCCAGGACCAGCCCCGTTAAATGCGGTGGCTGCGATCGTCGGCGTCAACGACACGTTCACCGCCCCATTCGCGGGCGTGACATTGGTTGGCGTGCCCACTGGCATCTGCGGCGCCGGCCCCGCCGGTACTACCGCAGACCAGTCTGTCCCAAACCGCAGCTCGTCTATCCCCACTAGCGGCGCCGGTGACCCAACGCTCACAAAATCCATGTAGCTGAACTCAAACCACGGTACGTTGGTGATCACCTGCGCGCTGCTCTCCGCCGGCTGCACCCGCGTCTGCGGATTGATCCACATGTGGACCGTCGTATCCGGATTGCCATGAATCAGCCGCGTCACCAGCAACACCGTGTTGCCATCAACCGCACTCACTGATGATACGGCATTCACCGCATTATCCCGCCCCATGACACCCCACGTCGTCGCGCCAATCGGTTTCCCCATCACAAATTGATACGGGAAATTGTCCTCAAAGATCGAATTCAGCGCCACACCAAACCATTCTCCCGGCGTGTTGCCTTCATACCGCGCCAGAAAACTAATCCAGTTCGTCGTCCCCACTTTCCCGTACTTGCCCCCAGGGGTCAGCAAATGTAACCCGCCATCCGTCCCCAGTTGGCGTGACATGCGCGATGCGCCCAAAATGCGCTCTTGTGTGCCGCCTTGCCAATCCAACCCCCGCTCGCTCGTCCGGAACCGGTTGTTAGTGCTCAGAAGATATTCCAGTGACCCAGGGAATTGATAGAACAACCCCGGCGATAGCACCTCCGCACGCATAAACCCGTCCGCCACCCACGCCCCCTTCCACGGTGCCAGCCAGCCACTCCCACCCTCTTTGTTGTGCACACTCTGCGGAAATGGGGTCTCCCCATACGCCGCGCCGTCATACGCAAGCAGCATCGGTGACCCGTCCGGCGCGGTCGTGAACGTCGTTTCTGCCGACGGGTCACTAAACAGTGGCCCGCTGCTGCCCCGGTACTGCACCGACCACGTGTAGCGCGTGGATGGCTTCAAAATCCCCGCAGGCACTTGGAACGTCGTCAGTCCCCCTGTCGTGATAATCGTCACCACCCCATCACCAGACGTAAACGTAACTTTCGTCTCCACATGCGTGTCACCCGGCGCCCCGCTCGAAAACGCTGACCCCTGGATCGTCACCGGCAGCGCCACATTCTGCGCATTGTGTGCTGGCGCAATGTTCACCGGCCGGTCCACCATTGATATGTCAAACGTCCGCGGGCACACGTCGCGGAACGTTTCGCCAATGCGCAGCTCGTCCACCGTGAACTTGATGGCCGGATTGTCAACCATGCACGCCCCCAGCGCAATCCGGTCCCAGTGCCGGTTCGCGCTCCCGTAGGTCATAGAAACATAATTGGTCACCGCCGTGGCAAGACTCGGTTCACCTGCCAGCGACGGATTCTTCCACAACGCTATCTCCATCAACCCGATCGTCGGCCGGCCATACACCACGCGTACCACCAGCAGCACCGTCTCGCCATTGTTAATCTGCGCGTTCGGAAACGCCGTGTACGGCGCACCAAAACCACCGATAGACCACAGATTCGTCACGCCAGCCCACGGCAGATCGCGGGCCCCAATCCACAGTTTCTCCCAGTTATCCTGCGCCGGGCGTAACTGCAACACACCAAAATGCCCCACCGTTATCACGTTTGCTCCCTCCAACTTGGCCAGAAAGGCAATCCAGTTGGTCGTGCCCGCCTTCCCGTACGCGCTGCCCGAGGCATCATTGGTCAGCAAATGCGCAAATTCTGTCTTCGCCACTCCACGGTTGATATTGTTATAGCTATTATACGTGCCACGGAACGCACGCCCGCGCACCGCAAGATTGGTCGTGCCATCCGCGTACGTCAACCCGTTCGGTACCACCTCGAAAAAGAAGGCCTCCGCGTTCTGACGCTGCCACGCGCCTGCCCACCCAAGCCCGCCATTCAAGCCAGTGACATCGCTGCTGACATCATAATCACAGCCCTCATACGCTATCAAGCGGGCCTGTGTCGCCACGGCGCCCCACAGCATTGCCAGGGGTATCGCCACGATTGTGATCAGTGTTCGTGCCTGCATCTCGTCCTCCATAGTGAGGTTGTTACTATCCGTTCCGGCGCGCACCCTGTGTGTCGTGCCGGTCCACGGACTCTCAGCGCCTTGCGCACTACCCCGTACGTCCTAGGTGATAGTGCACAAAGCTAATATCTTGTCATGGGATTACCTTAGCCAGGACACCCGTTACCGCCCCCGCGCACAGCGGAACCCAATACTCCACCCCGTCGCATCCGGCAAGCTACCGTACCGAACCGCTGCCCGGCAGTTGTTGGCACTGCTGTTCCATCCGCCGCCGCGCCGCACGCGCTGCGTGCCACTCGCTGGCCCGCGTGGATCAGTGCTCGGCGAGACTGCGTAATAATTCGCATCCAGCCAATCCCATATCCATTCCGACCCGTCCCCAATCGTACCATACAAACCATAGCCGTTGGGCAAAAAATATCCCACGGGGGCAGTATACGGCGTCGGTAAGACCGCAAATGTGGGATGATTGCTAGTTGTCAGGCTGGTGTCATACGGGTAAACCGTCGGATTGCTTACATAATTCGCGTTAGTGTGCGTGATATTGTCATCATTCCACGCAAACCGCCGCCCCACCAAGCCTCCACGCGCCGCCTTCTCCCATTCCGCTTCCGTCGGCAAACGATAGCCATCCGCGTTCCACTTCACCGCCCCGCTCCACAGATTGCTCTGGCCTGTGCGATACACCACCGTGTGCCCAGCGTCCAAATAATAACACGGCGTCAGCCCCTCTTTTTCACTCCGCGCGTTGCACCATTTCACGGCATCATACCAACTAATCACTTGCACCGGGTGGGTCACCGCCTTCCAGTTCCCAGTGTTGTCAAAACTGTAGCCCTTGCCCACCGCCCAGTCGTACACGCTCTTCCACACCTCGTAGCTGACTTCGTATGTGCCCATGTAGAAGCCGCTGACATAGACCGCGTGGTTCGGTCCTGCATTCGCCATCTCACCCTCGAAAGGCAAATTGTTCGTCCCCATGTTGAACGTGCCCGCCGGAATATAACGGCATCCATCATCCACAAGCACTTTCACTACTACCGACGTGCTCACCACGTTCGACATGTCCGTGCCCATGTCCCATACAATGTGCTTGTTAACACCCGTCGTGACGTATCCTACATCCCCACTAACGTTGGTTACCAAAACATCATATCTCGCCCCAGAGTTTGTGGACACGTACAAAGCCACTTCCACCATGTCGCCATCGGCATCTTGCACGCTATAGTACACGTCGCACAAGAACGTGTAATCACGCTGTGACGCCGTCACATCAGTAACGACTGGCGCCGCGGCACGCACTGCCTGTACGCATGCCAGGACACCGGCGAGCACCAGCGCTAACGGCGCCCGCCACCGCCCGTCACGCGCACCACGCCGCCGCAGCATGGCGAGCAGCCCTATCGCCACTGCAGCTACTGCTCCCGGCTCCGGGATTACCGTGTTCACCGAAAACGGTGCTGAATTCGTGTAGGCGACATCCGCCCACGCCGTCCCTGCCATCATTAGCGCGCCCAGCGCCGCGGCTGCCAGGGCCCACCAGCCGCTCGTTGCCCTCGTCTTCATCGTTCTGTATCCTTGTGTGGTTACGCAATGTCCGGCAGCCATGCCCGTCATGGCTGCCACTGCGTGCTGTGGATTCATGCTCCTGCTCCTCTTGGTGGTGATGCCGCCGCCCCCCTCGTGGCCAACGCGCCCGCCCCGCCACGGCAGCGTATCTTGCCGTGTATAACGCAACAATCTGTTCTCAATACCCTTAGTCATCAGCGCGCCTTAACCCTCGTGGATTCTCGCTCAACCAAATAGTACTCGATCACACACCGCTCTGTGCACCCGCCAGTAACTAAGGTGTGAATCATTTCGACTGCCCGATGACCAATATTGCTCGTGTCCAACACCATCGCCGTCACACTCGGATCCACGAGCAACCCCACATCCTGCCACTCAAACGTGACCACGCCAATATCGCGCCCCGGCGTGCGTCCAAGCCTTCGCAACGCACGGTACAACGGTGGTAGAAATAACGCATTCGTCACTAAAAGCCCGTTCACACGCCCATGCTCCCGCAAAAATTGCTCTATGGTCGCTGCCAGCTCCTCACGTGCCCCCTCGCGCTCCCACGGTTCCACCGGCGCGTACAATATCGGCGCCGTCGGCGCCACCTCCTTCACCCCCGCTATCCGCTCCTCCGTCGAATAATGCCCCACACGCCGCGTGATCACCCCCAGCTCGCCCCACCCCCGCTCCCGCAAATGCTCCCCCGCCCTCCGTGCCGCACCCCGCTCGTTATACGTTATCACATTCCTCCCCCGCCGCACATTCGTGTTCACCCATACTACTGGCATCTTCCGCGCTCGTATCCGCGCCAGACTCCCCCTGTCCAACTCGGTAAAACAAATCAACCCATCTACGCTGTCTTCCTCAAGAAACATCGGCCCCCCACCCGCCGACATCCGATCCTGCACCACAAATAACCCCCGCTCCCGCGCCGACACTAACATCGCTTCAAGCGTCTCTACCGGTATCACGTGCTCCGTTTGCACCACCACCCCTATCGCCCCGTGCCGCCCCTGCCGCAGCCAGCGCGCTGTGCGATTGGGCTGATACCCCAGCCGCCGCGCCACCGCCAGCACCTTCTCCCGCGTCGCAATGCTGTACCCAATCGTGCTGCTCGTGTTGCCTGCCAGCACCATCGCTACAACTCCCGGCGACACTCCCGCTGCCTTGGCGATATCTTTTATGGATGACCGGCCGTTATTCGTCACGCGCGCCCCCCGCGTCCGCCGCGCGCCCGCCGCCTGCCTGGGTGCCCAGGCCGAGAGCATATAACGTTGAATGTTTTTAACGCCGCGTTCATAAATCGTTTTATTATAACACATATTTTGCCGCGTGTCAAGCCCCCCCAAAAAACATTCACCACGCCGCCCGCTGTTCACACGTCATGCAGACCAAACCTCCAGTCACCCCAGCCGGGCATTGGTGTTCGCGTTCAGCAAGTAAAAGTCAAACGCATTCCCGTTGTCCTTCGGGCCGCCCACCGGCGCTGGCCGCCGCTCATGAATGTACAGCAGCGCGGATCCATAGCCCGCAGTGACTGGCGCCGGCAGCGCAGCCCGCGGCGCCGCAGGGACAAGGCTGAACGTGCATACCGCCTCGCGTAGCCCCTCAGCGCGCGCGACTAGCGCACCCTCCCCTGCTTCTTCCCCTGCTTGAATGATGACAGTGGCCAGCCCGGCAAACAACCGGCGCTCCGCCGCCTTGTCCGCTTCACGGCTCACCGGATCACCGTTGTTCACTCCTAATATACGTATCGGACCGTTCGTCTCAAACCGCACCAGCCGCTCCTCCACTGGAACATGCCGGCCCGCATCGTCCACCGCGTCCACCACGACTACTGCACAGTCCTCTCCATCCGCAGCCAGCGCACTGCGCTCTGTCCTCAACCGCAGCGCCACCGCTGGCCCAGTCGTCTCTCGCCGCATCCGGCATACCTCCTCCCCACCCCGATACCCAACCGCCTCGATCCACCCCGGCTCGTACGGCACATACCACACCACGTGGCTAAGCCGCGCCACCCTCTGTCGCCCCACGCTACGCCCGTTCACAAAAAGCTCCGCTTCCTCCGCATTCGTATACGCCCACACTTCAATAGCCCTTCCCTCCTTCCCTACCCAATTCCAGTGCGGAAAAACGTGTATTAACGGCTCCCCACGATACCACGCCCGATAATACCAAGCAATGTCTTTCGGATTCCCCGCCAAATCAAACACTCCAAAATGGCACGACATCACCGGTGGTATGGGATCCGTCCGCTGACATTGCTTCCACGCCACCTCCATGTACGGCAGCGGTTCCCCACGGTAGTCAAAGCCCGTCCAAATGAACCCGCCACACATCCACGGCCGCGCCTCCTGCCGTTGCACCTCTGGCTCCGTAAACGTCATCCGAATCCAAAAATTGCCCTTATCATACCCCAGCAAATACCCTTCCCCACTCCGGTCTTCGTACACACCGCGTGTCGTGTATGTATTTGCCTGTTCTGTCTCAATAAAAGCTCGCTCAGGAAACAACGCGCGAATGCGGTCCCAGTGGTCCCAACTATAATTAAAGCCGATCACGTCGTGCACCGTTGCCGGACCCCCAGGCACATCATGATGCGTATTCATCCCCATCGTCACCGGACGCGTTGGATCAAGTGAACGAACTAGCGCCTTCATCGTCCCCAACACGGGAACCGCCATCGCCGACCCTTGCAGATACTCCTCCTCATTCCCAAGACTCCACATAATTACCGATGGCCGGCTCCGATACGCCCGCACCATCGTCGCCAGCGTCGCCATCGCCGCCGCATCTGTGCTACAATTCCGCGTCTCTGCTAACACCAATACCCCCTCCCGGTCACATACATCCAGCAGGGCCGGGCTGAACATATTGTGGCTCGTGCGAATGGCATTGAACCCAAACTCCTTCAGCCGCCGGATCCGCCAGCGGTGAATCGCGTCAGGGACACCCCAGCCCAGGCCGCCGTGGTCCTGATGCCCGCATACACCACGAATCTTCAGCGGCTCCCCGTTGAGCAAAAAACCACGCTGCCCATCAAACACCGCGCTCCGTATCCCAAACGCTACCTCATACTCGTCTACCACACCGCCGTCAACTCGCAACGCTGCTCGCGCCCTGTACAACACCGGCGTCTCGAGTGACCACAACTGCGGCTCGCTCACTTCAATAACCGCCCGTACCTCCGTTTGCCTCCAGCTCTCTACTGCAAAGCTCGCTTCCGCACTACCGCATACGTTCCCACTTGGATCGTACAGCTCAATCTCAAGCCGTCCAGCCGCGTTTTCATGCCGCAGGTTCTCGCATTCCACTCTCACCGTCACTTCCGCCTTCTCCCGTCGCGCCGGGTCTACCGTTGCATACACAAATAATCCGTCTGGAGCTATGTGCAGCCGATCTGTTACGATCACCCACACGTGCCGATACAACCCGCCCCCCTCGTACCAACATCCCTGATGCCGCCGGCTGTCCACTCGCACAGCAAGAACATTCTCTTCCCCGTACTCAAGAAACGCGCTGACGTCTATCCGAAACGGCGTATACCCATCGTGATACTCCCCAACATATGACTCATTCACATATACCGTTGTGTCGCGAAACGCGCCTTCCACCTCCAAAAGTACGTGCTTCCCTGCCCACTCTGACGGTACTATTATCCTCCGCCGATACCACCCCACCCCGCCCGGCAGATACCCCCGGCTCGGCTCACCGCTCTCAACGTCAAATGGCTGCTCAATCCCAAAATCATGCGGCAGATTAACCACCCGCCAGCCACTGTCATCGTATCCGCGGCCTATCCCAGGCTCGTTGCGATAGCTGGCGGTCTTCCAACACTTCCCCCAGTAGTTTACCGGCAGATCGCCATCATGAAACCGCCAACCCCGGTCAAGTAACAGTTTCTGTCGCACTCCATTTCTGCACATACGTAATCTCTCCCGCGTCAACGTTTACGAAGCACCTTCGCGCGTAGTGCCAGCACCCGGCGCGCAAACGCATCCACTGCCCACGTGTTGTTGTACGGAATACACGTGCGCATCGTATTGGCAATGCGGGCCGACCATCCACTGGGAATCGCTGACGCGCCCCTCATCGCCCCCACAATCGAACCCGTCGTCGCACCGTTGCAGTCTGTGTCAAAACACGCCTGCACCGCCATCCCCACTGACGCGCTAAAGTCACCCTCACCCCACAGCAGCGCCACCACACACACCGCCGCATTCGAAATCGTGTGCGTCCAGTGATGCCAGTCGGCCTCGTTCCATCGCTCATGCACACGCGCAACTGCCTCGTCATAACCAATCCCGCTCGCTCGCCAACCCCGTACCAGCTCAATTTCCGCATGCAAGCGGCTGCGCCGCGGAATCTCCGCCAGCCCCGCGCATACCACCTCATCCGGCGTCCTGCAATACGGCGCCGCCGCTATCATCGCCGCTACAAACATGCTCCCATACACGCCGTTCTTTACGTGACTCACACTCGCATCACGCCAGGCAAACTCCGCCGCCTGCCGCGGATTCCCCACACACACGTACCCGTACGTATCCGCGCGAATCTGCGCCCCAATCCACTCCCGACACGGGTTCCGCCACCGCGCACTCGCCGGCGGCGAGATACACGCCAGCATGTTGCGGTACGCTATCCGCTCCGCTGTACACGTCTGCAGCGCCGGCAAGTTCATCAACCAAAACATGCCCACATCCGCCGCAGTAAACTCGGCCCCATGCTCTTCCACTATCTTCAACGCCGCAACCGTGTAGTTTATATCGTCATCTATAGGCATCCCAGTCTCCTCCTGCTGTCGCGCCCCGCGCGCGCATACCTCCGGGTATTTGCTCGCGTACGGCTCACGCCGATAGTCTATCCACCCCCGCAGTGGCCATTGCCCACTCTCCTTCCTGTCTCTTATACACATCT
>JAOACZ010000184.1 GCA_026417575.1 bacterium | reverse complement strand
CATTCGTACTACGTGGAGCCGGCTGAGCGGGATGTGGTGGGTGGGGAGACGGAATATGGGGTACGGTACTGCTCAGTGTTGTGGCGTGGGGAGATGTATGGGACACAGTTTCATCCTGAGAAGAGCCAGCGTGTGGGGATGCGGATGTTGAAGAATTTTGTGGAGCGGGTGAAGGCAGTGGGGGTGGAGGGGTGATGGAGATTATCCCTGCGATAGATTTACGGGGAGGGAAGTGTGTGCGGTTGCAGCAGGGGGATGCGGCGCGGTGTACGGAATACAGCGGGGATCCAGTGGGGGTGGCGCGTGGTTTTAGGGGAGCTGGGGCGCTGTGGGTGCACGTGGTGGATCTAGATGGGGCGTTTGAGGGGAAGCGGCGGCACATGGAGGTGGTGCGGGCGATCATTAGGGAGACGGGGTTACAGGTTGAGTTAGGTGGTGGGATTCGGACGTTGGCGGACATACGGGAGTGTGTGGAGGCTGGGGTAAAGCGTGTGGTGCTGGGGACAGCAGCATACAGGGACACGGAGTTGGTTGTGGCAGCGGTAAAGGAGTACGGGGGAATGGTGGCAGTGGGAATAGATGCGCGGGGTGGGAGGGTAGCAGTGGGAGGATGGTTGGAGGACACGGGGACTCCGGTGTTAGCGTTTGCTGAGCGGATGGCAGCGACTGGGGTACGGACGTTAATTTATACAGACATCGCAGTGGACGGGATGTTAGCCGGGCCGGATTATACGACGTTAAGCGCCTTGTGTGCGCTGGGTGATGTGGGCATTATTGCGAGTGGGGGGATTGGGAGACTTGATCATGTGCGTGCGCTGAAGGCACTGAAGCCGCGTGCGCCGGATGGATGCATTATTGGGAGGGCGTTGTATACTGGCGCGGTAGACTTAGGAGCGGCCATTGCAGTAACACGAGAGTAAGGGAACGAAAATGTTATTTGGGAACGTAATAGCGGACTATCGACGTTTGATGGCATGTTTAACGGGGCGGCGATTTGTGCGAGCGCTGCGGGCGCTTGCGGAGCCGTCATTGCACATTATGTTAACGTACCGGTATGGGCGCTTGGTGACAAGGATGTGGCCGCCATTCCGGTGGATACTGTTGGTACCGTACTGGGTAGCGGAGTTAGTGATCAGGGTGGTATACAACATTTCGATCTCACGGCGAGCGGAGATTGGGCCTGGTTTTGTGATTTTGCATCCGAGTGCGACGGTAATTTTCCCTGGGGTGAAGATAGGGGCGAATGTGACGATAGGGAACCAAGTTGTGATATGTCCGGCGCGGGTGGGAGACACGCGAGTTGCGACGATAGAGAATGATGTGATGATAGGAGCTGGGGCGAAGATACTGGGTGCCGTGCGGGTGAATCATCACAGTGTGATTGGGGCGAATGCGGTAGTGGTGAGCGACGTGCCGGTGGGGGCGGTGGTGGGTGGGGTACCTGGGAAGGTGGTGAAGATCGCGGCAGGGCGGCGGGAGCGGCGGAATTTTCGGTTTCGTCGGCCGCGTCGAGAGTCGAATGTGAGGATATGCGAGGATCGGCGAGAAGGCGTGATCCATGTGTGAGGAGCGGTTGCGGATATTGCACGTATGTGCAGTGGGTATTACGGCGCGGGCGTTTTTGTTGCCGATTTTGCAGGAGTTAGGGAGGCAGGGGTACGAGGTATGGTTAGCATGTAGTGAGGATGCGGATGCGCGGTATGTAGCGGGGCAAGGAGTGTTATATTTTCCGGTGCGGATAAGTCGGCGGATAAGTGTATTAGACGCGTTTGCGGTGGTGCGCCTTTGCCGTTTTATTTGTGCGCGGCGGTTTCACGTGGTGGTAGGGCATACGTCGAAGGGAGCGTTTGTGGGGCGGTTAGCGGCGTGGTTGGCGCGCGTGCCGTACATTATATACACGGTACATGGTTTTCTGATTCATGAGCAGTGGAAGCCGGTGCGGTGGATGTACGCGGTGGTAGAGCGGTGGTTAGGACGGCGGACGACGTTATTTGTGACGGTGACGGAGCGGGTGCGGGGGTATTTGGTTGAGCATGGGATAGGGCGCGCGGAAGCGATTGTGACGATTTACAACGGGGTAGATGTGGAGCGTTTTTGTCGGGATCGGGTGAGCGAGGGGGTGCGGCGGGGGCTATTGAGGGCGTGGGGTGTACCGGAGGGTGCGGTAGTGATCGGGACGTTAGCACGGTTAGTGGAGGGGAAGGGGTTAGAGGATTTGATTGCGGCGTTTGAGCGAGTGCGCAGGCGCTGTAGGGAGGAGGAGACGGTCTTAATAGTGGGTGGCGATGGCGAGATGAGGGGGAGGTTAGAGGAGCAGGCGAAAAGGTTAGGGATCAAGGAGTGGGTGCGGTTTATTGGGTGGCGAGAGGATGTCCCAGCAGGGTTGGGTTGCTTTGACGTTTTTTGCTTACCGACGTTAGGGGAAGGGTTTGGGTACGTGTTTATGGAGGCGCAGGCGATGGGGGTCGCGGTAGTTGCGACGAAGATAGAACCGTTGACGGAGACGATGAGTGATGGGGAGACAGCGTTGTTAGTGAAGCCGCGGGATGTGGAGGGGATAGCGGAGGCGTTAGAGCGTTGCGTACGAGATCGGGAGTTACGAGAGGAATTGGGCAGGAGGGGATGCAAGCGGGTACGCGAGGAATTTTCTGTGGAGCGGCAATTAGCGGAGGTACGGCGTCTGTATGAGCGAGTGAGGGGGGAGGTGTTTGCGATGAGGTGATGCAAGAGGGGGCGGGATATGGTATACTAGTGTAAGGCGGCCGCGAGAGGAGATAACAAGAGACGAGGCATAGGCGATGAGTAGGGTAGAGCAGGTGTTACGGATGGAGATGGCACGCATAGCGCGGCGAGAAGTGAAGAGGGCGCTACAAAGGTTTACGGAGGCGCTGCGGCGGCAGCGGGGTCAGCTACGTGAGCTTAAGCAGGCGCTGGCGGTGCGGCGGGCTATGGAAGGAGATGGGGGAGTAGTGCCACCTGGGGTGAGTGAGGAGGAGGTGAAGAAGGCGCGGTTTTCGGGGCGATTGATTCGAAAGATGCGAATGCGGCTTGGGTTGAGTCGGGGTGAATTTGCGCAGTTGGCGGGAGTGAGTCCGTATGCAGTGATTGGGTGGGAGAGTGATCAATTTCGGCCACGTGGGGAGAATCGGCGGGCGTTAGTGGCTTTGCGCAAGATAAGGGTGCGTGCGGCGCGGCGTTTGTTGGAGGCGAAGAAGACGGTGTTAGAAAAGTGAAGTGAGGAGAAGTGAAGGGAGCGGGTCTGAAGGAATCAGGGAGGGGGGCGGATTTATCAGCGAACGAACAGGAAGGCAGTGGTGCAGATGAAGACAATGACAACGATACCACGCGGAGTGGCACTTGTGGCGGTGCTTTCGGTACTAACGACGCTGGCGCTTTTGGCGGCGGCGTTTGCGGTGATGATGAGTTTGGAGACGGCGTCGGGGCGAACGGCGTTGGGAAAGCTACAGGTGGAGATGCTGACACAGGCGGCGCTAGAGCATGCGCAAGCATTGTTGCGCGAGGATGTGTGGACACAGCCTGGGTGGGATGATTATAGTGAAGCGTGGGCGCGTGCGTTTCGGCCACAGGGGGAGGAGGGTGTTGAGTTAGATGGTATTGCAGGTGGGGAAGAGGGTAGGAGAGGAGATGGGCGCTGGTTTGAGGTGCGAGGGCCTGATGGGGGTTTGCTTGGCCGGTATGCATTTATGATAGAGGATGAATGTGGGAAGATAAATGTGAACTATGCGGCGGCGTTACGGAGCACGCAACAGGATCAAGGGATAGGGACATTTGAAGTACTTTTGACGGACGGGCAAGGGCGAGGGTTACCGTTGTCGTTGCAGGGGGGGGAGCGGGTTATTGGGTATCGGTATGGGCGGGACGGGAAGCCTGGGCAGGGGGGAGTTGACGACAATTTTACGGCGATGACGTATGAGCATGACGGGATAGATAACAATGCGAATGGCGTGATAGACGAAGAGAACGAGGGGATAGACGAGCAAGAGGAGTATGATGCGGTGGTTCCGCGGTGGGACGACCGAGTGTTTAGCTCGGTGCGGGAGGCGATGGAGGTAGCGATGGGGGGTCGTGCGATGAGCGGCGCGGGATACCGAGCACTGCGGCGATACGCGACAGTAGTATCGCGTGGGCGGACGATGTACATGGATCCGAGCGAGGGGGGGTGGTGTCGGCAGGTAAATATCAATGCAGGATCGCGGATGCAAGTACTGAAGATGATGCGGGCGGCGAATTTCGAGAGTCAGTTTGAGCCGAACACGCGGAGGATGCGCGGGCTTGTGGCGAATGTGATAGATTATCGGGACGAGAATCACGTGTTGACGACGATGGGCGACGAATATGGTGTAGAGGGGGTATGTTTCAACGAGATTCTGGCGAACGAGGGGAGTTGGTCGCATGAAGCGGATCACAATGAGGGGTGGACGTACAATCGGTTTGAGCTGGTGCACCGGTATGGGTGTTGGTACAATTTGCCGGAGCGGATGAGTGGAGTGGAGCGGTGGGGATATAAGATGATGGAGGTGAGTCCGCCGATGGGGCCTCGGACGGTGTATGAGCGAGGGCGGCAGGTGACAATGCCGGTGACGGCACGGATTCAATTATCGTCGGATCCGCAGCGGATTTATGCATCGAGTGCGTACAATGTCTTCAAGCGGATTCAGCGAGATGCGGGGGGGTGGCTACCGGACATGTGGAAGAACGGGTATTTGAAGGTGTGGACGTGGAAGCCGGCCCCGGATGATTTTGAGTATTTTCCGATAGTGGAGAACGGGCGCGATAGTTTGGTGGTAGGTTTTTCGAGCGTGGAGGAGTATCAACGGGTGAAGAACTGGTCGCAGTCGGTAACGAATTCAGTGTGGATTGACACGTTATGGCGGTGGGGGGATGCGATCTGGTGTGTGATGCCGGAGGCGACGGAATACTGGGCGTTTCCGACGCGGTATGATCCTGGGGTTACGCCGAAGGAGGGGTTATATTATGTTGCGTATATTGGGGAGCAAAATTTTCGTGGGAATGTACCTGGAGCGAAGTTTCCGCGCGACCCGCGGACGCGGTCGGGGCCGTGGAGGGGGTACAATCGGATGATGGATGTGGACGGGGATCCGACGAAGTACAGTGAGCGAGAGATGGAGGTGTTGCGGCAACGGGACTTAGTGGGAACAACGATGGAGATACCGGATGGGGAGACGCAGATAGATTTGCTGCGGTGGGCATACAAGGGGGGGGAACCGATTCGGGCGAAGAATGGCTACATTCACATAGTACTGACGACGGGGCGTGAGACGGGGTATGCTGGGG
>JAOACZ010000169.1 GCA_026417575.1 bacterium | reverse complement strand
CCCTCACTCACCTCCCCCACTCCCACAATCACCCCGCATGGCTCCTTCTCCCCTAACACACCCGAATACCATCCTAACGCAGGCTCCGTCTCCCCCATCGCTACCCTCCACCTCAGCCGCAACGGTAGCTCCAGCTCCACCACGTACCCCCTCCCCTCCACTCTCACCCGATCTGCCTCTACCATTCCCACAACCCGCCGCGGATGCACGTGAAACAACAGCTCAACCCCCACTTTCCGAACCCTCCCACATAACTTGTCGCAAATCACCCACTCGCCCCGCAAAGGATGCCACGCCACTCGCCGCTCGTGCCATACCCCGTATCGCCTCACATACCCATCGTGCCTCGCCACAACATCAAATTGATCCTCACTAACTACCGCATGCACCAACTCTACTCGATAATGTCGCCCCCACAAAAAAGGCCCGTCCATCCGTGCTTGATCACACCCGCCCACCCGCAACGTCGAATGCGCACGCGTCCCTCGAAAATACTCCCGCCAGCTCAGCTCCCGATGGTACGTGTAAGTCCCAGGGTCTATCAACACCGCCTCCCCCTTCACATGCAACGTCACAGAAAGTGCGTCCGCGTGTCCGTGCGCCGCAAGTCTTCCCAACCCCAATCCCCCAACGTCCATACATACCTTCACCGGAAGCTCATCCTCCGCAATCCCGTTCCAAATCACATACCCCCCTTCCCTAAACACTTTCGGCTCCGCCACACTCTCCTCTTCTTCATTCATCCCCGTGTACCAAAATACAGGTGTCCTGATCGCCTCAAACCGCTTTCCCCCTCCCTCCTCACACATCCCCCGCGCCGCAGCTACCACCTGCCGATAATACTTCCCCCCACGCCGTAAAATACCACTCGCTACCGCCCAATCATTGTCCCCAAATTCCGGCGCCTCCGCCACCTCCCCGCTCAGCGCACCCAAAAACTCTGCCATCTTTCCGATCACATCTCTTAGCCTCTTCCGCGCCACTTCGTCTGCCGCCGCCACGCATGTCAATAACTCCAGTACAAAACCCTGGTAAGACGTACTCCTGTCTCTTATACACATCT
>JAOACZ010000162.1 GCA_026417575.1 bacterium | reverse complement strand
GCTCGGAGATGTGTATAAGAGACAGGTTTGGGTTTGGACTGGTGGCGTCGGCAGGTTTTCTGGACGGGATCAATCCGTGTGCGTTAGCGACGTTGGTTTTATTTCTGACGATGTTAAGTTGCTACAGGGCGAGATGGGATGAGGTGGTAGTGTGTACGCTGGTGTTTGCGGGGGCGGTATTTTTGACGTATTTTGGGTTAGGAGTAGGGCTGTTGCAAGGGATGAGATTTGTGACGCGGATGCATGCGGCGGCTATGGTGTTGCATTGGGGGATGGTGGTGATGTGTGGGGTGTGTGCGGTGCTGAGCGTACGGGATGGGTGTGTGGTTTGGAGGAAGGGGGATGAGCGTGATGCGATGCTTGGCCTCCCAGCGAGCTGGCGGGAGAGGATAGCGCGGCTTTTGGGAGCGCACGTAGGGCGGCGGCGGTGGTTAGTTGGGGTATTCGGAGTGGGGATAATTGTGTCGCTGTTAGAGTCTATATGCACTGGGCAGGTGTACGTGCCGACGTTGGCGTATGTGGTGAGGACGACTTCGGAACGGTGGAGGGGTCTGGGTCTGTTGGCGCTGTACAACGTGATGTTCATCATGCCGTTGCTTGGGTTAGGCGGAGCAGTGGCGTTGGGGGTACGGAGTCAGTGGATTATGGAGTGGCAAAAGCGGCATGCGGTGGCGTCACGACTGATGATGGCGGCTTTATTTGCGACACTGGGAACAGTGTTGGTCGTGACAGGTAAATAGAGCAGGGGCGAGTGATTGAGAGGAGGGAGAAAGTCAGGGTGAGCACGGGATGACGTACGTTTATTTACTGATCAGTTCTGGGGTGGTGGCGTTTGTACTAGGGCTGTTGCAATTTTACATGCTTGAGGAGTTGGTGGGGAAGGCGGGGGCTGGGACACGCGACGCCATCATACAGAACATTTCTGCGTTAGTCACGCTAGGCACGGTAGTGATTTATTGCATTTCGGGACCGTTGGCATCATCGTTAAGGAAGCGGTATGTGATGTGCGCGGCGGCGACGGGAGCGGGGGCAGTATTTGGTGTGGGTGGGGCGTTGGGATGGTGGCCGAGTGCGTGGATCTACTTGGGCGTGTTGGGGTTGTTGCTAGGAGTTTATAACGCGGCGAAGATGGCTTCGGTACCGCTTGTGGCGGAGGAGGTGGGGCGGGCTACGACGGTGGTAAACGGAGGTATGTCAGTAGTGTTTTTGCTGGGGTTATTGCCGGGATTCGCATTGGGGACGCGATTGTACGAGTGGCAGCCCGGGTGTGGGCATTGGGTGGTGAGCGGGTTGTTCATGTTGGCAGGGGTGACGGCGCTGGGGTGTGTATGCAGGAATGAGAGGCAGCGGGATTTGTGGGCGGAGCAGCGACGGATTATGAAGGAGACAATAGGGCTGTTAGGGCGGCACTGGCGGTGGCTGGTGGGAGGGCCACTGGTGTGGGGGATTGCAAGTGCGGGTCAACTAGCGACGGTAGCGTTGGTGGTGAGGCGGGGGCTAGCGAGCAAGGAGGTAGCGGCGTTGATTCCGGTATTTGGAGCGGCGGGTGCGGTGGCGGGGACGGCGATTTCGCCGTTCTTCGTGCGAAGGCGGTACGAGGCGGCTGTGGTGGCAATAATGGCGATGGCATGTGTGTTGCCAGTGGTACCGTGGTTAGCGGTTGGATTTGGGGTGTTGGCGGGATGCGTGGTGGTGATGGGGGTTTTGTTTGGGATGGCGACGAACTTGGTAGACTCAGCGCTCTTGGAGCGGGTGCGTGGGGAAGGAAAGGAAGGAACGGGGGCAGCATTGCAGAGCGCGATGTTAGCGCTGATGATGGTGGGAGCATCTGGGAGTGTGGGGGTGAGCATAGCGCGTGAGTGGATTGGAGCGGACAAGCAATTTGGGATTCTTGGGATGTTTGGTGTGGTTGGTGCAGTAATAGTTGGGAGTCTGGCATGGCGGAGAGCTGGGTGAGTAGAGTAGGGTTATGGATGTTGAGCGTGGTGGGGCGGATAGTTTTGGGTTTGCGTTACCGAATTCGGGTAGAGGGGTGGGAGGAGCTGAGGGGGCTAAAGAACGCGATTTTTTTACCGAACCATCCTGCAGAGGTAGACCCAGTCATTTTAGAGGTGCTGTTGTGGCGACGTTTTCGGCCGCGGCCGGCGGTGATAGAAGACTTTTACTACATGCCGGTCTTGCATGGTTTGTTGAAGGCGATGAGGGCTCTACCGATACCGAATATGGAGCAAGGGCGGAGCACCTTTAAGGTGCGTCGGATCAACCGCGCGCTCGAGGAGGTTGTAGCGGGGTGTCGGCGTGGGGAGAGTTTTCTTTTGTATCCGTCGGGTTCGTTGCAGCGCAGTGGGTTAACTTACATTGGAGGTGCATCGGCGTTGCATGGAATTTTGGAGCGGGAGGCTGGGGTACCGTTGGTTCTGGTACGGACGTGGGGGTTATGGGGCAGTTCATTTTCGTGGTATTTTAGGAATCGGCGGCCGGACTTGTTATGGTGCTTGGCGCACGGGGTGGGTGTACTGTTGGGTAATTTGATTTTTTTCGCGCCGCGGCGGGATGTTCGAGTGGAGTTTCAGCGGGCACCGGAAGATTTTCCGCGGCGGGGGAGTCGAGCGGAGGTGAACGGTTGGTTAGAGCGGTGGTACAATGCGAGGGGAGAGGAGCCGGCCACGGTGGTACGGTACTCGCGGTGGAGTGGGCGGGTACCGCGGGCGACGGGGGTAGCGGCGGTTGAGGTTGGGGATGTGAGTGAGGTGCCTGAGGAGGTACGGCGTGGGGTGTGTGAGGAATTTGCGCGGATGCGGCGATGTGACGCGGGGGAGATTCGGGCGGAGATGGAGTTGCGGAGGGACTTAGGGTTAGATTCGCTGGAGTTGGCGGAGGTGCTGGTGTGGTTGGAGGCGCGGTTTGGGGTGACGGACGTCAGTCTTGGGGAGCTGAGGACGGTGGGAGGAGTGATGAAGATAGCGGCGGGGCGGGCGGAGCACGTGGCGCAGGGGAGTGAGGGGAGAGTACCACGCAAGTGGTTCAAGACGGAGGGGCGGCCGGGGGTGGAGGTGCCGCGAGGGGCGACTTTACAAGAGTGTTTTCTGCGGGTGTGTAAGCGGATGGGGAATGCGGTGGCGGTAGCGGATGAGGTGGCTGGGG
>JAOACZ010000085.1 GCA_026417575.1 bacterium | reverse complement strand
GAGTCAGCCACCGAATGCGCACCTGCGTGCCGTGCCTCTAAACCATCCCCGCCCGCCATGATCGCCCGCGCAATCGCCGACGACCCCTCCGCCTGCACCGCCACTATTCGCGGTATCCGCTCCAGCCAACCTAACTGCACTAAATCGTAAAACCCTTTGTACACCCCGCTCACAATCGCACCGTCGCCCGTCGGCACAAACACTTGATCCGGAACCTCTCCCCCACACTCCAACCCAACTTCCCACGCCACACTCTTCTTCCCCTCGATCGTCCACGGATTATATGCTGTGTTTCGATTGTACCACCCGTACTCTCGCGTCGCCGCGAGACTGCGCTCGTAACACTCGTCGTAGCTACCGTCAACTGCTATCAACTCTGCCCCATACGCCGCTATCTGCGTTAACTTCGCCCGCGGCGCCCCCGCTGGTACGAATATGTGCGCCCGCAACCCTGCCGCCGCACATAGCCCCGCCAGCGAACACGCTGCATTCCCTGTCGACGCGCACGTCACATCGCTATACCCGCGCCGAATCGCCATTGCCAACACTAATTTCGTCGCCCGATCCTTCAACGACCCCGTTGGCTCCACACTTTCATCCTTTAACCATACTCGCCGCACCCCAACAGACGCCGCCAAGCGCGGCACTTCATAAAGCGGCGTACCCCCTACCCGCAACGGCACGCGCGCTAGCTCCTCCCGCGTACACGGCCACAACACCTCCCCCAACGCTTCCTCCCGCCGATGCCGCGCTCGCCACGCCGCATAGTCATACACGCACTCCAACACACCCCGCAGCGGCTTCCCCCCTACCCTCCCCGCCCCACACTCCCTACATACGTATTCGGGCGCCACCGCCGCCGCATACACCCGCCCGCAACTCACGCAGCGCAGCTCATACGCGCAGCTCATGCTCACACCGTAAAGATTTCCTGCTCCTTGTGCTTCAACAGCTCGTTCACCTTCGCAATAAAATCGTCCGTCAGCTTCTGCACATCCTTCTCCGCGTGTCGCAGCTCGTCCTCCGTGATCTTCCCTTCCTTCTGCAGCTTCTTCAACCGCTCGTTCTCTTCACGCCGTATGTTCCGAATCGCCACCCGCGCATCTTCCGCCATGTGCTTAATATGCTTGTCAAGATCTCGCCGCCGCTCCTCCGTCAGTTCCGGAATCGGTACCCGCACCACACGCCCGTCATCTACCGGCGTAATACCCAAACTTGATGTCTGAATCGCTTTCACAATGTTCGGCACCGCGTTTTGATCCCACGGCTGAATGACGATCAACCGCGGCTCCGGTGTCGTGATCCCCGCTATCTCCCGAAGCGCCGTGTGCGTCCCATAGTACTCTACCTTGATGTCTTCCACTAACGCAGGCGACGCCTTCCCCGTCCTCACACCAGCAAACTCATGTTCCAAATGTTCCACAGCTTTGCGCATGCGCTCGCGCGCGTCCTCCAGTACCTGTTTGTACGGCATATCACTCACTCCGTCTCGTGGTTAGCTCATCTCACCACGGGCGTCTCATCCCCCGCCCGTGCCCACCTATTATACCTGTTTCCCCCCAAAATGAAAATCCGCACAATGCTCAGTTCGCTCCCAACTCACTTTACCTCTCGATGCCTTGCCCACATTCTCGCTTCCGCAAACAAAGCTCCACTCGCGCTCTCCCACCACCTCACCCAATGTCTCTTTCCAAACACACTGAATGCTTCTCGCCAGCCACCCCACTCCTCGCGCGCACGGGGCCTTCCTGCACTTGTTCCCCACGCAAAAAACTGGTATCATACCTTCAGTAAACCCCACAAAGGAGTCGCTATGACAACCCTTGCTCCACTTCTCCTCACATTTTGCTCTCTCGTCTGCATTGCTGGCTGTGCACGCGACTCGTCTCACTCCGCTCCAAGCCCTCCGCCACCAAATCCACAAACGTCAGCCGTCCCACCTTCTACGCAGCAATTCACTCCCGCGCCAATGACCTACGACCTCCCCACGCTAGCCCGCGCCTATAATGGCTTTGGTCTCCGCCTCCTCTCTCACCTCCAGAAGCAATTCCCACTCCAGAACACATTTATCTCACCTATGAGCATAGCCATGGCCTTGGCTATGACCTATAACGGCGCGCGCGGCGAAACCGAACGCGCTATGGCAGAAACACTCGGCGTGCCCGGCATGTCTCGTCATACACTCAACCAACTAAATCAGACCGTGCTCGAGAACCTCGCCAACGCAGACAACTCCGTAGATCTAACAATCGCCAATTCTCTCTGGGCACGCCATGACATTCCGTTTGTCCCCGCCTTCTTGTCAGCCGTGCGCGCGGCGTACCGTGCTGAATTGGCTAATGTCAATTTCCTCGCGCCAGATACCTGCCCGCGCATCAACCGCTGGGTCGAACAGGCCACTCGAAACCGTATCACCGACCTCATCCAACCAGCGGATCTCAACGAGGAAACCATCTTGATTCTGATAAACGCCATCTACTTCAAAGGCAAATGGGAGCGACCATTCGACCCCGCCGCCACTCAAGAGCTCCCCTTCACCTGCGCCAATGGCGCAGTCAAACAGCATCCCTTCATGGCCCAGTCCGCCCGCTTCCACTATCATCAGGATCACCAAGTCCAGATCGTTCGCCTGCCGTACGGCAAAGGACGCTTGAGCATGCGTGTCATCCTCCCCGCGCCAGGCGTTCGTATCACAGACATTCTCGCTACATTGGACGAAGCTCGCTGGCGCGCCTGGAACGATGCACTCCAGTCCCGAGAAGGTACCGTCAAATTACCCCGCTTCAAAATGGAGTATGCAGCTGAATTGACCGCCCCTCTCAGCGCCCTTGGCATGGCCATCGCCTTCGACCGCCAACGCGCCGACTTCCGCGATATGGCCACGATTCGCGAGCGCATCTGCATTAGCGCCGTGCGCCACAAAGCATTCATCGAGGTCAACGAGGAAGGCACCGAAGCCGCCGCCGCCACCGGCGTCGTCATGGCGCGCGTCACCGCAATCATGCCCACGGAGCGCTTCATGATGATCTGCGATCGACCCTTCCTCTACGCTATTTGCGACGACGAGACCGGCCTCCTGCTCTTCCTCGGCACCGTCCAACAACTGTAAATGCGCGCCATAAACGCCCACGGCCCATCGCAGCGAGTTGTAGCACTTGTCCCGCGCCCCAGTAGCAATCAACAACACCAAGCCCCCCTCACCTACGCAAAGAGTGGGTCATCCCCCTTAATCGACGACCGTGCACACCGTGCTCGTACCTGTGCTATTGTGCAAGAATGCAGAAAAAGACCCCAGAATTCGCACAAGTCCAACAAACTTTCCCCTTGGCCGACTCATATTACTTCCCCGCCATCACGTGTTGGTCAATTTTGAGCTACCGCTAATTTGTGCGTACGTATCTTCCGCCGTAACGTGGACGGTGAAATCCCTAAGTCCGCGCCGTCTGGGTGATATTCCCCTCCTTGGCTTCAAGCACCTGCCGGATGTAGTGCGCCTCGACACCCTCAGGCGGCATAAGTTTCCGCTCCGACACGGTCTCCGTAATCAGAGGTGTGCGTGACCGGCTGCGTGCTGGCTAACAAGACAGACGGGCGAAGAATGCCACCGCGTGACAAAATAACCGCCCGCTCAATCATGTTTCGCAGCACGCGTGCGGTGCCAGGCCAATCGTACGCCGCGAGCTCGGCCAGCTCTGATTCGGGCAGTTCAAACACTCGCCCCCCTACTTATGGTTGCTGACAGCAGGTTAATGAAGTGCTGGCAAAACGTGGGAGTATCTTCTTTGTGTTCACGAAATGGCGGAAGCTGAATTCGCAGCGCGCTCAGGCGATGATAAAGGTCCGCCCGGAACCTCCCTGCCCGTACCGCGGCTATTTCCTCGTTCTGCTACTCCCGCGCCCCACACCTAATTCCGGCCCACCGTACGGCATGCAAATCACGTCCGCGCGCCCTGCCAGCAGCCGAACCCCTTCCCTCGCCCACTCGTACGTAAGGCTCGCAACTAACTCGCCCTCGTCCGGATCATTCTCAAACACATAAACCCCGCTGACATCAATCACTCTGCCCAAAAACCCCAACACCTCCTCCATTCTCCCACGATCGACCGCCCCCGAGCAAATCTTGGATCGCCCTCGGAATCGCTTCTGACACCGCTCCCGCGCTGCCCATCCTCCCTCCTCGAGGCCCCCCCACGAGGACGCCACCGCCGCCGCTGCCTTCTCGGCGCGCCCCTACCCTTTCAGTAAGCTCGCCTGCGCCGCCGCCACACCCGCCCCCGGAGTGAACGCATACCCCACTCGCTGCAATACTTGCTCCAAACCCGCCAACGCAATCATCACATCCGCTTCGTTCGCGTAGCCCATCATCGCAATCCGAATTATCTTCCCCTTCGCTTCATCTTGCCCCCCCGCCACCAAAATCCCATCCTTGTCAAGTTCCTTCTTGATCACTTCCGCGTCCATCCCCGGCGTCTCCACCGCCGTCAGCGCATTGGCCGGCCGCTTCGAATACAACGGCAGGTTCAGCGCCGCTACGCCTGCGCGCACAGCCGCCGCCAACCGCGCATGCCGCGCCACTACCGCTTCAATCCCTTCCTTCAAAATCATGTCCAGACTCACATTCAGCGCCCCAATCAACGTGTGCGCCGGCGTGTACGGCGTGTCGTTCTTCGCCAGTAGCTTCCGCGCCTTCCGTGCATCAAAATAGTACTTCGGAAGTGTGGCCTTTTCCGCCATCGCCCACGCCTTCTCCGACACACTCATAAAGCTCAGCCCCGGCGGTATCATCAGCGCCTTCTGCGACCCGACCACGCACACGTCCACCTGCCACGCGTCCACAGGAAGATCATCTGCCCCCATCCCACTAATCGCATCCACCACAAAAATCGCCGGCGTCTTGGCCACCACTGCTCCTAAAGCTTGCACGTCATACAATGTCCCTGTGGACGTCTCCACCAACTGCGTGTACACCGCTTTGATCGACGAATCAGCCGCCAGCAGCTTGCCAATCTCCTCAGGATCCGGCGCCGTCCCCCACGTAATCTTCACCTCATGCTGCGCAAGCCCGTACGCCTTTGCTAAGCCCACCCAACGTTCCCCAAACTTCCCACCGTTAATCGTGATCACCTTGTCCCCCGGCGACAAAAAGTTCACTACCGCCGCCTCCATCGCGCCCGTCCCGCTCGCCGTAAACGTGATAATATCGTTCTTCGTCCGAAACACCTGTTTCAGCTTTTCATTGACTTCGCTGAACACGGTTTGGAAGCGCTTCGAACGATGATGATACATCGGCTCGGCCAGCTTCAACAGCACTTCTGGCGGAACAGCCACCGGCCCGGGTGTGTACAAATATTCCTTGCGCATGTGTGTCCTCGGTTGCGGTTAAACGCAGGCGCCAACCGACCCTGCAACTCATCACCTCAGTCCGTTCATTATAGCAAACGCTTCCGAATTTGCAACCTGCCGCCACGTCGCCATCGGCGCCTCGCTCTGCCCCGCCAAAACTCAGCTCCTCATCTCATGCGCAACTGCGCGTCCCACGGCCCACGCTCGCGCGACCCGCTTCTCACTCGCAGCGTTTCACCAAAAAGCGCCTTCACTCTCGCCTGCCGCGTCGCCTGATCCAAGCGAACGGCGATGAAATCCGGTTACTGTAACCGCTCACTCTTCTCCACCATTTGCGCGCGCGGAAAAGCCTCAATCACCCTTTTTTGTCGTTTGCAAACGACAGTTCTTGTCGTCTGAGATTTTCTGCACCCACACAACGTCGCAAAAATTACCCACCGGGTGGACAACAATGCCTCGCTTCTCCTTTCCCAGTGGGCGATGCCGCAACTTCACTCCAACTTCAAGCGCCCAACCGCGCCGTTGGAGCGGTATGATAGCTGCAGCGAGCGCTGGCCGGTATCTGTTCCGTTGAGCGACAGACGCACAGGGATGATCAGCGTGGCCGGGCCCGTTTTAGAAAGGCCATACGGCGCGAGCGCAGTGGCAAGATCGGCTCCTTGGACTGAAACGGAAATGCGCAGTTGCTGCCCAACGCACGTGATCAGCGCCCTCGCCTTCGCCGCGCCTGGCCCCGCACCTTTGAATTTCACCATCCGTTGCCACATGGCCTGCCGCGGCACATCAAAGGAAAGCGCATAATCCCCGATCCACACCACCAGCCGCGTGTAGCGATCAAGCACAAAATCCACAGGCAGCGGCGCGACAGCACGAAATGAGAGCGAGTCGCTGTACGCCTCACCGCGATCGTGCTTCACCCACGGGATAGTGATCGAACATTTGCGAACCGCAGCACTGAGGTAGCGCGACCCAGGCAACACCGGAAGAAAGAGCACAGCCTCGCCCAACGTACTCGCACTGTCGGTAATCGCCACACGTGGCCTGAACTCCCCAGCGAGCGATGGTGTGCCCGCGAGCAGGCCGGAAGTCGAAAGACCTGTGCCCGGCGGGAAGCCACTGAGCGGGCTCCACGCGTACGGAGCCGAGCCACCAACAGCCGTCAATTGCGCCGCGTAGGCAACATTGACAAACGCCGGTGGCAGCGCCGCATCGAGAAGCGTAGGAGGCAGCGCCGCCGCGGTGGGGAAGACCCGAATGGAAAGCGGTGCAAAGGCAGTAAGACCGGCCGCATCACGCGCTTCGAGCGTGCAGAAGAACGTACCGGAAGTGGTAGCTGAGCCGGCGAGCACGCCATTTCCACCAAGCACAAGGCCCGCAGGAAGCGCTCCTGCGGAAATGCGCCAGGAGTAAGGCGGCGCGCCGTTCGTCGCAGTGAAGACGGTGCTCACCCGCGTGTTAAGCACGGCCGTGACCGTCGCCAGGGGAAGAATAGCGAGGTTCTGGCCAGGCTCAAGCAGCGAGACGCTCTGCGTGTTGTCCCGCGGACGGAGGTCGGCCCCGAGCGGCCACGCCTCGATCGTCACCACATGCAGACCCGGTGGATAAACATAGTTGAGTTGCCACGTCCAATCAGCAATCCACCCAACGTACAGGTAATTAGCGTTGAGTTCGCTTCCATCCAACAGCCCATCCACGTAGACACGGATCTCGTAGTCTCCCGGATGACAATCCGACGGGCCGTAGTTAATAACTTGGAAGGTGAAGACATCGTTGACCGGGTCCTTAAGTTTCAGCCGCCGCAGACGGAGATCAGTGATGATCGCCGGCTGTGGCACGGTCCACGAAAAGGTAAGCGAATTGTTCGCAGGGTTAGCGTCTGGTAGATCAGGCAGGACGTCAACGCGAATACTATGCACCCCAGCCGGGTATGCGTACGCGAGCTGCCACTGCCAAGTCGCCGACTGACCAGGGGCTAGGGCCATGGAATTGCGCGCCTGCGAGTCGAGCAAGCCATCCACTAATACCCGCACGCGATAGCTGCCCGACCGCGCAGTCCCAGGTCCCGCATTGTATACGTCAAAGTCAAACGTACCTTGTGCAGGGCTGATGATAGCAAGATTTTGCGGCCTCAGATCCACAGGTGAAGGCGCGACGATCTGCATCGTAAACGTCAGCGCGTTGTCGCTCACAGCAATGTCGCCGTCATCCGGGTGAAGTTCCACGCGAATGAGATGAGGTCCGGGAGAGTAAATGTAGGCGAGTTGCCACTCCCACGTCACTGTTGCGCCGGGGACGAGCGGAGTACTGTTCCGAGCGCTGGAATCAAGCACGCCATCCACGTAAACATCTATGGTGTACGAATTACTTGCCGCCGTCGCAGGGCCGTAGTTATGCACGTCAAACTCGAATACCTCCTCGACAGGATCAGTAACCACAGCGTTGCGCACGGCCATATCCACTCTGGCGGAGCTGGGGATGTAGCCATCGAGCTCGATATTGTCGACGTAGGCTCCTTCACCAACAACGCCGGCGTCGGAAGAGAATTGCACACCAACGTAAAGACTCTCAGCACCTGCGAATTGGTTGAAAGAAATCTTGGCGTCGCGAACCCAGCCGGCGGAGTACCCACTGTACGCGGAGCCAACAAAATTGACAGCGTCTGTCGACACTCCAATGAAAAGTGTGTCTGCCACAGGCTGTGTATCAACAAAGTAATCGAAATATACTTCAACGATGGTCGTGTTGCGAAGGTTGAAAGGTCCATCAACGATCCAGGCGTTCATATTATTCAGATAAGGCCCTGGGGGAGCGTAATGCGAGGCGGCGCACCAAATCGAGCGGGTACCAGTGGATGCCCGGAAGCCGGTCGTGCTCCACGTGGGCGTGCCGAAGCGAAGCCAGTAGCCGGGAAAGAACCCCTCAAAGTTGTCAAAGAGGTAAGCCCACCAGCGTCCCGCAGTGGCACGTTCGCGGAGGGGAACGCGCCCTGTGAGCCGGGCAGGCAAGGGGACGGCCCCGGTGCGCGTGCGCTGCACGTTCGGCCACTCCATGACCAAGGGCTGCTCGGGGCACGGAGCTACCCGATCGCACTCCCTCCCGCGGCGCACGCGGTGGCGGTGTCGGACTTGCTCGCGGGCATGGCTGGCGCGCTCCACCGTCTCGGCAAGTTTTGCTGCACCGTGAAGCGCTGGCCGAGACGGCCCTAGAAGCGGCCGGTCAGCCAGACCTACACGCCTCGTGGCAACCTCGTGGTCGGCTGGGTGCGTCGCCGATAAGCCTTCAGCAGGCAGTAGTTCCTGTCGGCGAACATCACCTCGCGGAGCACGTGTGCTCGCGGAACCGCTCGTGAGCGTACAAACGTGCGCGCTGGCTAAAACCCGCTCAAGTGGCGGTACTCTCACCGCGCCACGCGGAACCCGATCGCCCAAACTAGCTACCGGGACCACAAGGCACAGCGTAAAAAGTGTGGAAATAACCGACCGCTTCATAGCGACACACGCAACGAAATCGAATGTCCCAGGCAGCCAGGGTTAACGTCGGCGGCCACCAAGTTCTTGCGGGGTGAGCGGCATGCCTGGAGTCGCCCCAAGCGGCCCTGCAGGCATCGTTGGGGGCGCCGCTGGCTGCACCCGCGGCATCGCCGGCATGCTGGGGACTGGCGCGGGTATGGCGGGTTGCGGAGCCGGACGCGGGGCAACCGGCACGGGTGCATGCTCGAGGCGAGGCGGTACCGGGCGAGCCACCCGAGGCAAGTCAGGAAGCTGGCTCTGGGGTGTTGGTTCAGGCGCGGGATGGGGCAGAATCGGCGCTGGTTGAGGTTGTGGCATGACCGGCCGAGGGGCTGGCTGGATCGGCTTGAGCGACGGCGGTGAAAGCGGTGGCGGCGTCGGCCGAACAGGTTGGATTGAAGGCGGACTTATCGGGCGCGGGGCTGGCTGTTTGGGTTGCGGCGCGATTGGCTGCGGGGCAGGCGGCACTGGTTGTGGCACAACGGGCTGAACGGCGGGAGGACCGCCAGGTTGTAGCCGTGGGTTCACTGGCTCCACACGCGGCGGACGTTCAGGAGTAGGTGGAATTAGCCTGGGCGCAGCCTTGCGACCTGGGGCTTCTGGCCCAGTTATCGGTTCAACGCGAGGTGGACGTTCAGGCGTAGGAGGAGTAACCGTCGGCGGGGTCCTGCGCGTCGGAGGCTCAGGGGTGATCACCGGCTCGACACGCGGGGGGCGTTCAGGTGTACCTACTGGCTCAACGCGAGGCGGACGTTTAGGTTTAGGCTTTTCTGGGCTTCGCCCTGGTTCAGGACTTACTGGGCGTGCAGGAGTCTCTCCTGGTTCGATACGCGGTGGATGCTCCGTGATGGGCTTCTCTGGACGGCCGCCTGGTTCCACGCGCGGCGGTCGCTCACGAATCGGCTTTTCGGGAGTTGCGCCTGGTTCAGTGCGCGGCGGGCGTTCTGTGACAGGTGGCTCTGGGCGCACCGGCCGCTCCGTACCAGGTTGAGCCGGGGTGGCCCCTCGATCAGCACTCGGTGGTTGAGTAGGCCGTTCTACTCCCGGGGTGCGCTCGGCCTGCCCGGGTCTACCGGTGCCCGTCCCCCCGGGAGCAACAGGGCGAGCTCCTTCTCGTGGTAGTTCACGGTTACCGCGCAACACCCATTCACCAAGTTCTCCGCGCCGCGCATTCCGTTCCGTAGCTAACCGCGTCACCGTTTCCGCGGGCGCCGGCCGAAATACCTCAATCCGCCCCCCTTCTCTTCGCCCATGCGCGCTAAGTGAATCGGCGGGCGTTACCGTGTAGCGCTCTAAACGCCGGTTGATATTGCGCTCGATCACGTGAACCGGTGGACCATACCAACGTAACCGCCGGCCACCGTACCGACAATACCGACCGCCGTAGAAATAGTAATTGTTTACAACCACGTATGGCGCACACAGCACCGGCGATACCGTGTACACCGGAACCGCATAGTACCATACGTTCGGGCTCACGAAAAAGCTGTAACTTATGCAAATCCACCACGAAGGTTGGATCGTGTACGAGACCCCTAAGCCTACCGGCGGCAGCGGCGCCCAGGCAACATAGGTGGGCGTCCGATACCACACAACCCATGCC
>JAOACZ010000015.1 GCA_026417575.1 bacterium | reverse complement strand
GGGTGAGGCGAGGGGTGCGCGTGATAAGTTTTGGGGTGAGTGCAGGGGCGGAGGTGCGGTGCGAGGTACTGTGGAGCGGGGGGAAGGGGAGTCGATGTCGGGTCACGTGTGGGCGCGAGGGGCGGGAGATAAAGTTGAAAGTACCTGGGGTACACAATGTTGTGAATGCGGCGGCGGCGGTGGCGGCAGTGCGGGCGGTGGAGCCAGGGTATTCGTTAGGGTATGTGGCGGAGGTTTTAGGGGAGTTTGAGCCGGTGTGGATGCGCTGCCAAGTGGAGCGCGTGAGGGGAGTGGAGGTAATTGTCGATTGTTACAACGCGAATCCAGAATCGACGTTAGCGGCGCTGCAGGTGCTGGGACGGCATGAGGGGGGGCGGCGGATAGCTGTGTTAGGGGAGATGCACGAGTTAGGGGAGGCTGCAGCGCGGTGTCACTACGAGATTGGTGAGGGGGCGGCGCGGACAGGTGTGGATGAACTGATTGCGGTAGGAGCGCATGGGGAGGATGTGTTAGCAGGAGCGCGTGCGGCGGGAATGGAAATGGAGCGGTTGCATTTAGCACGAGATGCGGCTGAGGTGGTGCGCGAGGTAGCGCGATGTGCGCGGGAAGGGGATTGTGTGCTGATAAAGGGTTCGCGGCGAGCGCATTTAGAAGAAGTGCTTGAGTTGTTGCGGCAGATGCCGCAGATGACGGTAGCGGAGTAGAGTGATGACGAGCGTGAGCGCAGGAGAGGGGAGGGGAGGGGCACGGAGGGGCACGGACGGACACGGACGGACACGGACGGGCACGGACGGGCACGGAGGATGGTTGAGAGATGAGTTTGGAAAAGAACACGGACAGGAACAAGGTGAGAACGCACGCAGGGCTCCCTCGCCAATCCCTCCTCACCGAAACCAAACACAAACCGCTGGCTCGCGTGCGCACCTTGGGTACGGCTCCCCGCGCCCGCGGGGAGCCCCCCTGTCTGTGTGGTTGGATCACAACGTGGAGAGACGGGTATGATGTACCTACTGTATGAATGGTTAGTGAAATTGTGGACGCCGGCGAACGTTTTGCGTTACATTACGGTGCGTGCGAGTGGTGCGGCAGTGACGGCATTTATGTTAAGCATTCTTTTGGGGCCGTTTTTGATACGCTGGTTGTACCGGTTGAAAGTTGGACAAGAGATTCGGAAGGATGAGTGCCCACCTTTGCACTTAATACATAAGAACAAGCAGGGGACGCCGACGATTGGGGGGATCCTGATTATAGCGACGGTGGTTGTGTCGGTACTTGTGTGGGCGCGGTGGACGAATCCGTACGTATGGCTGACGTTAGGGGTATTTTTGGCGTTAGGGGGGCTGGGTTTTGTGGATGATTATCTGAAAGTGCGGCACAAGCGGTCACTTGGTTTGAGTGCGCGGGCGAAGTTGGTGGTACAAGCGCTGGTGGCGATAGCGGCGGCAACGACGTTAGTGCTGACGGAAAAGAGTTTGCCGCTGTACGTGCCGTTTTACAAGTATCCGGTGATTGAGCAGATGGGCTGGTGGTTTTTGGTGTTAGCGGTGCTGGTCATTGTAGGTTCGTCGAATGCAGTGAATTTGACAGATGGGCTGGATGGTTTAGCGATTGGGTCGGTAACGATTTGTGCGTTAGCGTACACGTTATTGGCGTACTGTGCGGGGCATGTGAAGATTGCGGAGTACCTGTACATTTTTCATGCGCCGTACGCGGGGGAACTGACGGTAGTGAGTGCGGCGCTGGTGGGAGCTGGGTTGGGGTTTTTGTGGTACAACGCGCATCCAGCGATGGTGTTTATGGGGGACACGGGGAGTCTGGCGCTTGGTGGAGCGATTGGGATGGTGGCGTTGGCGATTCGGAAGGAGATGTTATTGTTAATAATTGGGGGACTGTTTGTGCTGGAGGCGCTATCAGTGATTTTACAGGTGGGGTCGTTTCGATTACGGAAGGGGAAGCGTTTGTTTCGGATGGCACCGATTCATCATCATTTTGAGATGCGTGGGTGGCCGGAGACGCGCGTAACGATACGGTTTTGGATTTTGGCTCTGATTTGTGCGTTATTGGGGATAGCGACGTTAAAACTGCAGTAGGAGGAGAGTATGTTGGCGTGGCAGGCGGCGCGGGCATGGCAGCTGAGCAATCGGCGCAAGTGGGCGGTGATCAGAGTGACGACGGGGAGGCGGCGAGGGCGAGCGCCGCGGTGGGGGCGGCGGGAGCGGCTAATGGTGTGCTGGTGTCGGTAAGGTGCGAGAGGAAGAAGGGGATGAGGGTAGCAGTGATAGGGTTAGCGCGGAGTGG
>JAOACZ010000013.1 GCA_026417575.1 bacterium | reverse complement strand
GTCGGCAGCGTCAGATGTGTATAAGAGACAGGGGCTGGGAGCGCTGGGGGGGTGGGTTCGACGACTGGGGCGATGCGAAGGATTTCGGAATCGGGGCGATCAAGGGCGATGACGAGGATGGAGGCGTCGGCGAGGCGGATGCGGGAGCCGAGGGCGAGGGGCGCAGAGCGGACTGGCTGGTCGTCGAGGAAGAGATCACCGCGGCCGGCGAGGTCAGAGATGAACCAGCCATCGGAGCGGCGTTCGAGGCGGGCGTGGTAGTCTGCGAGGGAGTCGTGGCGGATGACGACGGCGTTGTCCTCGGCGCGACCGATGGTGACGGTGGTGTCGATGTCGAGGATGCGCTGGTCAGGGGAATTAGGAAAGAGGACGAGGCGGATCATTGAGAAGGTTGCGTGGGGCGGGAGGGGGATCCAGTAGGGAAGAAGAGGGAGTAGCCGAGTGAACGGAGGAGTTTTACGACGGTGGCAATGGGGAGGCCCATGACGTTGTAGTAGCAGCCTTCGATGCGGTCAATGATGATGCTACCAGCATCCTGGATGGCGTAGGCGCCGGCTTTGTCGAGTGGGTTAACGAGTTGGCAGTAGCGGACGATTTCGTGGCGGGAGAGGGGGCGCATAGAGACTTTGGTGCAGACGCAGGCGGAGCGGCGGCGTTGAGTACAGGTGTCGAGGAGAGTGACAGCGGTATAGACGCGGTGGGTGCGGCCTTGGAGGGAGCGAAGGATTTGGTAGGCGTGGGAGAGGGAGCGGGGCTTGCCGAAGGTTTGGCGGCCGAGAGCGACGACGGTATCGGCGGCGAGGATGACGCCGCGAGCGCCGAGTGCGAAGGCGAGGGAAGCTTTGGAGCGGGCGTGGAGGCGGGCGAGGGAGTGGGGAGGGAGATGGGGGTGGTGAGGTTCGTGGTAGGGGGTGGTGAAAGTGGAGAAGGGGATGCGGAGGGCGGCAAGTAGGGCTTGGCGGCGCGGGGAGGAAGAAGCGAGCACGAGGTTAAGTGGGCGGAGGCGAGAGCGTTTAAGAGCGGTCGATGCCATCGAGCCAATCCCACGCGAGTTTAGCGGCGCCGACGATACCGGCGTTATCACCGAGTTCAGAGGCCTTGATGGTGACCATAGGTTGCAGTTCGGGAGCGGCATAGAAAGAGGACAACTCTTGGCGCAGGGGTTTAAAGAAAGCGTCGCCAGCTTTGACCATACCGCCGCCGATGACGAAGAGATCTGGATCGAAGGTCTGAGTAAGGATCCAAATGAGCTGGGCCAGCGAGGTGAGGGCATCGTGGAAGAGTTTGCGGCAGAGGTGGTCACCTTGTGCGGCCAAGGTGATAATTTCTTCAGCGGAGACACGGCGAGCGGAGTGGAGAGCGGTGGGGACGCCAGATTTGAGGTACCATTGGGCGCGGCGTGCCATAGCGCCGGGAGCGGCGTAGACTTCGGCGCAGCCGAAGTTGCCGCAGGTACACGGTTCTCCGCCGGGACGGACGACGACGTGGCCGAATTCGGCGGCGCGGCCGCGGGCGCCACGGACGAGGCGGCCGTTGATAACGATGCCGCCGCCGAGGCCAGTGCCGAGAGCGAGAGAGAGTTGGCAGGCAGCACCGCGGCCGGCACCGAGCCAGTGTTCACCGAGGGCGATGAGGTTGACGTCGTTATCGATGGTAGCGGGGACGCCTGCCCAGTCGGCGAGGTAGCGGGCGAGGGGGACGCCAGACCAGTTTGGGATATGGGCCTGCATGTAGACGATAGTGCCGCGGTAGTGGTCAACGCAGCCAGGGGAGCCGCAACCGACGGCAACGATGGGTGCACGAGTTTTCTGCTCTTGGATTATGGCGCGAAGCACATCGAAGAGAGCGTCGCGGCCTTCGGCGGCGCGGGAGGGGGTATGGATCATGTGGGAGACGTTTCCCGCACGGTCAACCAAGCCAGCCTTGACGTTAGTACCACCGATGTCGATTGCTAGGACGTACTCGCTCATTTGGTTGAAATTGTAGCATAAGGCGAGGATGAGCGCAAGGTTCGGTGAACTTAGGCATATTGGGGATTGAGGAGGGGCGGTATTAAGGAAGCGGGGGAAAAGGGGGTGCCGAGAAAAGAGAGAAAAGAGTTTGACAGTGGTGGGTGACGGTGATATAATCGCATTGAATGGAGATAGTCTCGTTAGTGACGTGGGTGACGGGGGGGTTTTTAACCGGCGTGACAACAGGGGTTGCGTGTGTCGCAGTATGTGGGGCTGTGCTGGTGCCGGTAGTGTTGTCGCGGCGAGAGACAGTGGTGAGGAATGTGTTAGTATTGGGATGGTTTTCGCTTGGGCGGTTGTGCACGTACGTGATATTTGGGGGTGTGTGCGGGTGGGTAGGGAGTATTGTCCATGAACATGAGTGGTTTAGGTGGGTGCAGCCGGGGGCGCATGCGCTCGCTGGGATAGTCTTGTTACGTTTTATCGCGGGGCGAGGTAGGGGGAAAGGCGAGTGTGTGTCATTAGGTGAGCGGGTTCCGGCGCAGGTACCGTTCGTGCTGGGAATGATTACGGGAGCGAACATATGTCCGCCTTTTGTGTCAGCGATAGTGGCGGCGTTGGGGTGTGGGAGTGTGGTTTACGGGGTGTTGTATTTTGTGGCGTTCTTCCTGGGTACGACGATTTATCTTTTACCGTTGCCGGTGGTGGGGTGCTTAGCGCGGTGGGGGAGGTGGCGACAAGTAGGGCGCATTAGCGGAGCGGTGGTAGGGATGGTGTATGTGTACCTTGGGCTGGCAGGTTGGCATGAGCAACTGCATTCGAGGCATGAAGAGATCAGTGTGATGAGGAGCGGGGAGGAGATGCAGGTGCCGGAGGAAGTAGGCAAGTTTATGCCGTACGCGACGCATGCGGCGAGGCTAGTAGAAGGCGGGCAGGTGGTGAGCGTGCTAAGGGATGGGGAGTTGGTGGGCTATGCAGTGGATAGCCGAGAGTTGGGTGTAAGGAAGATAGGGTATGGCGGGCCGACGCCGGTGGTGTTAGTGACAGACGCGAGGGGGAGGGTGGTGGGGATTGAGATTTTGCCGAATGGGGAGACGCCGGGGTTTTTGCAAAAGGTGAGGGAGTCGGGGTGGTGGCGAGGGTTGGTGGGGCGGCGGGTAGAGGAGTTATTGAGGGTGTTGGAGGGGCCAGAGGTTGTGGCGGGGGCGACGTTAACGACGGAGTCGCTACGGGAGCACGTGAGGGAAGCAGCGAAGGCAGTGCACAGGCATTTAGAGAAAGAGCGGTGGGAGGGTCTGGGTGCCGGGGACGGTTGGCGGGCGGTAGTGAGGGGAGCGGTGGGATGGGTACCTGCTGCGGTGATATGTATTGCGGCGGTGTTTGCGGGAAGGGGGCGTGTGATGCGCCGTCCGGTGGTGCGATGGGCGATTTGGGTCGCGGCGATAGTGCTATTAGGTTTCTACCGCGCGAATTACTTTTCGATGGCGCAGGTGGGGGCAGCGATACGGAAGGCGTGGCCGGGGGTTGAGGGTGTAGGATGGCATGTAGTTTTTTGGTTTGCGCTCCTTTCACCGTTGTGGTGGGGGCGGGTGTATTGTCAGTACGTGTGTCCGTTTGGAGCATTGAGCGAGGTGCTGGGGCGGGTGAGTCCATGGAGCTGGAGGATGCCTCATGAGGTGGGACGTTGGTTGAGGTACGCGAAGTTTGTGGTGTTGATGGGAGCGGTGATCTGGGTTATCTGTGCCGGGTCGCCGGCGGTGGAGCGATTGGAGCCGTTTCAGGCGGTGTTTGTGGATGGGCAAGCGCGGGCGTATGTGGGGTTTGGGGTTGCGACACTGATCGTATCAGTGGTTGTGAAGCGATTCTGGTGCAATTTTTTGTGTCCGGATGGCGCGTTATTTGAGGTAATTGAGCGATTTCGCTGGAGGCGGGAGCGATGAAGAGCTGGCGGAGTGTGATGGGGACGGTGGTTGTGCTGGCAGTCGTAATGAGTGCGGGGGGATGGAACATGTGGGAGGTACTGCGACGGGGGGTAGAGAAGAGAGGCTGTCTCTTATACACATCTGACGCTGCCGACGAGCG
>JAOACZ010000213.1 GCA_026417575.1 bacterium | reverse complement strand
ACATGGACGAGGGGAAGATAATCTGTCGGTGCTTTGCGGTAACGGACAAGCACATAGAGCGGGTAGCGCGGGAGAACAAGTTACGAACGATTGAGGAAGTGACGAACTACACGAAAGCGGGGGGGGCGTGCAAGTCATGCCACATGGCGATCCAAGACATTTTGGATCGGATATGGCAAGAGGGGGAGGGGGCGGGTGGGGTGGCTGGAACGGAGGGGCAGGGTTCTTGAGCAAGCGAGGGGAGATGAGGGTATACGCGGACAACAATGCGACGACCCGGGTAGCGGATGAAGTGATGGCGGCGATGCTGCCATTTTTCACGGAGAAGTACGCGAATCCGTCGAGCATGTATGCGTTTGCATTGGAAGCGAAGAGGCCGATGGAGGAGGCGCGGGAGCAAGTGGCAGGGTTGATTAACGCGGCCCATGCGGACGAGATTATCTTCACGAGTTGTGGGACGGAGAGTGACAATGCAGCGATATTCGGGGTATTGGAAGCGCAGCCGAGGAAGCGGCATGTGATTATGTCGGCGGTGGAGCATCCGGCGGTATACAATTTGACGGAGACGCTACGGCGGCACGGGGTGCGGGTGACGCATTTGAGTGTGAATGGGGAAGGGTTGGTGGATGTAGAGGAGCTACGGCATGTGTTGAGCGATGACACGGCGTTAGTGAGCGTGATGTGGGCGAACAATGAAACTGGGGTTTTGTCGCCGATGGAGGAGATTTGCGGGGTAGCGCATGAACGCGGAGTGATCGTGCACACGGATGCGGTACAAGCGGTGGGGAAGGTACCGGTGGATGTGCAAAAGGTGCCGGTGGATTTACTATCGTTGTCGGGGCACAAGTTTCACGCACCGAAGGGGGTGGGGGCGTTGTATGTGAAGCGTGGGACACGGTTACGGCCATTCTTTGTGGGGGGGCATCAAGAGCATGGGCGGCGAGCAGGGACGGAGAATGTCCCGAGCATTGTGGGGCTGGGGAAGGCAGCGGAGTTAGCGCAGAAATTTCTTGGGGATGAAGTGACGCGGGTGCGGGGGTTGCGGGATCGGTTTGAGCGAGAAATTTTGGCGCGGGTGCCGTACACACGGGTGAATGGGCATCGGACGCTGCGTACGCCGAATACGACGAGCATTTCGTTTGCGTATGTGGAAGGGGAAGCGATTTTGTTGTCGTTAAGTGATGAAGGGATTTGCGCGTCGTCGGGCTCTGCGTGCACGAGTGGCTCGCTCGAGCCGTCGCACGTGCTGCGGGCCATGGGGCTGTCACATGCGGAGGCGCACGGGACGGTTCGGTTCAGTTTCAGTCGTTACACGACGGATGCGGAAATAGATTACATGCTGGAGCGGATTCCGCCGGTTATTGCGCGTTTACGGGAACTGTCGCCGTTTTATCCGGGGTGAGCGCGGCAAGTTAGAAGGCTAGCAGGCGTCAGGCGAATTGGAGAGGAAGTTGAGGTAGAAGGTGCGACTGGTAGGAACGGCGCCGCGAATCGAGCAAATCTGAGCTGCGAATGCGACAGCGCGTGCGAGGATGGAGTCGGGGGTGAGCTGTTTCAACAAACCGTAGATGACGACGGCGCTGAAAGCATCGCCGGCGCCGACGGTGTCGATGAAAGGTGAGACTGGCGGGGGAGCGTGAGAGAGGCGCGTACCGTTTGGATCATACCATACAGCGCCGTGCTCGCCGTAGGTGACGATGAGAGCACGCAGGGGAAAGCGCGAAAGGAGCGCAGCAGCGAGGAGGTCGTCGGTAGGGGCGGAAATGTTGAAAGCTGAAGCAATCTCGTGTAATTCCTGGGCGTTACACTTGAACCAGGCGGCTTGGGAAAGGAGGTGGGCGACGAGCGCAGGTTGCCACCAAGGGTGGCGGAGATTGATGTCAACGAAGAGAGGAGCGTGAGTGCGTTGGCAGAGTAAGGAGAACTGAGCGCGGGCGTGGGCTGTACGGAGGCAGAGAGAACCGCAGTAGAGCAAGGGTGAGGAAGCGAGGTCGAAGGGAGGGAGGGCGAGTTCGTCGTAGGCTTGGTCAGGGTTGATGGTAAAGGTTGGTTGGCCGTCATGAAGAGCGACTGTGACAGTGCCGGTGGGGCGGTGGGGGGCACGTGAGATTCCGTCGGTGCGCATCCCCCATGTGCGCATACGTGCAAGGATTTCGTCACCGGGTGCATCGCAGCCGACGCAACTGATGAAGAGTGGATGGCAACCGAACGCCTGGAGATGCCAGGCGACATTGAAGGGGGCACCACCGAGGACGCGCGATCGATCAGGAAAAACGTCGAAAAGCACTTCGCCGAAGATGATAGGACCTATGGGAGGAGAAGGAGACATTTGGTGAGGTAGTGCGAGCCTGGGATCACTTAAAGGTGGGGATGACGATACCGCGGAGGATGACCCGTTGACACAGGACGAAGACGATTAGCGTGGGGATAGCAGTGATGACGAGGGAGGCCATGATCATGAAATTGCCGTAGGTTTGCTGGAACTGGTAAAGGAAGACCATGAGAGTCCACATGCGTTCGTCTTGGCAGACGAGGAAGGCGAACATGAAGGCGCCGTAAGCGCCGGCGAAAGCGCCGAGGGCCATGACAGCGAGGATAGGCTTACACAAGGGGAGAGTGATCCGCCAGAACATAGTCCACTCGGAGGCGCCATCGATGAGGGCGGCTTCGTAGAGCTCGGGTGGGAGGCTATCGAAGAAGCCTTTGAGGAGGAAGATGCCGAAGCCGTTGGCGAGGCCTGGGAGGATGAGGGCGGCGAAGGAGTTCAGCAAGCCGAGGTCACGGATCATGAGGAAGTTAGGGATCATACTGACTTCGGCGGGGAAGGCCATCGTAGCGAGGAAGAAGATTAAGATCTTATTGGTGTACGAGAGGCGGTAGCGAGAGAGGGCATAGGCGGCCATAGGGTTGACAGTGAGGGCTGCGGCGATGGAGAGAGAGATGAGGATAATAGTGTTCCAAAAGGCGCGGCCGCGTGTGGCGACGTAGCGGATGACAGTTTCGTAGTTGCCGAGGAGGAACGTGCGCAGAATGAGGCGGTGATGAGAGATGAAGTAGTAGTAGAGGTTTTCTGGGACAGGGAGGAAACGGATGTCATCGAAGGAGCGGAGGGGTTGGCGGGCGAGGTACATGACGCCGTAGGCGGCATTAAGGGCAGCGATATCGTTGGTGTAGCGAGTGCGGAGGAATTCGCGGTACTCGTGGATAGGTGACCAGATTTGGACTTCGGCGAGGGAGCGGCGGTAGACGGGCTTGCCGTGGGGACCGAGTTCTTGTTCATTGATGTAGCGAGTCCAGAGGGCATAATGGTGAGCAGAAGTGGGGCAGCGCGGGGCAGGGGGGTAGAGGGCGCGGTACTGGGGGAGAGAGCTGTCTCTTATACACATCTGACGCT
>JAOACZ010000209.1 GCA_026417575.1 bacterium | reverse complement strand
ATCGGCCGCCGGGGACGGCGGCCCTCCATTTGCCATTCGCCATTCGCTATTCGCTATTCTCTTCTGACTTCTGCACTCTCATTTCTGCGCTCTGCCTTCCGATCTGGCTGCAATTAACACATTCTTAACAGTTCTACTGGTTCAGAATTTGCATTTGCAGAGCATACTACGGTATAGTATGATAGGGGTTTTCTTTAACCCGAACAATGGAGCACAACTTATGAATCGTATCATCACCCTCACACTCTGCGCGCTGGTTTTCTGCACGGGCGCGGCAGTGGCTGCGTCGTTCACCCCTGGCAACCTCGTCATCTATCGCGTCGGTGATGGCACTGGATCGCTCGTCAATACAGGCGCCAAAGTGTTCCTCGACGAGTACACCACCAACGGAACGTTGGTGCAATCCATCGAGCTACCCAGCAATCCCTCGGATCCAAACCAGCTCGTTGCCAGCGGCACAGCCACCTCGGAAGGATTGCTGACGCGGTCCGTTGACGGCCTGTGGCTGTTCCTTACTGGCTACCGGCCAAATCCCTTTCCGTATGGGTCACAGCTGAACACCACCCTCGGTTCCGCTGTCAATCGTGTTGTCGGCCGCGTCAACGCTGCGGGCACGCTCTCCACGATGGCCCTTGCCGACTTTTCCAGTGGCAACAATCCGCGCTCAGCAACCTCGACCGATGGCAGCGAAGTATGGATGGTTGGCGGTGCGGGCGGCTTGCGCTATGCTGCCTGGGGTGACGCAAGCTCAATTCAGGTCACGACGAGTGCGCTGGTGAACATCCGCCAAGTCAAGATCTTTAACAACCAGTTGTACGTCTCAACAGGGTCGGGGGCGGCGAATACCGTGCTCATGTCAGTCAGTGGCGGCTTGCCCACAACAACTAATCAGTACTTCGAAACACTTCCCGGACTGCCCTCCGCGACTGCCAGCAGCGTGTACAGTTTTGTCATGGCCGATCTGTCGGGCACGGAGCCTGGCTTGGATACGCTGTACGTCGCGATGGATACACAGAATGCGATCAACAAGTACTGCTTGTCAGGCGGCACGTGGCAGTATTACGGCGCAGTAGTTGCGACAAATTATCGTGGCTTGGACGGCGTTGTGAGTGGTACGGCAGTCACGCTTTACTCAACGACCGGCGGAAGCGGCCCCAGCGGTGGCGGCACATTGGCCACCGTTACGGACAGCAGCGGCTATCAGGGCACGCTGACAGGCACCTTGACCGTACTGGCTACGGCGGCCCCTAACACGGCCTTCCGCGGAGTGGCCCTCGCCCCAATTCCTGAACCTGGCACCCTCGCCCTAGCCGTCGTCACTACCTTGTTTGCTCTCCGCAGACGCTGAATATCCGAAGGAGGCGTGTGCGTTGATGTCACCAGCCGGGTGCCCCCACCCGGCTGGCTTTTTTTTGTGCCAGAAGCGAGTATAGCCCCGAATGACCACCTCCGCGAGAACCTGCTCCCCATGGACCAACACTAAATGCTCACCTCCGTGCGGTTTTCTTTTTCATACGAGTTGCCTTGCATCTCTGTCCGTTTCGTGCTATACTCTAGCTGCCCAAGTAACCCCAAAGGAGACTCACTATGGGAACCGTTGGACGCAAAATCGTCGGCATGGACGTCAACGAACTGCTCACGCTTCTTAACAAGGCCTTCGCGGATGAATGGCTGGCGTATTACCAGTATTGGGTGGGCGCAAAAGTTGTCCGTGGCCCCATGAAGGAGGCGGTAATCGCCGAGCTCGATCAACATGCAGCAGATGAGCTGAACCATGCCACACTTCTCAGTGCGCGTATCATCCAGCTCGGCGGCACTCCCCTCCTCACCCCGCAGGACTGGTACAAGCATACTAATTGTGGCTATGATGCCCCAGAAGATCCCTTCGTCCGAAACGTCATCGAACAAAACGTAAAGGCGGAACAGTGTGCTATCTCCGTGTACAAAAAGCTCATGGACGTGACCGAAGGTAAGGACATGGTCACCTACAATCTCGCCTTGCAGATCATGGAAGACGAGATTGAACACGAAGAAGACTTGCAAAACTTGCTCGAGGACTTTGAATTGATGCTCAAGAGCGTCGGGCACGCAAAGTAACCACGCTTAGCGCGTGAAACGCATTCTGCTCATCGCGGGGGAGCCGTCCGGCGATCACAGCGGTGCCTACCTGGTACAAGCCCTACGCCGGCGGCTCCCCACTGCCGACCTGTTTGGCGTCGGCGGTGAAAACATGCAAGCGGCCGGCCTACGTCTCATTCACAATATCACAGAACTCTCTGTCATCGGTTTGGTGGAGCCACTCATCCATTTGCCGCGCCTTCTGCGCGTGCGTAACGATTTACTCCGTCAAATTGCTGCTGACCAGCCCGATGCAATCGTGTTTATTGATTATCCTGGCTTCAACTTACACCTCGCCAAGCACGTCAAACGTCGTTGGCCTCACATCCCCATCATCTACTTTATCAGTCCTCAGATCTGGGCGTATTGGCATTGGCGCATCTACACCATCCGGCGCGTGGTGGATCTCATGCTCGTCATGTTCCCCTTTGAAGTGGACATTTATGAACGCAACGGACGTTTTGTTCGCACTGCGAATGGTATTCGCGTGACAGGCCGTGGGTGGAAGCAGCCTGCGCCGTTGCAAGTACGCTGCGTAGGGCACTGGATTACTACTCAAATCGCGCAATTTCAGCCAGATCCCACCTTTCTCGCACGGGAGCGGATCCCCCCTGATCGCACAATTGTCGCACTCCTGGCTGGCAGCCGACAGAACGAGATCACGAGCATCTTCCCCGTCATGCTACAAGCCGCTGAACGTTTGCGGTGCACACATTCGCACCTCCTGTTTCTCATTTCGTGCGCCCGCCCAACGTTACGCCCGCTCTTGGACGCGGTCATTGCGCGTGCGCGCATTCCCCAATTCGACACGGCTTATCGAGTGACCGAGAGCGCGATGTACGATGTTCTCTATCACGCCCACTTGGTCATTGCAAAGTCAGGCACATCTGCGTTCGAAGCCGCTCTCTTTCATAAACCAGTAATCGTCCTATATCGGCTCAATTGGTTCTCGGCGCTCGCCCTGCGTCTGCTCGCACGGATCCCTTTTGTCAATCTTGCGAACATTATCGCCGGCCGCCCTATCGTGCCTGAGCTGCTCCAGCGACAAATGACACCGGAGCGCATCGCAGCCACCGCAGATGCCTATTTGCGTGATCGTCAGTTGTATGAGCGAACCGTGAAAGATCTCGCGCAAGTCCATGACCAACTCGGACATGGCGATGCAGGCGAACGCGCGGCCTGCGAGATAATAGCCTTCTTACAGCGAAGAAACATACTATGACCACCTCGATTCTGATTACACCTGGTGATGCTTGTGGCATTGGCCCAGAAGTAGCATTGAAAGCTGCGCGTTTCTTTGGCACAAAAAGAGTTGTATGTGTCGGCCCTCCATGGTTGTGGCGTGCCGCTGCCCGCAAATTCGGCATATCCGAGCTTCCTCCTACGTTGCCCGTTTCTGCGTTGTCCAACATACCTCCTCAACGTTTTGAGTTTGGCCGTGTAAGCCCCTTGTGGGGGCGTATAGCAGTTGAGTGCGTTCGCGCTGCAGCTCGCGCCTGTATGACCGGTGAAGCTGCCGCGCTCGTCACCGCTCCCTTGACAAAAGCAGCTATGCACGCCGCCGGCTATCACTACCAGGGCCACACTGACCTCCTCGCAGACCTAACTGGCTGCTCGCGCTACGCGATGATGCTCTCCGCTGGTCGCTTGCGCGTGATCTTTGTCACGATGCATCAGGCACTTCGTACGGTCCCCGACTCGTTGACGAGCGAGGCTATACGCACCACTATTGAGCTGGCAGATACGGCCTGCCGACAACTAGGCATTCCCCACCCGCGCATCGCCGTGTGTGCGCTCAACCCGCACGCCGGCGAGGCCGGTGCTTTCGGTTCCGAAGAAGAAAAAGTTATCGTCCCCGCTATTAAGGCCGCTAAAATCGGTTCTGTGTCCGGCCCTTATTCCGCCGATACAATTTTTTTGCGCGCGCGCCGCGGCGAATTTGATATCGTCGTTGCCATGTACCATGACCAGGGTGCGATTCCCATCAAACTCGTAGGCTTTGCCAACGGGGTCAATACTACCGTCGGTCTGCCAATCATACGTACCTCGCCTGACCACGGGAGTGCCTATGACATTGCTGGCCGCGGTGTCGCAGACTTTCGCTCGATGCTAGCCGCACTTCGCATGGCGGCGCGGCTGGTACGCCGCCGTTCAGCGTTGTGAGCCACATGCCCTTCAGCCAAGGTGAAGACATCTACCGACTCTCCTACATTCGCTCCCTTCTCGCTGCACATCACATCCGACCGAAACAATCGCTCGGGCAGCACTTCCTCCATGACCGTAACGTCATCAACAAAATCGTTCGCGTCGCCACACTGTCTCCCCACGATACTGTTCTTGAAGTCGGTGCCGGGCTCGGTCATCTCACCCTGGCCCTCGCACAAACCGGAGCACGTGTTGCGGCGGTCGAAACCGATGCACGCCTCATACCGCTCCTGCACGCTCACACTTCCGCGTATAAAAACCTTACCGTCATTCACGCTGATATCTTAGCCGCACCACTGGCTGAGTTCTGTTCGCACCACAAACTGCTTCCCCGCGTTATTGTCGCCAACCTCCCGTACAACCTCACCACATCTTTTGTTGAAGATATGGTGAGCGCTAACCTACCCCTTCGCTCCGCTACGCTTACGCTGCAAAAGGAAGCTGCGGAACGCTTGATGAGTCAACCTGGAGAACGTGGCTATGGACCGGCAGGAATCCTACTTCAGCTGTGGGGTACCCCCCACCACGAAGCCTATGTCAGCCCTTCGTGCTTTTTCCCTCCACCTTCTGTAAACTCGAGTATTGTTCGCATCGAAGCTCATACCCCTCCACGCGTCTCGTCTGATCTCTGGCCTCCTCTCCTGCGCTTCGTGCGTGCTCTCTTTCAGCACCGGCGCAAGACAATCCTACGTGCCTTGACGCCCCTCTACCACTCCTCCCACGCTGCGTCCATCAGCCTCTCGGCTCTTGGTATAAGTTCCACTGTGCGCGCTGAAAATCTGCCACCTGAGGCCTTCCTGCAACTCTGCGCACAATGGTATCGACACTCGCTCGTAAGCACTTGACGCCCAATACACGAATTGTACCACGATTCACGGATTCACAACTACGGCATAAATGCATGCGCCGTAACAAGTGTGATACTACTTCCACGGTCCCTTGAGTTTAAAAACATGCTGCGCTATAATATATACACGAGCCTGGCGCCAACTCGTTCTCGAAAGTCGCCAGTTATTTGCGCTGGAGACACTATGAAATTCCCTGCCGTCGTCATGTACGCACACTTCCTGAGCCTCACGGCATTTGCACAATTTCATCGCGCCTGGGACACCTCCCTCGTTACCACCAGTCAGCCGCCCGGAACCGGTTACGCGGTGTGGCGTTCTCCAGAGCCTGCACCCACAGATGCCGACGAATACGTCTGCACCTCCGCCTTACACGCCGTTGGTTACTTGCTCAATTATCCTACCGTCGTTGACGCGGGTATCGTCACCTATGCCACGAATACCGGTCCGGCCATCTCGTTTCCACATACTCTATTGAATCACACTGTCACACAGGCAATCACCTCGCCTCTCTATGCCTGGTACACTTTGCATTTTCTCGCGACCCTGCATACGGACGGATACCTCGTTGTCGAGCTTAGCAATTATCAGTCCTACGGTGGTAGCCCGCCTAATACCTCCACTCCCCTGCCCTCCCGCCTCGAAATGCATGGCCAGCTCACAAACGGCCTTGGCACGGCGCTCACAGCTGTTCCCGAGACGTCATGGTGGACGCTACTTCTGTCGCTCATTTCACGTCTTCTTGCGCGGCGTCCCACAACATTTCGCAAATGACGCTGCGCTCATTGGCTCTAGCTGGCGCTTCCCTCGCCGCTCTTATCTCGGCCTGCACCAGTAGCGAAACGGCTGCGCGTGTGCGCCAGAACACGATTATTCTTGAACAACTCTATGGCACCCACGAAGCTGCTACTTATCCCCTTTCGCCAACCTCTTCTCTACTGGTCTCTTCCGAAAACATCGGCTGCGTAACTGTCACACTAGGCACTGTGATCCAAGCAGCCCTCAGTAACAATCCACTAATCGCAGTTGCAGAACACTACATCGAGATGGCACGTGCCGATGCTTGGCGTGCCATGTCATACTATTTTCCCCGTGGCAAGCTGAGCGGCTCCTTCACATATTTTAGCGAGCAAACAATTCAAGACGTCCAATTTGATGTGAGCCAAGCCGCCGGGCCTGTCAATGAACTTATTAGAGGTTACAACGCCGCGATAGACCGTTTACGTATACTTTTTCCTGATCTGCAACCAATCAGTGCACGCGTTCCGCAAGAAATTGTTACTGACGTCCGTATCGAGCCTCACACTGACGTGCGTGGCACGTTGCGCATTGTCCAACCCTTATTTGTCGGCGGTCAGATCTATTATCGTCACCGCCAGGCCAAAACAGGCGAAGTTCTGGCCCACAACAAGCTTCGCCAAGCACAACACAATGTTGCTCACGATGCCGTGCTCACCTACTTTTTGTGGAACCATCTCGCTCATGTGCGATCCGTTCTTGCAGACGCGCATGGGCGTGTTCTTGCTATCGAGCGGCTGGCTGATCACCGGCGCCAGCTGGTTGATCCCACAGACACTGGCGAGGCCAAAATTGCCACCGAATACTGGCGTGCCCGCGCCTTCCGACTGATGCTCGAGGAACGCCAAGCTCGTACGGAAGATGCCTTACGTAGCACAGAATTCGCACTGCGCGCCTTGATGGGCTATCCCGCCTTTACTCCTATTGTTCCTACCGCGTTCGACTTTCTTTCCCTCACCAATACAACTGCACTCGTCCATGCTGCCGCCCACCATCGTCCTACGACCAACCTCAAGATTCGTGAACTGGAGCTCATGGTGCGCGCTGCAAAGCAGGGCCGCATGGCCACACAAGGCGCTCTCTGGCCCCAGGTGTATGGCTTCTTCCAGTATGACACCGTAGACGTCGTCGATTACCAGAGTGGCGATGAAGGTAGTTGGTTTATCGGTATTGGCCTAAACCTGCCGGTCTTTGATTTGCTGGAAAATATCGCTAAGCTCCGCCGTGCGGACGCCGAAGTGCGCGCCACCCGTGCGGCGTTGGCGGCCGGCCTGCTCAAAACCGAGGCAGAAATTCGATCGTTGGCAAACCGCCTTGCCGCCGCGTATCAGCGCCGCCTCCTTCTTGCTGCAGCGCTCACCGCCATCAATAACCGCATCACCACCGCTCGAGAACTCCGCCAAATTGGCTACGATTCCATCAAGGAAATGCTTGACGCCCAGTACGAAAAACTTCAGGTTGATCTTCAGCACGCGGATCTCTTGCACGAAGAGGCTCAAACTGTCTTGAATCTCGCCGAGTTCTTTCCCGACACTTTTGCGCTATACTTGAATCAGCTTTCACAATGAATGCTTACTTGCGAACGGTCGTGCACGTCACGGCTCTGGGTGGCGTGGCGCTCGCCCTTCCAGCACAGCCGTTACCGCAGCACCCTCCACCCGAACCAGTTGAGACCGTAACTGTCTTCTTCGTCCAAGAAGTCGTCGGATTTCAAACGGAGGCTACGGAAACGTTGGCGCAAGACTTCACCCACTACATGTCGCGCAGAATCACTCCCAAACCGTTTCTTGTGTTGGAACGCACTTCCCTATGGTCCCGCTTACCTCCTGGCCCAGTGCACTATGACCTCATTTTCCCCTACACCGAGCCCCAGGGTCTGATCGCCTGCCTCGATCATGACCTCCTGCCCCTCATGGCAACCTCGCCGAATGATCGCTCCGCATTCCAAGAAAGTGTTGTAATTGCACGCAAAGGTACGATCACTCATCCACGTGACCTCCGCGGCACACGCTGGTGCGTCGGGGGCCGCCGACCAAGTCTTGACTTTTACATCACGAAACACCTTCTGCGGTGCCTCCTTGGTACCGGTGAACTGGCCTCGATTCAGTTGGTTCATATCTACACCAACCATGCGATGCTCGCAGAAATGCGACGTGACCTGATCCACTATGTTTTGACTGGCAAAGCTGACTTTGCTGTGGTACGGCGGCATGAACTTGATGTCTTTGCCCGCTACTACCCTCGCTGTGCCGAACGTCTCCAAGTGATCCCATGGCTCTCCCTTCCCCCTGTGTCCCTCGAAACCTGGTCCGCTACCCCACGTGCGCGTTACCCTGCAATGCTCAAATATCGCGACGAGTTGTGCCGTATGCATCTCGACCCCGAGGGCGAACAATACCTCATGCTTGTGGGCTTCGCACGTGTCATGCCGATTGAAATTGATCGCTTCTTCGCACTTACCAATTTCCTCCACTTAGTCGAGTCCCTCGACAGCTTTGTGTGGCCATGAACACTTCAGAGCCTATCTCTACCCGTAGCGGCTACCGTCGCAGCATTGCCACTCGTGTAGTCCTTATCGTCGTGCCGTTAGCTGCCATCCTTTCTGCCGTCCCACCTTTCCTGTCCGCACTCCAAATGCGCGAGCTGAGCGCCACAATCCGCCAGCGACACCAGGCAATCGCAGCTAAGCTCGCTCAAGAAGTCAGTGGATGGACGCTCTTCGGAGCGGTGGACATGATGATACAGTCCTTTCGCCATCAAATTAGTGCCAGTGACATGGTATTCGCACGGCTCATCAATCGTTCCACATACTTTGTTGAAGCCGACGCTGATGATGCCCTTATCGGCACCGTCTTAAATGACCCCGTTCTGACAAATGTGTTGCACACCATGCGCTCACCGTCCAATACGAGCCATTTCGTCATGTATCATGCAACCCACGAAGGCCACCCTGTGGATGCCTATGTTGTGCCCGTGTTCGTCCGCGGGGTGATTACGCCATACGTCTTGCATGCCGGCTTCTCCTTGACACAACTACAGGTAGCCCGCCATGAATTGTTTATGCGGGTAATCTTCAGTGTGATCTTCTCCAGCGCCGTGGCCATCACTCTCCTTCTCCTGTTGCGATCTTCCGTGACGCGCCCAATTTTGCGCCTTGCTAGCGACGTGCTGGCCATTGCCGAACATCGCCGCGAACGCGTCCAGCTAGTTGGCAACGACGATGAACTCACTTTCCTTGCAAATTCTTTCAATAAAATGCTCGATGACCTACGAGCGAAGGAGGCCGTCGAACGTCAAGTTCTTCTACTTGAAAAGGAGATCACGGATCGCAAATCATACCTTAATCAGCTGCGTTATTTTAGTTTTTGGCTCGCTCATGACTTGGAGAAACATTTGGTCAATCTCCCTGCGCTTGACGCTTCTCAAGAAGAAACGCAGCCCTGGCTCTTTCTGCGCCAATACCTGGGCGAAACCTGTGACCGCTTGAAAACGCTTAGTCGAGAGACTGAAACGATCTCCGCGAGTATTGCCCACGCCGAACTCTTTGATCTTGTCCCTATTGTACGGGACACCGTCGCCCAATTCCGGCTTCAACACCCTGACGTGCTTGTGATTCTCACCGCTCCCTCCGAACCAATCCTGATTAAGGGCGACTCGTATCTCCTCCACGCCTGTTTGAATAATTTGCTGAGCAATGCACGAGATGCTACCGCAGAAGTCAACCGGTCACCCCAAATTGCCGTCCGCCTTCACTCGGATGGCATGCGTGCAATCCTAGCGGTCACCGACAACGGATGTGGAATGGATCTGGTTAATACTGATTTGCGACAGCGTATTTTTATGCCGTTCTTCTCTACCAAAGGAAGACAGAGTGACCAAGGCCGTCTTAACCAAGGCCTTGGGCTTCATTTTGTTAATGAAGTAGTTGTCTCCCACGGCGGTGTCATTAATGTCGAAAGTAGCCCAGGCGTCGGTTCAACGTTTGAGTTGTCCCTTCCATTAGCCCCTGCCAACAATCCGTAATGAGTAATGCTGTCTTGATCGTCGACGATGATCGCTTGTTTTCACGACGTCTTGCCTCGATGGTCTCAACCCTTGGTTATGACGTCACCACAGCTTTCTCCCCCGAAGAGGCAGTTGCGCAAGTTCGACAACGCCCATTTGACGTCGTTCTCGTCGACCTCTTCTTCGAAGGCGTCATGTGTGGCACCGATCTGATGGAACGCCTCAAACAAGAACCGAACGCACATGAATCCGCCTTCATAGTTCTCACAGCCTTTGGCTCCATTCAAACCGCTCTCGACGCCGTGAAGCGCGGCGCCGACAACTACCTCGCTAAAGGTGCTTCAGGAATGGTCAACATCGATCAGCTATCCCTCGCTATGAGTGAAGCGCTGGAGCGAAAACGCTTGGAGCGCGAACATCGTATCAGTTCACGGATCTTCGAGTCGCTGCATCGTCTCAGCGTTCATTTCGCCCATACCTCGCCCGATACCTTGTTAACACATATTTGTGAGCAAATTGCTGAAGTTCTTGAGGCAGATCTTGTTGTCCTCGCCGCCCCTGGCCCTACAGGTCAGCCAATTCACCTCCGCACAGCCATCCCGCCCCGCAAGGAAATCTTGTCCGACGCGATACTCTTTTCCTGCATTCACGACCACGTCATTGTTCCAGGTGCACCCATGCAGTGCACGCCCTCCTCGGCACCCGTAAATTGCCTACATTGCTTTCAACTCTTCCCTGCGTTGGCCGTTCTGCATGCTGTCCCCATTCGCACAGATAGCGGCGCCGTTATTGGTGCCTTGTTAGCTGGCGCGCATTCGCCAGCGCGAACCCAACGGTACTTCCAGCGTCTTCTTGAAATCTTCGCGCAGCGTATCGGCGCTGAGCTCCTCCGTGAACACTACCTCTTTGAACGCCAGCAACTGTACGAGCATCTCTCCCAATCTCAAAAAATGGACGCGATTGGCAGCCTTGCAGCAGGCATCGCCCACGAATTCAATAATATCCTCTGTGTCATCTCCAACAGTGCTGAGGTCTTGGCACGCGCTATCTCAAATTCTATCGCCACACCCGCGCTGCAGTCCATCGAACAAGCCGTCAGTCGCGGCGCCGATCTCGTGCGCAAACTCACCGATACCGTACGCGTCGAGGTCAGTGAACTCACCAGTGTCTCCCTCCGCGAAGTCGTCCATAACGTCCTCGCCATGTGCCATGGTACGTTTGCTGGTATCATTGATGTGCAAACCGACCTCTCTGACGACACCCCACCCGTACGCGGCAGTATCCGACAGCTTGAGCATGTTCTCCTCAACTTGTGCCTCAATGCTCGCGATGCTATGCCACAGGGTGGCGTCTTGCGCATCGCCACATCCCGCGCAGACATTGCTGATAATGACTCTTTGGTGTTCACCAAGCGTCTCGCTCCTGGTCCCCATGCACTTTTATCAGTGAGTGATACAGGCTGCGGCATGGACTCCGATACCATGGCACATATTTTTGATCCATTTTTCACTCGAAAGCCCGTGGGTCAGGGCAGAGGCTTAGGCCTGACGATGGTGTACAATACTGTCACACTCCTCAATGGCGCGGTGACTGTTGAGTCATCGCCTGGTCATGGCTCTACCTTTCGCATCTATCTTCCCGCCTGGCTCCCCTCACCTTCCGTTGGATCTCCCAGCGACGTTCCTCACGTCCCCCGTCTTCGACGGGTTCTCGTTGTTGACGACGATGCAAGCCTACGAGCAACTCTGAAACTCTTGCTTGAGCAGCATGGCTACTCTGCAGAGACGGCTGCCGACGGATTCGAAGCGTGTGAGAAAGCGCGATCTGGCTCCACCTTCGACTTGATTCTCCTCGACATGACCATGCCGCGCATGAACGGATACGAAACCTTTAAGCGCCTTAAAGAGATCAACCCACAAATCCGTGTTGTCATCATTTCTGGGTACAGTCAGTCCCGTGAAGTGTGTGAAATGCTGGAAACCGGTGCTTTGGGCTTTATCGCCAAGCCTTTCCGCATCAAGGACCTACTCGCAAGTATCGAAGCCGCGCTCGCCACAGCGCCGCACCCCTCTTCCTGAAAGATCAGCATCGTGGTCCTACCGCACCTCCGTTGCACCACCTCCTTGCTTTTGATAGAATCTAGGCATTGACACCCCATGGAGTACTCTCACCTCAAATTACTCGAGCTCCGCCGCGCAGCTTTCTACCGTACGGTGCAGTTCGTGGTCGCCATCCCCATCAATGCTTTCATGATGGTAACCCTCAACCACCCCGGTGGCCTCTTCGGCGCACGCAATGAGTTGACCCCGGCTGATCTGTTCGTCTGGGGCGGATTTTGTGCTCTCGGCTTCCTTGGCATGCCCTTCATGCGCCGGCCTTACAAGCTTGGTTTCCATCTCTACACCGCCGCTTTCCTGAGCCTCGTTCCCTGGTGCCTCCTCACGTTCACCCACGACTGGCTCATGAGCGTCATCGCCCTCCTACTCAATGGCGGCATCGGTCTAAGTATGTTGATAAAGACCCGCCAACGTTTTGCTACCCCGAGACCATTGCGCATGCCACAGCCAGACATGTTCGGCCGCTGGGGACCCCCGCTGCTCTGGCTCAACTGCATGGCAGTCGTCATGGGCGTGTTGGAAATCGGCTATCAGGTTGTCACTTCCTCGATCGGTCTTGCCTCCGCCGCTCTGGTCATCGGTGGGGCGCTAATTCTCTCTATCGCAGTCGAATTGCGTTACCGTACCCCCGAGATGCGCACACGTTCGCAAATCGAGTGGCTTTTGCTGCTGGTTCTTATCATCTCCGCCTTAGCAGATTTCCACCTTCCCCGTATTCTAGGCCTTGCCGCGCTACGTCAAGGAGTCGTCGCTTTACAATACAGCCTGCGTACCCGCCACGCACTCGTTCTCCAGCGCTATTTCTTTCGCCGCCCTGCCCAACTCTCCGCACTGAGTTTCATGTTCTTGATCTCTCTCGGCTCTTTGGTGCTTTCGTTCCCTGATGTCGCTCGTTCGGGTCACTCGATTCATTTTATCAACGCCTTGTTTACCGCAACCAGTGCCGTGTGTGTGACCGGCCTGACGGTGTTGGACACCGCTACCGATTTTACGTTGTTGGGCCAACTCGTCATTCTCTGCCTCATCCAAGCCGGCGGGCTCGGCATCATGACTCTTTCCACCTTCGCAGCGCTCATGATTGGCCGCAATATCGGCCTTGGCCAGGAATACTCGCTGATCGCAATTATGGGAGAGTCCAGTGTAGCCCTTGTCTACCGCTTGATTAAGTTCATTTGTATCTTCACATTCACCATCGAAGCCGTAGGAGCACTCGTCATCTTTCCTCAGCTACTTGCTCTTGGTATCCCTTGGAAATCAGCACTGTGGAAGGCTGTCTTTCATTCGATCAGCGCATTCTGCAACGCGGGCTTCGCCTTACAATCTGATAACCTCATGTCTTGGCGACAGCAGCCGGGCATCCTTCTCACCTTGTCTGCTTTAATCATTGTTGGCGGCCTTGGCTTCGGAGTTTTGTACTGGTGCTGGCAGCGCGTACGTGGCGTCCGTGTCAAAGCTACGTTACACGCAAGAATTGTTCTGTGGGGTACAATGGTACTTCTCACCGTTGGCACTTTTGCGCTCTTCTGCACCGAATTCCATCACGCGCTGCGCAGCCTCCCACTCCGTGACAAGCTGGTGAATGCCTGGTTTCATGCCGTCACACCTCGCACGGCTGGCTTTAATACCCTCGCACTCGAAGCGTTTCAACCACTTAGCCGCTTCTTGACCATGGTGCTCATGTTCATTGGCGCTGGACCAAATTCGACCAGCGGCGGCATCAAAATCACGACAGTCTTCGTCTTGATATTGACTGTGCGAACACTCATGCGCGGAAGTTTTGAAGTCCACGGTTTCGGCTACTCTATCGGGCACAATACCGTCTACCGCACTGCTGCTGTTCTCACCCTCGGCTTGACCAGTTGTGCCGCCGCACTAATGGTGTTACTCGTCACCGAGCCCATACACTTCGAACGCCTCGCGTTTGAAGTGTTGTCAGCGTTTGGTACCGTTGGGTTAAGCATGAACGTAACTCCATATCTCTCCCCCATCGGCAAACTTGTCATCATCGCGTTGATGTTCATTGGCCGCGTCGGTGCCCTCACCCTCGTCCTTTCCTTCCAGCCCATGCGCAAGGAAGAAATTATCTATCCCAAAGCTAACGTTATGGTCGGTTAACCCATCAGCTCGGTGTCGTATGAGTATCGAATGTGCCGTTATAGGTCTGGGCCGTTTTGGTATGGAAGTTGCCCTCGGCTTGGCTCGGCGTCACGTGCCCGTACTTGCCGTAGATCAAAACCGCGAACTGGTGGAAGACATCAGCGAGTACGTCGATAACGCACTCTGTTTTGATACCACCAACGAATCCGCGCTGCGCGACGCCCGCATCCACGAAATGCCCCTGGCCGTTGTTGCTATCGGTGACAACCACGTCGAAGATAGTATCCTGACCACTGCGCTTCTTCGCCAGATCGGCGTCCCACGCATCATTGCCCGCGCCTCCACGGACTTGCATGCGAAGATTCTTCGCATTGTCGGCGCCAACGAAGTCGTCAACCCGGAAAAAGAAATGGGCGGGCGCATCGCTCAGCGCGTTATCGCACCAGGTCTGACTGAGCTCATACCGCTCTCCGAAGGCTTTGCTATCGCAGAATTGCGTGTGCCACCCAGCTTTATCGGACGGTCCATGTCCGACCTACGTGTCCGTAGCCGCTACGGCGTCAACGTTGTCGCGCTTCGCCGCCGCGCACGTGACCTTGCTCCCGATGAGCCCGCTAGTACAACTTTTCTTCTCAATCCCTCGCCAGAAGAACCTTTTGAGCCGAATGATATCCTCATTGTAGCAGGCAAGGAGCAAGACGTTAAAAACCTCGCCGCACTTAAATAGGTGTCGGCACTCGCGGCTGGGCGCGTTTCCCCGCTCGTACCTATTGCTCCAAAGGCGCGAGGCTTCTCCTCAGTTTTCTTCGTCCACCATGGGCCTTACGCCGTGACGCCACGCTAACTGCGCATAAGACGTACGTCGCACTCATTCTCCTCGCTCGAGAAAAATGTCCCGCCGCCGCGCCGTTAATCGCTCCCAGACGTACTTGCATACAAACAGCGGATTGTAATAAAGATAGCGAAACCATAACCGCCGCGGTTCCTGTGTCAGCCGGTAAACCCATTCCAACCCCCGCCGTTGCATCCAGTCCGGCGCTTGTTTCACCATCCCCGCGTAAAACGCAAACGCAGCCCCTATCGCGGCTAAGACCGGCACTTGTAACCACTGCGCCATTTGATCAATCCACACCTCTTGCCGCGGCGCACCTAGCGCTACCCACAAAATGTTCGCACCGCTCCGGTTGATTCGCGCCACAACCTCCTCCCGCTCAAAAGGAGTAAGTGGCCTGAACGGCGGCGCGTACATGTCCGCGATATCAATCGTCCCATACCGCTCCTGCAGTTTTTCCCTTAAACGCGTCAGGGTTTCCCACGTGCTCCCATAAAAGAAATGCCGTAGTCCAAGCTCACGAGACTGCTCCATGCACAGCCCAAAAAAATCCGGACCGTAGACTCGATCGCGTATGTCCACCCCCCATGAACGCAACGCCCACACAAGTGGCATACCGTCGGGCACTGTAATCGCATTCACATCGTTTAGCGCAGCCATCAAAGCCACTAACCGCTGCGCCAGCATTGCGACGTGCACATTGCAGAAGTTAAGCCGAATTTGCCGTTTCTGCTCTATTGCATATTTCACGCACTCCAGCACTCCTTTGTAATCTGTCACCGCCAGGCGCACCCCCAAAATCCCACAGTGCGGTAGATTCTCTGGCCTCATGCCCCTTTCCTCACATACCTCCCCGCGTCAATAAAGCCTTGTGCCATGCGTTCGTACGTCCAGTCCTTGATCGTGACGCGAGCTGCTCGGCTTAATTGTGCCCGCCTTTCTGGCGAACACAACAACTCATACAACGCCCGTGCCAGCGCCTCCGCATCACCCTCTGGCACCACCATACCGTTCCGCCCATCCTCTAAAAGCCCGCCACGCGCCGCACCTACCGCATCCGAAGCCACCACCACACATCCCTGATTCATCGCTTCGTTCACGATCAGCCCCCAAGGCTCCTTAAACGTCCGTGTCGTCACCGACGGTACCACCAGGACTTCCGCTAATGCATAGTATTGGTACAAACGCTCATTTGGTACGTAATCCAAAAATCGCACATTTTCCAGCTTCATTTCGCGGCACTGTTGTCGCAGCACTTCCCCCCACGGACCACGCCCACAAATCAAAGCTCGCCATGGCGGCACCTCAGTCCGGTCCGCCAACCGCGCCAAAGCCCTTAATAATACATCTACCCCCTTCTCTTCTGAAAGTCGTCCCACAAATAACACCACTCGCTCATCCTGCAAACCCAGCTCCGCTCGCAATGCCATCAACTCCCCCTCACTCACCGGCCGGTTATATCGCTCATTATCCGCTGTGTTCCATGCAATGAAAATCCGCTCGGGTGCCACTCCTAGTCTTACCAGATAGTCTCGTACGTGGCTGCCGTACGCGACCAATGCGTCCGCATGGCGGTAAAGATACCGCACGCACGGAAACGTAGCCCGATGAAACAAGGTTTGTGGATGATCCCACAACCCTGTCCACAATACGTACGACGCACCTCGCCATCGCGCAACTAGGTACGCCACCGCCACCACTAAACGCCCGCTCAGTCCCTGGATATACACATCAAACCCACCGCGCCATAGAGTTCGAACCAACCGCCACAACATCCGCAGCGTACTCACTCCACCCGCCCGGAGATGTATTGCAGGTAACTCCTCACCTCCCACCGGATTCAATGATTCCCAGTTCTTTTCCGATCCGTCCGAGAAAAAGATGAACGTTAGCGGCAACGACCGCGCGAGCAGATCAAACAGCTTCACTCGATAAAACGGACAGAAATTTGTAATTAGAGCTACGCGCATTCCTATCCTCTACGTACCGCCGCGATGGCTTCCGCGTATATTTCACGTAAGCGTTCCGCATGCACTCGAGGTGCAAACTGCTCACGTGCCCACGCCCGCACCTGTGCTCGCATCCCTTCTACTTCTCTTCGATGCGTCCAAACCCACTTTAGCCGCTCCGCCAGCTCAACGCTATCACCAGGCGTGAAATGCCACCCCGCTCTACCTTCCGGCACAAACTCTGGTACCCCGCCCGTCCGCGCCGCCACTACCGGCGTTCCCGCCCACAGCGCGTTTACAACAACGAGTGGGCAATTCTCATAACACAATGAAGCAAATACCAATACCAACGCGCCTGCCACTACCAAGGCTAGTTGCTCCTTCTCGATGTGCCCGAGTAGCGTCACATTCTTTAACCCTTTCGCGCTGACCGTGCTTCTCACCATACTTTCTAGTGGCCCACCGCCAGCTATGTGTACTCGTACCTCCGGCACCAACTCTGCCGCGCCAAGCACGGTCACAACCCCTTTTTCTTCAACTAGCCGGCCCACAAACACTACATACGCCTCCTTCCTCTCCACCTCAATCGCGTACCCCTCGTCAGCAAAATTCGGCAACACAACCAGTTGTTTCTCAGCAAACCCCGCCTGAAGCAGAAGGCCACGTGAAAAGTGATTCAGCGCAATCACCCGCGTCACGTGCCGCTGCCATGTCCGTCGCCACCTATGCCACCAGATAATTGCGGCGTACCACAACGACGCCCACCAACTATCACGAAAACAGCGTTCCCGTACGCATACTGCATACCGCCAGTGCAGGCAATCATGGCATACCTTCCCATGGCGGAATAGTAGACCGTTCGCACACACACAACGAAAGTTATGCGCAGTGTACACAACCGGAATCCCAGCCGCCCGCAACACCTTCACAATCCCGGGCGACAATAACGGAAACACATTGTGCACGTGCGCCACATCAGGTCTCACACGCGTTACTAACTTCCTAATCTCACGCGCTACCCCCGGATGATAAAACCCCGCCATTACCAGCCCAACCTTCCGCCACCACGGCCATTTGCCTATTTCACGATTGTCTCGTACGTAGGTCACTACCTCATGCCCATAGTCACGCAGCAGCTGTGATTCCGCACCTACCGCGTGGTCTTCCCCTGCCCGTACCGCGTAGTGATTGTGGCACACAAGAATGGTCACGCGCTGCCAACACCCCTAGGGAGTCAACAAAAGCACAATGTCTTTTCGTGCCTGCACCAGCGCGCGCTTCAAATGCTCATTCAATAGCTGAACCGCATACTCGTCTCCCGCCACCCGCCACCGCTTACGCTGGAGATCACCCCGTGGATCCTCTAAATACCCCTTCACATCTAACATCTCCGAGCGTTGCGCAAATGAGTCACTGCTAATGTAACGCCGTGACATCACTTGCTTCCCCGATCGCGTGTCAATCATTTCAATCCGCAGCTCCACCCGTACCGTGTACTGCTCCCGAAGCCATAGCGTATTCACCTTGTCCTGAATCGTCGCAATTGGTAACGGCCGACGAGATACAAAAAAATGCAAAATGTCTCCCGTAATTCGAATGTACGGCTTGTCCCCTAGCAGGTGGTTCCCTTCCGCTGCCACCTCAAGCCCCGCGTTAGCCAGCTCAAGTTGCAGCATTCGCGTAATACTCACGTCCACTGGTTCTCTAAAACATTTGTCCGAGCTGAAAAACCGATACCCCTCTGCCTCCGGTGGGTCAATGCGTTCCACTGCTGGACGCCGATCCGCTAACGTGCGCACAAGGACAGGCGTCTTCAACTTCACTGGCGGGCCCTCTAAAGGATCTATCGCATACCCAATCGCGTACGGCCCAGCACACCCCACCATCCCTACGCTTACGAGCACTCCCGCCAGGCACCAACACCATACCGCTCCTTGCTTGCTACCTCGTCTCTTCATCACTGCTCCCTCGTGAGAGCTGTTTACCTCAAACTCCATTCCCAACTAGAGTATACGCGTTGCCTTCGCCAGCGTCAAGCCCTCTGACTCCCTTGGGAACGTACAGAACACCCCACCCGTCCCTGCTATGCAACGCGCATAGTACGACGGTATCTCTCTTCCTTCAGCGGTCCCCCTGCCCATCCACTCGCTTTCACCCCTCACACGATCTGTCACACTCCCACCGCTTTGCGTAACGTGTCAATTTGATCAGTCCTCTCCCACGTGTAGTCTGGATCATTAATCCCAAAATGCCCGTATCGCGCTGTTTTCAGGTATATTGGCCGTCGTAACTTCAAAGCCTGGATGATCGCAGCAGGACGTAAGTCAAATGTCTCCCTCACCGCCCGCACCAGTTCCACGTCGCTCACCACACCTGTCCCAAACGTCTGAATGTTCAGCGAGAGCGGCTGCGCTACCCCAATCGCGTACGATACTTGCAGTTCACACCGCTTTGCTAACTTCGCCGCCACAATATTCTTCGCAATGTAACGCGTCATGTATGCCGCACTACGATCCACTTTGCTCGGATCCTTGCCCGAAAACGCCCCACCGCCGTGCCGGCCCATCCCTCCGTACGTGTCCACTATTATCTTCCGTCCCGTCAACCCGGTGTCACCATGCGGGCCCCCAATCACAAACCGCCCAGTCGGGTTCACATGATAAATTGTGTCCTTGTCTAAAAGCCGCGACGGAATCACACGCTGAACAATCTTGATCACCTCCCGCTCAATCGTCCTGTATGGCACGTCAGGCGCATGTTGTGTCGATACAACGACCGTATGCACCCGCCGCGGCCGAAAATTTTCATCGTACTCTACCGTTACTTGCGACTTGCTGTCAGGCTTCATCCATGGTATCCTCCGCGCTTGTCGTAACCGCGCCATCGCCGCTAAAATCCGCCGTGCCAACATGATCGGCATAGGCATCATCTCCGGCGTCTCGTCACACGCATACCCAAACATCATCCCCTGGTCCCCCGCACCCTGCTCCTTATGCAATCCTTGCCCCTCTGTCACTCCCTGACTAATATCCGGTGACTGCTCATGTACCGTCACGTGTACCCCACACGAGTCATAACTAAACCCCAACGACGGGTCCGTGTACCCTATCTCTTTAATCGTCCGCCGCACCACCTCCTGAAAATTGATCACTGCCTTGGTCGTAATCTCACCTGCTACAAACACCGTCCCGGTCGTTACCATTGTCTCACATGCCACCCGACTGTGCGGATCTTGCGCCAACGCCGCATCCAGCACCGCGTCCGAAATCTGATCAGCTACCTTGTCCGGATGACCCATCGATACCGCTTCTGACGTAAATAGTGTTCTCATTGAGTCCTTCTCCTACGTTCCCTCATAACGGCTTGTTAAGTAAAGTCTTCCTGATCATAGGCTTCCATAAAGCCCGGTGGCGGATCCTGAAACCGCGCAAACCGGTCGAGAAATTGCAAATGCACCGTTCCCGTCGGCCCGTTGCGTTGCTTCGCTATGATTGCTTCCGCCCGATCCTGATACTTCGGATCATCCGAATAGTACGACGGCCGAAACAGCAGTATGACCACGTCTGCGTCCTGCTCAATCGCTCCTGATTCCCGCAATTGACTCATCTGCGGCCGTGCAAACTTCTCCCGTCCCCCCTTCTCCGACTCACGGTTGAGCTGAGAAATCGCGATTACCGGCAAATTCATCTCCACTGCCAGTGCTTTTAACGACCGCGAAATGTACGCAATCTCCTGTTGACGACTCTCTATTGTGCGCCCACGTGCGTCCATCAGCTGTATGTAGTCAACCACAATCAACGACAGGTTCGGGTTCTTCGCCTTCAATTGCCGACAGCGCGCGTTCAATTCCAACGGTGTAAGCTGCGGTGACGCATCTATGTACATCTCAGCTTTCCCCAAAGCCGTCCCTGCCTGAATTAGCGCCGTCCAGTCTTGCTTCGTTAACCCTCCTCGACGTAATCGCTGCCCATCCACCCGCGCCCGTGAGCTCAACAAGCGCATCGCCAGCTGCATCGCCGACATCTCCATAGAAAAAATCGCGACACCCCGATTGCATTCCACCGCCACGTGCTCCGCAATATTCAACGCAAATGCTGTTTTACCCATCGACGGACGCGCTGCAACCACTATTAGCTCACCCCCATGCAGCCCCGTCGTCATCTCATTCAGTTTTGTAAACCCAGTGTCAAGTCCCGTCAGACCACTCGTGTTGTCTTGAATCCGTTCCAAATGCTCAATCACCCCTGTCATCATCTCCTTCACGGAAATGAACCCCAGGCGTTCCTGCAGCTCTGATAACCTGAAGATACGCTGCTCCGCATCCTCAATTAGTTCCTCCGCAGAAAATTCTCCTCGGTAACAGGCCGTTGCTACTTGCTGCGTTGTCCGAATTAATTCACGCGCTAGCCATTTATCCAGCACGATCTTTACGTAGTGCTCAACGTTCGCTGTGGTTGGAACTGACGAAACCAATCCCGCTACGTACGCTGCGCCACCAGCTTTCTCGATTTGCCCAAGCGACTGCAACAAGGATGTAACAGTCACTAAATCGCTAGGCTCCTTCCGCTCAAACAGCGTGCGAATCGCGCTAAAAATCACGCGATGCGCCGGACTATAAAACGCCGCCTCATCGCGCAAAACATCAAGCGCCAGCGCCACCGCCTTTTCATCCAACAACATCGCCCCCAGCACACTCCGCTCCGCGTCCAGGCTTTGCGGAGGTATAAGGCCGCCGTCTGGTGTCGTCACCAACCCTTCGGTTGCCATTCTCTCACCATTAGCCCCCGTTACTCACGCACTACCCACACCCGTAAATTGGCTGTCACTTCAGGGTGCAACGCAATTTCCACTGTAAAAATTCCTAACTGCCGGATTGGCGGATCAACCAGGATTTTCTTCTTGTCAATCACAATCCCCATCTTTTCCAGCGCCTTACTAATGTCTAAATTGGTAACTGACCCAAATAACTTGTCATCATCCCCGGCCTTCCGCGGAATCGTCACAGACATCTCCGCCAGCCGCGCAGCCAATGTTTGGCACTCCTCCCGCTCTTTCGCTTCCGCAATCGCTCGCCGCTTCAGCTCCGCCGCAATCCGCGCTAAGTTCTCTTTCGTTGCCTTCTCTGCAAGTCCCCGTGGCAGCAAGTAATTCCGTGCATACCCATCCTTCACGGTCACTGCTTGCCCAGCACGCCCCACATTTGGCACGTCATACCGCAAAATGACTTCCATGTCAGTCACCCTCGTCGGATTAGTCTTCCACGTTCACTGCACCTACGTACGGAAGCAAGGCCATAAACCGCGCCAACTTCACTGCGCGTGCCAGCGCCCGCTGGCATTTCGCGCAGTTGCCATTTGCATACCGTGGTGTGATCCTCCCATACTCCGTCAGAAACTTCCGCAGCGTCTCTGTGTCCTTGTAATCAATCCGCGTGATCTTCGATTTGCAGAAGTAACACGTCTGACGTCGCCCTGGTCGGCGAGTTTGCCCTGCTATCGTTGCTGTTCCTACACTCATGTTCCCGTCCTTCTCATTACAAACTGTTTATCCTCTACTTAATCGGCGCTTCCTCAAGAGGTTCAACACCACCCACCGGCACAATCCCAGCATCTGCAGGTGCCGCGGGCTCTGGTCTTGAAACCGGTGGTGCTGCCTTCACCTCAGGCCTCGGCGCGGACTCAGGCACCTCCTTTTCTTCCTCCCGCAACGGCGTCACCGTCGCCTTCGGCTCAGGTGCCGGTGCCCCTGCTACCTCCTCCACTGGCGCTGCCTTCTCTACCTTTGGCTTTACCCGCACCACATACTCTCGGCTCAACAGCTGCCCAGGCTTGCCAAACGCTGGCCCACTTATCTTCCAGTAAAACGTTCGCGCATTCCTGGGCCACAAGATTACCTGCGCCTGCTCTGCTTGCACGTCCTCCTCCGTCGGTCGATCCTCTTGACGCTGCCACTTCGTGTCAGTACTGATCTCTATCGGTAGCCGGCTCTTTAAGATCCTCGTGTACGTGTCCTCGTCCACTACCCGTCCGTCTGTCGCTATCACTCGCCGCGGGCTCTCAATGTCTCGCATCACAATGAACTCTTTCTTCTGTACGAGCTCAGGAGCAGGTGACCACCACGTCGCCGGGTTTAACCCACTTTGATTAAACCAATTGAAGGGATTCCGCAATGTGCCTGTTTCTTCCAACACAATTTTGTTCCCCTCCATATACACCTTCCGTGTGCTCACAGCCCGCAGTGGCCCGAACGCGCTCCCCGGCGCCGTCTCTTTCGCTAACTCCTCGATTCGACCCGCTAACGCCTCCCGCGTTGCCGGATCTTCACTTCGCGTGGCTAGCCCAATGTACCGTACCACTGCCTGCGCATCACCCTCCGCTGGGACCGCTACCCGCCACTCCTCCGCCTCATATGTTAATGTGGCACACCCACCCACTATCCCCATCGCCACCACGCTCGCAACGCGCACCACCCAGATCACCTTCGCTCTCATTTGCACCTCCTTCCTTGCAGCATTACTCCATCACGGTAATTAAAAACCTCAAAATATCCTGATTGTGTCGATACCGCGTACGGATCTCACCAATCGCTCTCGGATCCACCCGAAATTGCAGCAAATAATAAAAACCCTCTTCACACCGGTTGATTGGATATGCCAGGGTGCGCTGGCCCAGTTCCTCCGTCTTCTCAATTACCCCATGATACCGCTCAATATCACTCCGGATTGCCGTCTTCACATGGTCAAACCGCTCACTCGCCGCGTCAGGATTGATAATGAACAAACACTCGTAGTTTTTCACTCCTGCTTCCTTAACCGGTTGAATGTTACAGAACCATTGCCGGCGTCTCCATTCCCTTTCACCGTTTCCACCTCTACACCAGGACGCCATGCATTAACCCATGCTTGTGCCCGTTCCCATGGCTGTGTTGCCAACAGCTCTATCCCCCGCGCTGCTGCTTTGATCGCCTCCTCTATCACTTCTTCCTCCTCCGGCCGAAACAGCCCCAACACGTATGCCACGCGATCGCCCTCACTCCTGCCAATGCCCACCCGAAGCCTCGCTATCTCTTTCGTCCCTAACCGCTCTACAATCGACTGCATCCCATTGTGTCCACCCGCGCTCCCCCCTCGCCGTACCCGTAACCGCCCCAACGGCAAGTCAACGTCGTCATAAACTACCAACAGGTCGCTCGCTCCCAACTCATGTCGGTCGCACACTTCGGCCACCGCTTCACCACTTCGATTCATGTACGTCGCCGGCTTGCATAACAGCAAACATGGCGCCCTCAGCTCTGCCTCCCAATACTTGCGCCACCACCCCTTTCGCCAGCCTACACCGCGCCATGCTGCTAACGTATCCACCACGCGAAACCCTACGTTATGCCGCGTCCACGCATACTCTTTCCCTGGATTCCCCAGCCCCACAACACACCGTACCACTCCCCTACTCCTTCTTCTCTCCTTTTTCCGCCCCCGCTTCCTCCTCTTCCGCCGGCTTCCGCGCAGTAATCACTTCTGGCTCCTCTGGCGCCGCTACCTCCGCTCCCGGCACTTTCTCTTCGTGGACCGTCGGCGCCGCCACCGTCACTATGGGTGTCTCACCATCTAAGTGATACTCAATACCAGCTAGTGCCGGCAAATCCCGCACACACAGAACATCATGTACCCGCAAACCACTTACGTCTACCGTGATCGCTCGCGGGATGTCCCGCGCCTTGCACCGCACCTCTACATCCCGTCGCAACAATTCTAATACCCCTCCCTGATTCTTCACTCCATCAGCCTCCCCTACAATCTCCACCGGTATCGCCACCGTGACCACCTCATCCAAGTCCACAACCATGAAATCTACGTGAATAATGTTGTGCGTCACGGTATGACGCTGCACATCCTTAATCAGCACGTCAAAGTTGTCCTTGTCCACTTTACATTTCACCACCGCGTGCTCCGCGTGCAACCTGTGCAACAATTGGTTGAAGTCATGCGCATTCAGCGTAATGTTTCGCAGCGTCCCATGCCCGTAGATCGTTCCCGGCAGCAAACCTCGTCGCCGTAACCGCCGGCATTCTGCACTCCCCGTCTGCGGACGGTTCGTCGCTTGAATTACTAATTCCTCCATGTCACATCCTTGTTTCAGTTATCAACACGCGCAGTCATGCTCATGCTGCATCTACGCTCCTGTTACTGGGATGACGCCTCGGCTTAAACAGGTTGTCTCTTCCACAACCGGCGCCAAAAAGAAGGCCGCGTCATCGCTATTAAGTATACCAGAACCGGCTTTAAAAAGCAAGCAACCCAGATGGGTCATTCAAAATCCAACCAAATGGTGAGTGGCGAGGTTAAAGTTAATCCAACCGAAATCCCAAACTTTGCTGGTCAAAAACACAGACATTAAGACCGGACGAGTCAACGTCGCGCAAAAAGACACGCGACAATGTTCTCAAGAGGCATGACGCACCTACATGAGCGCAGTACAAATAACTTATCCGCGCAATGAGATGAGGACATGCCAAGAGTTTTGAACCGTCCACGCGCTTGGTGACCTGCGCATCACCCTGCGTCTCCCGTGCAGGTCTGTTAGCACTTTAGGAACCACGCTCCAAAAGAAGGTATACCCTCTCGAACCAAAACACGCCACAGGACACCGCGAGACTTTGATAGTGCCTAGTCCGTGTAGAGTAACCTTAAAATCTCGGTCAAACAATCAGCTCGTTTCTGTACCATGCCCTGCATGTGATCGTGAGCTCCCATCCGACGGCGTCAGCCGGTCCCCTGACCCTGAGACGTCATCGTTCCCGTCATCCTTTGCGTCGCTTGGTCGCCACCTGCCGTCTTGGTGCGCGCACCGGCCGCAAGGGCATTCTCTTATTCCGGCAGTTCTATGAAGTGTACCAATGCCGTGGCAAACCCAGCAGCTCTTCTGCCAACGACCCTGCCAGCGAGGAACGGCCGCGTCAAGCCGGGTAGCGCCACGTCTATGGCCACGTTACGGGTGCATCTTGTGCTTAGCTGAGCCAGCTAAAATGTGCAAGGGTGTCGCACGCTACAAACGCCTCCGCACCCTGCGCGGTGCCTATACGGAAGCTGTGGAAGATTCGCTCTGCAGGTTCCTCAGCCTGTCCAGCTACTCGTGTAAAAGCTGACTCACCAACGCGATCACGGCTCGCCGCGGGAGCTACGTTACTTGAAGCGTTAACAAAGGCGCCAGCGCTGCGAACTCTTCCTGCGCCGCGGCGCAGGCCGGCCTGCTCAAGACCGTGCCAGTGCAGGACGTGCGCTAACTCTTTGGGGCACGCAGCTTCGCGGTCTTCACCTTCATCACGCATCTTTGTAGCCGATATACTCACTTCCTGTGTGTGTGCCGCATGGCCTTGACAGTTACGCGCTGTTCGATCATTAACCGGCCGGTGTCGCCTTGCCAACCTTGGCACGCAACGGTGGCGCTGGACGCGGCTACGTAGGAAGTTTTTCTGGGACCTGTAGAGTTCATTAAAAAATTGATTGACGTGGTGGGCAACGTTGCCGGCACGTACGAGGTTACGCTATGGCATGTCGCACGAGAAGCCGTGCCCGAGGCAGTCGCGACGTCTCTCACCGTCGCCTTCGTTACACTCGCCGTATCCGAGGAGACGGAGCGTTTGTGTACTCATGTGAATAGCTCCTACGAGCCGATTCACGCCAGGAAAACCTTTCAGGACTGGAGCACGGCATTGCTGGCAGGGCCCACACTAAACGAAGGCGCATGGCCGCTGCGGGCACGGTATCTCGCGGGCATCTGTCATGGAAAGTGCTTAGCAAAAACTTTTCATGACCGCATACCGACGCGATATGATCATGGTAAATAACATAGTCCTCACGGACGACGGTACCCGCAAAAATAGTTAGCAGCCGAGACAAGTTTTCGATAGTAAGAAAATAGTGAATCTCTCTGGTGATAACTGGCTCATTCGTCCCGTTTGGCCGCTGGACTGGAGCAAAACGATTCTAGCATGAACACGCGTGCCAAGGACAATATCACTAGCCTCGACAGGAAGTGTGATGAGAATCGGTCGCCGCCTTACGCCAGCTCTCTTGCGCGTCCGAACAGTAACGGCAGCCACGCCAAGTGCTGTGCACTATTTTGTGCCCAACCAGAAATGCATGCGCTACGCAGCTCTCTGGCACGCGTTGTACCTTGATACACACGTGGCTGAAAGCGGCAGTGCAAGCTTATCACGCAAGTCATGAAGCTAACGAGCCGAAGCGCTGAAGCGCGCTCTTCGAGGTGATGCATCCCGCTCCGCGCGTGTCTCAACGGCACGGTTCGTGTGGACCATGCTCCATTGTTGACCCGTAGCCCCGAAAAAGCAGTTGCCTCCCCCCACAATTGTACAACCACTGTCAGAGTCGTCAACTGCTCCGGCCGGCTAATGTCATTCGCAGATATTCCTCTCTCTTTTCTGCTTCTTCTCCGCCACTAACCGTCTTCGCAGCGCGTCAGGTTCCCCGCCGCTCTACGTGGGCTACGCCTTCCCATTCCCTACCCAAAAGAAAAAACCCCACCAGCAGCGCTATCCATAGCGCTTTAACCTCTGGTACGATCAACCGGTTTGTCTCTGAATATCCCACATTCCCAACGCCATCTATTGCCCTCACAAACCAGTAATACACCCCCGCTTCAACGTTCGACAGCACGAGCTCCTCACCCCCAACACCCGCCAAAGCCCCGTTCGTGTACACAGTGCTCACTGCTGCCTCACTCACCCGCCAGCACAATACCACCACTCCCGCAGCTACATTGCTCCCATCCTGAGGTAGCAAATCTTCCACCCGCGGCGCTACGCTGTCCACCCAGTAGTAGCGCTGATCACTGCTCAATACTCCGTACCAGCTAAACCCCCACACGGTAAAGCGATTCGACCCCTGCGCCGCTCCAATTACCTCCACCGTCCATTCGTCCCTTCCCTCCATCATTCCCGTCGCATTGCTGCTCGAATAGATGTTCCACCACATTATGTTCTTTAAGTACGCCCCGGTGCCTCCAATACTAAATGTCACCAGGTTTGTTGCGAAATTCGGGTTTTGCGATGTGATCACTATCATCGATTGATCCGCTATGAAAAACACACCGGCCGTCACCGCTCCCGCACCCCCATTGGATGCTATCACTAGCAAATTGTTCGTCCCAAACCCACACGGTACCTGGAATGACCATCTCTCCCCTACGACCAGCTCTCCACTTGCTCCACCCCCTTTCCACCAATTCGTCCATCGTACTACCTCTACTCCTACACTCTCCCCCGTACACGTCACCTCGCACCCCCGGACTAACATCCCATTCGTCGGGCTCAGCACAGTCAGCTCAATAGCCTCCCCCACCTCGCTATACACCGCTACCATCACCAGTGTCCATACCCACGTTCTCCACCCTCTCCACCCTGGCTTCCCAAACGTACGCTCTTCACTTGCCCCCGCCACCCTGTCCCTCACCGTGCTCATGCGTCCTCCTTACCTTCTACCTGCGTCAAATGCGCTTTTTCTTCTGCAATCGAACCAGTACCGTTACCAACACCACCGGACCACAGGGTTCCGGTAACACTGTAATCCTATTCGTCACAGATTGCCCTCTGTTCCCCAGCTGGTCCTGCGCTACCACAAACCATGCATACTCACCTTCCGCCATATCTACTGCTACCCTTACCTCATTCGTCATGACCACCAGCGCCTCGTTCGTGTAGACCCACATCAGAGCTGGCTCACTCACTACCCAATTCAACATCACGGTCTGCGGCTCTGTATACTCTGTTCCATTAGTGGGCGTCATCTCGCTGATCACTGGCGCTATACTGTCCACCCAGTACCACAACCCTTCACTCGTCTCACTCCCATACTTACTCACCCCACTCACACTTAGATGATTCGAGCCCTCTCCCGCTTCAATCAACGCATACCATGCACTAGTTCCCGTCGCTACCCCACTCGCACCTCCACTTTCCCACGCATTTGTCCACCTAATTACCTCCATATACGCACTCGTCCCGCTCACCACAAAACCTGTGACGTTCGTCGCAAACACCTGCGTATGCGATCCAATCACTAACCAAGATTGATCCGAAATAAATGCGACGCTCGCCGTCGCACTCCCGTTCACACTGTGCACCCCTACCACCTCCAGTACGTTTGTTCCATGTCCTGCGCTCACCCATATCACCCAAGTCCCTGTCGCATTCGTTACCCCGCTCACACTCCCACCTTCCCACACATTCTGCCACGTGAGTAGCTCGGCCCCTTGCGACGTCCCACTCGCTTGAATTTCGACATCCCGTAGCAAGCTCCCCGCCGAAGGATAACTAATCTGCACGCTCGGTGCCTCGGCGCTGCGTGTGATTACCACACTGTCGCTTGCCAAGCTTCCGTACGCATTCGTCCCCCATACCACAATCACATTGCCCCCCACCTGCAAATTACCAATCGTCGCCGTAAACCCCCCCCATCGGCACAATCTCATTCACCCCCGCCACCATGCTGTTGCTCCACCACATGCTCCCCGCAATGTTTGCATTCGTCCCCCCAATTACCGCAC
>JAOACZ010000167.1 GCA_026417575.1 bacterium | reverse complement strand
GGCCTTCGATGGGTACGGTGGGCGAGGAGGAGGGTGTGGTGGTTGTGGGTTGAGGTGGTGGGGAGGATCGCTCATATTCCACTATCATGCGCGGGGTTGAGCGGCGTGGTGCGGTCGTGGCTGGTTGCTCGCTGGTGTGGGTTTGAGGAGCTTGTGCTTGGGGCTCGGCGGCGACATCGATAGGAGCTTCCTGGCTGCGGACTTCAAAGGCGAAATCTTCGTCTTGCGGCTGAGTAGCAGAGGTGAGGGGTGGGGCTATGGGTTGACGAGTTGGAGGTGTTTGGGCGCGTGCAGAGGCGACGGTGGGGGAGGCGGGTTGGGCAGGGGCGAGGGGTTGGGGTGCGGGAGAAGGCGATCCGGAGCGGCGCGAAGCTTGCTGTGCGCGCCAGGCTGCTTTGGTGGCGCGTGCGCGGCGGAGTTCTTCCATGTAAGCTTGTTTCATAGTGGTGCGGAGAACTTCGCGGCCTTTGGGATCGTTTTTGAGCTGCGCGACACGGCGGGCACTGAGATTGCGCAAGGTATCGGCGGCGGGGGTGTGGGCGGGCACGCCAGGAGCGGTGGTGGCGGGGCGCACAGTAATGGGTGTTACAGGAGTGGGAGCAGCGAGTGGAGCGGCGGCTACGGCTGAGGCTTCACGTGTGCGCGCTGTTTCGGTGTCTTCGGAGAACACAGCGGCAGCGCGGGGCGGAGGTAGCTGTTCACTGATGGTCTGTCGGCCGGCACCTTCTAGGCGGCGGCGGGCCTCGTCAGCGTAGGGTGTATCGGGGTACTGCTCGATGACTTCGCGGTAGGTAATCTGAGCTGCTTTTGGCACGCGCACGTTTTCGTAAAACTCGGCGGTGCGGAAGAGCGCGGCGGCTTTGCGTGAGCGCAAGAGGCGAATGTACTGTTGTGCTTCGGGGACTTTGGGGGAGGAGGGGAAGTTGCTGATGAAGGAGCGGAAAGCGGCGATGGCCTCGGAGGTAGCGGCCTGATCATAGGGAGCATCTTTTGACTCTACGTACGCAATGTAGCCGAGATCGAACATCGCATCGTCAACGAGCTGTGAAGAGGGGTAGTTGCGGATTAGCTTGGCGAGCTCAGCGCGGGCAGCAGAATAATCTTCCTCGCCGAGGTACGCTTGGGCGAGGGAGTACTGGGCGCCGGGGGCTACATCACTGTGAGGTGCGTTTTCGAGGATTTTTTCGTAGACGGTGATGGCGTTTTTGTACTGTTTATTTTTGAGGAAGTAATTGCCGATTTTCATCTGGTTGCGCGTGATGACGGAGAGCTGGGAGAAATCCTTATGGCGCTCCCAGATTTTTTGGTAGGCCTCGAAGGCTGCCATGGGGTTGCCGAGGGCATTTTCACATTGGGCGACGTATTCCCATGCGCGCACGGCCTGTTTGGCATCCGGATACTTTTCGAGCATTGTGCGAAACAAGGAGAGTGCCTGGGGGTAGTTTTGCTGCTTGTAGGCAGTGTGAGCTTGGCGGAAGAGCGTGGCTGCGTCTGGGTCGGCGCCGTACAGGGCGGTGCAGGCAAGGAGGAGAGTGGTACCCAGCTTAATTACGTGCGCTTTCATAAACTTTCTCGAGCTGGCATGTTAGTGGAGGCGCCCGTGATGCGGTAGAGCCGCTCGCGCAAACCGTCACCAAGGGCGGCGAAGTAGGTGTTACCAACTTCAGCATCCCATCGCTGCATTTCTTCGAGTGCCTCTGGATAACGTTCCATGGCGGTCAAGAGACGAACTAGCTCAAGCTGCGCGAGCAAGGCGGCGTAATGGTCGCGGTTGTACAACAGTTCGCGTTTGAGGATGGTTTCGGCTTGTTCGTAGAGTTGGCGGCGCCGGAGGGGGTCACTTTCTGCTTCTGCGATGGCGATGCGGCATTTGACCGCGGCGAGTTGGGCTGCAGGAACAAGGAAATTGCGGGGGTACTTAGCGACGAGTTCTTCATAGTACTGCAGGGCGGCTGGATAGTTTGTCTGCATGGCCATCAAGTGACCAAGTTGAGCGAGGGCGGCCGGGGCTGCGAAGGTTTGCGGATAGTTGCGGACTACGCGCTGGAGCTCATCGGCGGAGCGCGCGTTGGCCAAAGCGAAGCTAGCTTCCTGTGGGAGTCGTTGGCGCTGGTGGACGCGCGACACGACGACACCCCCAGCGATGAGAAGGGCACCCGTGACCAGTACGATGGTTCGCCAGTGGGCGAGAACGCGTTGGATGAAGCGAACGATGGACTCTGCAACCGGGTCGTGTTTCAGGAGTTCTTTTTCAAGAGTAGCCATGCGAAGCGTAGGGGTTGAGGAAGGTGAGGTCACGCGGTAGAAATGAGACGGGCGACAAATTCATGTGCGGTACGGAGGCAGGCATCGATTTCTCCGTCGGACAAGCCGGCGCCGCGGGCGATGCGGCGCGCTTGAGTGGGGCCGACGAGATCGGCCGGGTCGTGAGCGTCATTGTTGATAACTAGACGTGCGCCGGCAGCGCGGGCGACCGTGACGACATGGCCGTTGGTGTAGGCATGGCCTTTGCGCGTGGTGATTTCGAGGAGGACACCGCGTGCTGCGGCGCGCTGAGCGTCTTCAAGGGAAAGGAGGCCTGGATGAGCCAGGATATCAGCGCCGCCGTCAATCGCGGCGGCGTTGGTGCCTTCAGCAGTGGGCTCAGTGATGGTTTCGCCGTGGACAACGACGTACTGGGCGCCAAGTTGGCGTGCGCGGGTAATCATGGCTGGGATCATGCGCGGGGGGACGTGAGTCAGTTCGACCCCGGCAAGGACGCGGATGCGCATGGCGCCGTCGAGCTCGCGAGCGGCGGCGACGAGGCGCGGCAGGAGAAGTTCGAGGTTAGCGCCATCGGCGTGGTCGGTCACGCCAATCACCTCGTAACCAGCGACTTCGGCGCGTCGTGCCAGTTCGGCAAGGCCAAGCTCGCCGTCACTGAAGAACGTGTGAGTGTGCAGGTCAATCATGCACGTGGACGTTTCTCTCCTCTGGTGTCCTCGGCCGGAGTCGAACCGGCGACCTGCGGTTTAGGAAACCACCGCTCTATCCTGCTGAGCTACGAGGACCTTTTTAGGTGATGTGTCATTATAGCCTTATAGGCGGGGGATGTCAACCGTGCTACGGGGGTGAAGATGAGGCAGATTTTTGTGCACACGCTTAAGAG
>JAOACZ010000052.1 GCA_026417575.1 bacterium | reverse complement strand
GCGTCAGATGTGTATAAGAGACAGACTCAATACACCCCGCTCATACCGCACAATCCCGTAGCCCGTACTCCACGTCCCCGGGTCTATTCCCATGATGATCATGGAAGATCGAAATCCGATGTCAGAATCCGCACCCGTTGCCCTCCTTCCTTCCCGCTCCCCTCAGACCCCTCTACCACTTCTACGTACGTCTTGTCCCGCAAATACTGCATGTAGTCGTCGTATACCTTCGCCAGCTTCTCTTGAAACAGCCGTGCGTAGATCTCATCGTATGCTTCTACCTCCGTGAGCACACGCCCCGGCCGCTTCCTGTCTATGTACACAATGTGATACCCGTACCGCGTCTCTATAATGTCACTAAACTGACCTGGCTCCAACGCAAACGCTGCCTTCTCAACAGCCGCCATCTCCTCCCCAAAAAAACCTTCGCTCACCAAACCCCAGTCTCCACCCTTCTCCCGTTTCGGATCCTCAGACCGCAGGCGCGCTAATTGCTGAAAGTTCGCCCCCCCTTTCAACTCCGCCAACACCTGCTCAGCCCGCTTCCGTGCTCGCAATGGATCTGGACGCTTCTTAATCAATATTTGATACATGTGCACCTGCCCAGGTTGCACAAACTCCGATGCATGCAGCTGGTAGTACTCATGCACTTCGCTCGGCAGCACCGTCACCCGCCGCATCACCTTGTCCTGAAACATCACCTTCACCTTCAAATCATCGTGGATTGTCTTCCGCAACTCTTCTTCTGTCATATGCTGCTGCTCTAAAAAATTGCGAAAATCTTCCTCCGTCGCGTATTGGCCCCGTATCTTATCAAGTTGCTTCTCAATCTCGATCTCCGGCAGTTGCACCCCCATCCGGTTCGCTTCAAGCAACAAAAGCTTCCGATCGATAAGTTGCTTTAATGCCGCTTCTCGCGCCTTCGCCAGCTGCTCCGCACGCTCCTCAGGCCCTGTGTTTTCCTCAATCTGTCGCGCAATCGGCTTGTAAATTTGATCCAGTTCAACCGTCGTAATCACCTCGTCGCCAACACGTGCTACCACCCGGCTCACCGCGTTGTTCCCACTCCCCTCTCCCTCGTGAACCGCTAACACCAATATCACGCTACCAACGCCGATGCACCAACTCCTCAATGACCTTTTCATTGCGAATCACCTGATACGTGTTAGTCAACCTGCCAATCAAAGCCCGATATCGCTCACGCTCCCGCTCCTGCACCAGTCGATCCCGAATCTCCTCCCGCACTTCCTCAAGCCCACGCCTCCGCCCCGCTACCCGATCCGTCACCTGCACGATGTGATATCCAAATTCTGACCGCACCACCCCTGATACCTCGTTCCCCCGTAGCTTAAACGCTACACGCTCTACTTCCGGCACTAGCTGCCCGCGCTCCACATACCCCAGATCACCCCCCTGCGCCCGACTTGGACAACTTGACTCCCGCATCGCTACCACCGCAAAGTCCTCCCCCTCCAAAACCCGTTGCCGCAACCCAACCGCTCGCTCGTATGCATTGCTCACCTCCGCTGGATGCGCCCCCCGCTTCACTTCCACCAAAATGTGTCGCACCCGCACTCGCTCCGGTATCGTGTAATCCCTCTGGTGGTCCTCGTAGTACCTCCTGATCTCCTCTTCGCTCACCTTCACACCCCCGCTCACGTGCCGCGCGTAGTAATACCGCATCTTCACCTGCCGCACCGCCTCCGCCAATTCTTCCTCATACCCTGGCTCGCCCGTGAAATCCTCTCCTTCCGCTGCTACTCCAAGAACTCGGTTCTCTATCAGTTGATCGATGAAACTCGCGTACTGCCGGCGTATATAGTCAGGCATACGCTCCAATGCTTCCCGCGGAAACGTGCGCGTAAACTCATCCACCGTCACCTCCTCCCCCGCCACGACTGCAATCACGTTCGACCCTAGCTCCGCCCGCCCAACATCAACCTTTCTCACCCCCTCCACAACCCCCGACCTCCCACCCTTATCCCCACTCCCCGCCACAAGCGCTCGCTCAGCTGCCTCTATCGCCGCCACATGCAATGGCCGCCCGCCCTTTTCCTCCTTTCCCCCCTTTTCCCCTGGCTCACGTGCACCCCCACACGCCCCAATCAGCGCACCACACGTCGCCACAATCACCAACCGCCTACCCCCGCTGAAATAACTGCCTAAGTCGCTCCTGCGTGTCATATTCTATCAACGGCATTATCACCCGATCTAACTCCCCATCTAACACCTGATCTAACGCGTACACCGTCAGCCCAATTCGATGATCCGTTACACGATTCTGCGGAAAATTATACGTCCGAATCTTCTCACTCCTGTCCCCACTCCGCACCATCGACCGCCGCTGCTCCGCACGCGCTGCCGCCGCTTCTTCCCGCGCCCGCTCCAGTAACCGCGCTCGTAACACCCGCAACGCCTTCGCCTTGTTCTTGATCTGACTCTTCTCGTCTTGACACGTCACCACTACCCCCGTCGGCAAATGCGTGATCCGAACCGCTGAATCCGTCGTGTTCACGTGCTGCCCCCCACACCCCGATGACCGAAACACATCTATCCGTAAATCTTCCGGCTTAATCTCTACATCCACTTCCTCCGCCTCCGGTAATACCGCAACCGACGCCGCCGACGTGTGAATCCGCCCGCTCGCCTCAGTCTCCGGCACTCGCTGCACCCGATGCACTCCCGCTTCGTATTTCAAATAACGATACACATCCTCCCCGCTCACGCTAAAAATCGCTTCCTTTATCCCCCTCGTCTCCGAATAACTCGTGTTCATCGGCTCTACCCGCCACCCCTTCCGCTCCGCATACCGTGTGTACATCCGATACAAATCCGCCGCAAACAACGTCGCTTCCTCTCCTCCCGTCCCCGCTCGTATCTCCACTATCGTGTCCGCCGAATCCTGCGGATCCCGCGGCAGCAGCAATAACTGCAATGCCTCCTCCGCCCGCGCCAATCCCGCCATCGCCGCCTCCCGCTCTTCCCGCGCCATCGCTAGCAGACCCTCATCACCCCCTTCCCGCAGAACCTCCTCACTCTGCTCTAAACGATCCCGCCATTCCGCTACCCGCCGCGCCGCCGCCATGATCTCCTGCAGCTGCGCATGCCGCCGCGTCATCTCCTTTAACCGCCGCGGATCCGCCCCAGCCACCACATTCGCTAACTCTTCCTCCAGCGCCCGCAGCTCCTCCTCATACACCCGTAAATCGCCTACTTCCATCGCGCGCACTAACCCCCTGCCGCTACCCTCCTCTCACTTCTTCTTCCCTTCCTTCGCCTCCGCCCCAATTACCGGCTTCTCCGCATACCGCTTCCTAAATTTCTCCACCCGCCCCGCCGAGTCGACATACTTCTGCTTCCCCGTAAAAAATGGGTGACACGCCGCGCAGATACCTACATGAATGTCCTTCGCTGTGGATCCCACGCGGTACACCGCACCACACGCGCACTTTATCGTCGTCGGACCGTACTTTGGATGAATTCCTTCTTTCATTCCTTCTTCCTAACTGCTGTTACTGGTCTCTTTTATCACAACTCGTTATTATATACTATCAGACCTCGCTTTGCAAATTGATGAACCATGCTACCTCATCACTTTTACCATTTTCTCCGCCCCCACCCAACCTGCCTCTCCCCTGGCAGCTTGATCACTACAACTAACCTCCAACGCCACCCCCTCATGCCACCTCCCCTCCCTTCATGCACACCCACAATTGAAACTTATTCTTCCTCATCACCTCTCCTTCATCATCTCTCCTATGTCGCTTTCTCTTTGTTTTCGTGAAGCATGGCGCGGCTTCAAAGCTTGGTGGCTTCCTCTCTGCCTCCTCGCCGCCATCGTCGTCGTTATGAGTCATTCATGGCTCATATCTCATCTCCTTCGTGACGAACTTAATGCACTAAAACCCTGTACCGACGTCATTACGCACTGGCACGCTAAGCTCGCTGCAGGTCACGTCACCCCACACACCGCGCTTCTTGCAACCCTCGATGAACTCAGTAAACTCAACCACCGCCCCGAAATTCAAGCCGCCTGGCGCAAACTCCTTCTCTCAGCTGCTTGGCTTCTCGGTGGCATTTCTGTCCTCCTCAGTGCCCTCCATGTTACCATGGTCATTATTTCCAAAGCGTCTGTCCAAACACACCCCGATGCCGTCACACTTCGCCGCGACCTCCCACGTACCGCTCTCTTCACACTCAGTTACATCGTCCTCGCTGTAATGAAAATGCTTCCCATCATCTGCTGCTGTTTTCTCCCTGGCCTCTACATCTACCTCCGACTCTATTTTACCGACTTTCTCATCACCGAACGCTCCCCCAACCCCTTTGCCGCCGCAGCTCAAAGCTGGCGCCTTACCCGCGGCCACCTCCTCCCCCTCGCCGTCCTTTTTACCGTTACCCTCGCTACTCACCTCCTTTCCCTTCTCACCTACGGCCTTGCCGAAATCCCCTTCCGCCCCTTCGAGTACACCCTCCGCGCCGCCGCCTACCGCCAACTCCGCTCTAACCTTGTTCCCTCTCCCCCCCACTCCCCATGAGCACCCTCCCACCCCTCGCCCTCATCGTCTGCCGCGCCCGCAACGGCGTCATCGGCGCTCACGGCTCCCTCCCATGGAATATCCCCGAGGACCGCGCCCACTTCCGCTCCCTCACCCTCGGCCACTCCCTCATCTTCGGCCGCCACACATTCCAATCACTCCCCAAACCCCTCGACCGCCGCCGCATCATCGTCCTATCCCGTGACCCTGCCTTCACTCCCACAAATTGCCTCGTCGCCCGCTCCCTCGACGAAGCCCTCACCGCCGCACGCCTCACCGACCCCTGCCCCATCGTCTGCGGCGGTGCGCAGGTCTACTCTCAAACCCTCCCCCTCGCCACCCTCATCTACCTCACCCAACTCCACTTCGATGCCGTCGGCGACACCTTCTTCCCTGAACTGGATCCCTCCCAGTGGCACCTTATCGACGAGCGCCCACAACCCCATTTCACCTTCCGTACCCTCGCCCGACTCTAAACCCTCACCCGCTCAATAGCGCCGCTCGTAACCCCGGATAATCACTTACCAAGTAATGCTCCGGTGCCGCATCCTCCTCAATCACCGGATAACGCCGCAAGGGCTCCAAAAACCGATTGTCCGCATAATCGTCATTCACACACGACACCTCCCCCACCATCACCGCACCTCCCCCCTCCTCCCCCCAAAAACTATGATACAACCGCTGCGTCAGCGTGATGCTCTCCCCAGGCCGCAACACCACCTGCCTCTTATACACATCTGACGCTGCC
>JAOACZ010000118.1 GCA_026417575.1 bacterium | reverse complement strand
AGATGTGTATAAGAGACAGGATAATGGAGGTGATAAAGCATCGAGCATTGATGGGGCCAAGATTCCATGCGGGTGATCAGCGGATCAGTAAGAAAGTGATTGTCTGCTGCTACGGGCGTATGTGGCGGAGACCGCATGGTAGCGCAGAAAAGTTTTTTTCAAAATGCCAGCTGAAGGCATTGCCGCTGGGTGGTCATCGCCGTACGTGAGACATGGCGAGTTGTGCAAATACGGAATTCGAGACGGATGTTGATGCGCAAACGGGGGCATATGAAGCGTGCGCGTGCGTGTGAAGTCAAGAGCGCGAGAGGGAGCAATACGAAGGCCATCGGTGTTCACATGCAGGCAAGGGCGCGTGGATAGTTCCGATTGGCGATTGCGCGCCGCGTGGCTTCAGAACCTTGTTGATAGCGGGGCGAGGGTCATATTAGCAGACACAGGTGCGGTAGGGGGTTACGGGTTACATATCCGGGATGTCAGTGGGAAAAGGGGCGGAAATGCACGCCTGACTGGAGGAACCATCGCGCTAGATGGTTACGGAAAGCTTAATCGCTCTCCGTATGCTCTGGCAAAGTGTAGCGATGGATCGCGAGTGAAATTCTCCGGTAGTTAATGGTTTTCAACTGTAGCTTACAGATGTGCTTTCCATTACCAGTCCGTTGTGCCGCAACCTCCAATGACAGCTTTCAATTGTTGTTCGATAAGGATATCCTTATTGTGTTCACGTGATTCCACGGCGTTCTTGAGTTCTTCGATACGTTGAGCGAGGCGTTCGAGTTCCTTTCTGCGCAGTGCTTGACGAGTTTCGAAGATCGCTGTGAGTTTAGCGCGTAATTGTTGTTGGATGGCGGTGCGTTCCAACTCGTTAGTGGTGGCGCGGTACTGCTGCGCCAAATTACGGACTTCGCGCCATTCTGTGCGTTGCAGTTCGAGCTGAGTTTTCATTTCGGGGTGCATTTCTTCGGCGAACATTCGAAGGCACTTGCGAAGTTCCCTACGGAATTGTGCAGGATTTTCGGTGCGCAAGCGTTCAAGGTGAGCGAGCCGAGCTGGATCTTTGCGGCGCAACCATTGGCGCAGCGGTTCGAACGGGTGAGGACGCCACGGGCCGCAGCCGGGGCGAGCCCACGAGGGTTTGGCTGGCGCACACGGTGGTGGGGGGGGAGGCTCGAGAGGAGGAGCAACTTCGTCGGGTGGCACGGCCGGTGGAGGAGCGGGGGGCTCTTGTGCGAAAAGTCGGGCGGTTGAGATGCTCAGTAGAGACAGTAATAGGCAAAAGGTTAGGGACTTGTTCATGGTCGGCTCCTAGTTGTGGTAGGTTAACGCGAGGGATTCAGACGCGAGATCGGATTCGATCCAAGCCAGGCTATCAGCGATGGCCATACGTTGGATGTCGTCGATGTCTATGCCGCATTCGTCGGCGAAGGTAGGATCTTCCCATTGAGCGGTAACTGCATCCATCAGAGTGTCTAGAGAGGTATTGGGAACATGGTGCAGGGAGAGCAGGGCACACAGAACGACGAGGGCAGTGGCTGAAGCTGCCCAAGCGAGGTAAGGGCGCGCGGTGCGGAACCATGCGAGTGGGTGCGTTTTGGGGGGAGATGTGGGGAGAGCGGCGCGAGCGGCAGCATAGACGGCAGCGCGGACATGGTCGCCGGGGCGTTCTTGCGTGGCGATCATGTCGGGCGGGAGAGGGAGGCCGTTCAATATATGATCGAACAATCTACTTATGGTGTGCGCGTCGGACGAAGGATTTTTTGGGAGAACTATCATGGTGTCTTTGCTTCATCATCTTTGAGTGCGGCGCGGACGCGTGTGAGTGCGTAGTGCATCCGTCCGAGCACGGTATTCAGGCTGGTACCTTGCAAAGCAGCGATTTGTTTAAACGTGAGGCCACTTTCCAGTCGCAAGGTAAACACCTCACGTTGTGCGGGGGGCAGCGTGGCGACCACATCAAGTACACGTTGCCACAATTCTTTTGCGTTGAGTTGGCGGAGCACGTCCGGCGCGGGATCGGCGATTAGCTCGCGCACGGGCAGGTTGAAGTGATCATTCCCGCGGTCGTCGAGACTGACGACCGATGGCAGATTCGCGCGCATGAAGTCGATCACTTTGTGATGAGCGATGGCGAAGAGCCAATTGTGAAACGCGCCCTTGAAGCCGAAGCCGGGCAGCTTCGTAATCACTTGCTGCCAGACGCTTTGGAAAATATCCTCAGCCGTTTCGTGCTGGCGCACCATACTTTTGATGTAAAAGAATAACGGGCGTTCGTAACGGGCATAGAGGCGATGGAACGCGCTCATCGAGCCATTTAGGTACTCGCGGATGTCGCGGTCGTCATCGCTCATGCTCATGATACATGACGGTTGATAGGAAAAAAATATTGTAGTGGAAGAGACTGGTGGGAGGTAAATTAGCGCAAGCTAACGGGAGGGGAGAGAAGTTCGTGAAGGATGATGGCGAGGCGCCAGTTGGCAGCGTGGAGGTGGCCGAGTGTGTGGGACGTGGGTTGCTGCGGAGGAGGGCCAGGGGATGTAGCGGGAGCGGGGACCAAGGGTTCAAGAGACTCGGCGAGCGATTTGGGTGGCGGTTCTGGCTTGGGAGGTGATTGTGTGGTTGTTGGTAAGACGGGTGCAGGTGGGGGGGTTGGGATACGTGACGGGGGGCGTGGAGGAATTGTGGTCGGCTCGCCGCCGAACAATTCTGAGAGAAGATCTTCCAGGGAGACTTGAGGTGATTCTTCCTCGGCGAGTGGGGGGATGTCTTCAGTAGGTTGGCGAGAGTGGGAGGGAGAGGGAGTGGGGTGAGGGATTGGTTGTGGGGTGGGTTGCGATAGGGGGTGGCTCAGGGTGCGGCGGAGATGTGAACGTGGGCGTGCAGCGGAAGGTGACGTAGAGGTTGCCTGGGGCCGTGCGTGGCGCTTACGTTTTTGCCACCACTGGAGCAAGCCGGCGACGCCTACGACCACGAATACGAGGAGTTCCAGCAAATCGAGCATGTAACTACGTAGTAGAGTGATGCGATTGGCAAGACAGTATGATTACTCATGAGTACTCGGGCACACATGCAAGGAGGAGCAGCAGTGACGCGATCGCGGGCTCATTGTTGTGCTTGTTGGGGAGGCGGGGTAGGTGGTGTGCCGTGGGTTATGTTAGCGATGCTTTCGCGCATGGAAGTATCGGCTTGGACGTTGCGGAGGCGGTAGTAATCCATGATACCGAGATGGCCGCTGCGGAAGGCTTCGGCAATCGCGCGTGGGATTTCGGCTTCAGCTTCTACGACTTTGGCGCGCATTTCTTGTGTTTTGGCTTTCATTTCTTGTTCGACAGCCACAGCGGTTGCGCGACGCACTTCGGCCTTTGCCTGGGCTACGCGCTTGTCTGCTTCTGCCTGATCTGACTGCAAGCGAGCACCTATGTTTTCGCCCACGTCGACATCAGCGATGTCGATGGAGAGAATTTCGAAGGCGGTGCCTGCATCCAGCCCCTTTTCCAAGACTTTTTTAGAGATGCGGTCGGGGTTTTCCAGGACGTCCTTATAGGATTCAGCCGAGCCGATAGTGGTAACGATTCCTTCACCGACGCGGGCGATGATAGTTTCTTCGGTGGCGCCGCCGACCAGGCGATCAAGGTTGGTGCGCACGGTGACACGGGCTTTGGCTTTAAGCTGAATGCCGTCTTTAGCGACAGCGTCGATGGTTTGTCGTCCTTTAGCTGGATCTGGGCAGTCAATCACTTTGGGATTAACGGAAGTCTGTACGGCGGCGAAGATATCGCGGCCTGCCAGATCAATGCCTGCGGCGCGTTCGAAGGTCAAGGGGATATTAGCCTTATCAGCAGCGATGAGGGCGCGCACGACATTCATGACATCGCCGCCGGCGAGATATAAGCTTTCAAGCTGGTCGGTGGTAACATCGAGGCCGGCCTTGATGGCGGCAATTTTGGTGTTAACAATCACACTGGGATCAATTTTACGGAGGGACATACCGATCAAGCTGAAAATGGAGATGCCGGCGTTGGAAGCCCAGGCCTGGACCCACAACATGAGGAAACGCATGAGGAAGATAAGAATAACGAGGCCGACAAGAAGGCCGAGAAGAACCAAAATCACGATGATGCTCATACACGTGCTCGTGAGGGTTAGCGAGGAGTTACCTCGTTCCTAGGATAGCGAGCCACGGTGGTTTTGTCAAGGCAGTGAGCACGGGAAAAAGAGTGCAAAGGCTGGCGGTACGAGGAAGGTAGGGCATTCGATGCAATGATTACCTCGCGGCTGCCATTCATGAAGGAGGTTCGTTCATCGTACAAATCCATGGATGGGCCGTGGGTGAGAAACACTGAGGAAGTGAAAGGCGGAGAAACGAGGTGATCGGAGTGAGACAAGAAGAAATGACCGTGCTTTTGGAGTGAATGGCAAGTACGGAGTGGGAGATGAATAGAGGGCAAGCAAGGAACGTGTTGGCAGGTTAACACGTTGCAGACGCACTGCGAATGGGAACGAGAATAGCGACCTGATCAGGCCGTTGTATCAATGAATGGGGAGGTGGAATGAGACGGACAGGCTCACCGGTGATGGCACAGGTGCCAGGGGGTTAAGCGACACGATCAGGTGCTGGAGAACGGAAGCTAGGGGGAACATTCCAGAAGTGATTCACAGGGCTGAAGCCATTGCCGAGGTCGGTGGCAGTAATGATTGCTTGAGTGATGTAAGTCTTAGCGCACTTAATGGCATCGAGGGGATCAAGGCCGCGGGCGAGGTAGGCGGTAATAGCAGCAGAGAAGGTGCAACCGGTGCCATGGGTGCAACGGGTCATGATGCGTGGGCTGCGGAGGAAATGGTGTGTGTCTGTGGTGTAGACGAGATCTGTCGCGTCACCTTCCAAGTGGCCTCCTTTGATGACGACCCATTGAGGACCTGCTTTGAGGAGGCGGGCAGCGGCTTGGATCATGTGGTCTTCGCAAGAGATTCGCAAGCCGGTGAGAGCCTCTGCTTCGGGGACGTTAGGGGTAATGATAGTGGCGAGGGGGAAAAGGAGGTCAACAAGCGAGTGCACGGCATTTTCGTCGAGCAGGCGGGCACCGGATTTAGCGATCATGACGGGATCAACGACTAGGCGCGTGACGTTATGCGCGCGGAGACGTTCAGCGACCGTAGTGACAATTTCGGCGTTGAAAAGCATGCCAGTTTTGCAGGCGTCAGCGCCGATGTCAGAGAGGACGGCATCAAGTTGTGCGGCGACGAGAGATGGTGGGAGGCCAAGCACAGAAGAGACGCTCTGCGTATTTTGTGCGGTGACGGCGGTGAGCACAGTGGCACCGTAGACATGGAGGGAACAAAAGGTCTTCAAGTCGGCCTGGATGCCAGCGCCGCCACCGGAATCGGAGCCTGCTATGGTGAGAGCACGGAACATAACGTTAAAGGATGAGACGACACGCGGGAAGAGCGCAGCCGGGGGAGGTGAGGCAGCGCGTTCTTCCCGCGTGTTGGGAGACAGATGTCACTATTTGTCAGAAAGGGCAGCGACACCGGGCAAGACTTTACCCTCCAATAGTTCAAGGCTAGCTCCACCGCCGGTGCTAATGTGGGTGATTTTGTCAGCGACACCAGATTGATTTACTGCAGCGACGGAGTCGCCTCCTCCCACGATGGAAACAGCCGACGATTGTGCGATCGCCTTGGCGATGGCGAAGGTACCGTTGGCGAATGCTTTTTGTTCGAAGACACCCATCGGCCCGTTCCAGACAATTGTTTTTGCTTTTGCGATTTCAGCGGCATAACGGGCAATAGTTTTTGGTCCAATGTCCAGGCCCATTTGGTCAGACGGAATTGCTTCCCCGGGTGTGACGGAGGCTTGGTCTTCAGCGCCGAATTTAGGCGCGACAACATGATCGAGAGGCAGCAAGAGGAGCTTGTTTGTTTGGGCTGCCGAGTTCATGAAGGACCGAACAGTTTCGAGAAATTCGTCTTCGACGAGGGAAAGGCCGACAGGGACGCCTTTGGCTTTAAGGAAGGTGTAGGCCATGGCACCGCCGATCAGGATGGCATCGGCTTTTTTGAGGAGGTTCTCGATGACGGGGATTTTATCGGAGACTTTAGCTCCGCCAAGGATGGCGACGAATGGGCGAGCCGGGTTCTCGACGGCGGAGCAAAGATAGTCAATCTCTTTTTCCATCAAGAAGCCTGCGACGTTGTCTTTAAAGAACTGGCACACGACAGCGGTAGACGCATGTGCGCGGTGTGCGGAACCGAAGGCGTCATTGCAGTAGATATCCCCGAGCTGAGCGAGTTTTTCGGCCATGGCTTTTTGCTTAGCTTTCATTTCGGCTTTGGCGGCTTTCTTTTGGTCCTCGGAAGCGTCGTCAGCGACTTTGGCCTTACCTTCTTCCTCAGCGTAGAAACGGGTGTTCTCGAGGAGGAGGACTTGCCCAGGCTTGAGTGCGGCTGCCATGCGGCGCGCGTCGTCACCTATGCAATCAGGGGCAAAGGCGACGGGGATGCCGAGTAACTCATGGAGGCGGTCTGCGACTGGGCGCAGGCTAAATTCGGGTTCGACTTTACCTCCTTTGGGGCGGCCGAGATGGCTCATAAGGACGACGGACGCGCCGTGCTCGAGGCAGTACTTGATCGAGGGTAAGGCCGCTTTGATGCGCGTATCGTCAGTAACTTTTCCGTCTTTGATAGGGACGTTGAAATCCACGCGCATGAGCACACGTTTGCCGGCGAGTTCGACATCACGCAAAGTTTTTTTGTTCATGAGGAGCTCCTTTGGTGAAGCGGCCGCCGGGAGGCGGCGGCCGCGTGTCACACACGTGATTACTTTACACCATCTTTGCTCGCGATGTAGCGGAGCAGGTCGATTAAGCGGTTGGAATAACCCCACTCGTTATCGTACCAGGCGATCACCTTAAAGAAGCGTTTTTCGCCTTTGAGGTTGTTTTGGAGGGTGGCCAGGGAATCGTAGATTGAGGAACGGTCGTCGTGGATGAAATCGGTGGAGACGAGTTCTTCCTCTGTGTACCCGAGGATACCTTTGAGATAGGTTTCGGATGCTTTTTTGAGCAAGGCATCAATTTCCTCGATTGACGTTTCCTTGACCGAGCGGAAGGTTAAATCTACCACAGAGACATTGGGCGTGGGGATGCGGAAGGCCATGCCGGTAAGCTTGCCTTTTACGGCGGGGAGGCACTCGCCGACCGCCTTGGCGGCGCCCGTAGTGGAGGGGATGATGTTGATCGCGGCCGCGCGACCGCCACGCCAATCTTTCTTTGAGGGGCCGTCCACTACTTTTTGTGTTGCGGTGTAGGAGTGGATGGTGGTCATCAAGCCAGTTTCTAAGCCGATGCCTTCTTTGAGGATGACGTAGACGAGTGGCGCAAGACAGTTGGTGGTACAGGAGGCATTGGAAACGATGTGGTGTTTAGCGGGGTCATACTCTTCATGATTGACGCCGACCACCAGTGTTTTGACGTCGCCTTTGCCGGGTGCGGAAATGAGCACTTTTTTTGCGCCGGCATCGAGATGGCCTTTTGCTTTTTCGGCATCGGTGAACAAACCGCTACATTCAAGAACGTAGTCAACAGCGAGTGACTTCCATGGCAACTCGGCGGGTGATTTAGTGGCCATGACACATTTGATCTTGTGGCCGTTCACGGTGAGTTCGTCAGCGCCGGTGGCTTTGACGTCATGTTTGAAGCGGCCGTGCACGGAGTCGTACTTGAGCTGGTAGGCGAAGTAATCTGCTTCAGTGGTGATATCGACTACGGCCACGACGTCGACTTCTTTACCCAGACGGCCTTGATCACAGAGGGCTTGGAATGCCAGGCGGCCGATGCGACCAAAGCCATTGATGCCAACACGAATCGCCATAGGTGCTCCTTGTGGTTGAAAGTGAACCAAACTACAAACCGGCGTTATGATAGCAAAAAGTGGCGAAAAAAGCAAAGGCTCGTAACAGGTCATAGGGAACAGCCGAAGGGGAGTGGAGAGGTGATACTTACTCCAGCCGAAAACAGCAGGGCGTTGTGATGAAGCAGCAGAGGTAAGAGTCGAGGCAGCGAGGGTGGACAAGACAACGCGCGAGAAGATCGTGAGACGCATGAGACGGTTTGACGTGCGCAACAAGAGAAAGAAAGACAAGACGCGGCTGGTGGATGTGTGTTGTGGCGCTCGCGGCATAAGTTGCCAACATGTGATTGTGCACATGAACGGTGGGCGCGGACGCGCCACGGACGGCGGGCGCGGGGGCGGCAACGTAGCCGGCCGGGGCTGTATGATGAACGTGTGCGGGAGCCGCTGCGCGTGATTTAGCGGCCGGCAGCCTATAGCTGGGCCGAGTTGCTTGATACGGGCATGGCACGCCTGCTGGCACAGTATCTACACGCAGGATGATTTGTACGTTAACCTGTGGGTGCTATGCCGCAAGGTGAGTGGGCGCGTGCGGGATGAGGGACGCGGGACGTGGCGCGAGTGGTAGGACGCACCGCGCACGGGATGTGGGCGCGTAGTGGAGCGCCCCACAAGGAAGTGCCTGCTGGGGTGAAAGCACGCAAGACGGCGCGGGCGTGCCAGCATGGCCCGGTGGCGCTGCAGGAGGGGAAGGAGCGCGTGCTGGTGCAGCTGTTGCAGACACGCAGGCGCGCGTAACAGAGCGCGGGGATGATTGCCATGGCGCGCAGGGGACGTGACAGCGGTGAGAGGGGTAGCGAAACCAGCGCGGGTGCACACCGGCTTAGCCGCGCGCAGCGCTGCGACTTGGCGTGAGCTGATCACTGCGCAGCTCCGCTCAAGCGCACCACTCACACAAACGGACACGCGGCGGGAATGGCGGCGCTGAGAAGGCATTGTGCATGCTGTGCAGAAAGTACCTCCCGCCGCGCGGCCTTCGTTCGGCTGAATTTATTTGGCAGTTATCACCCGGAGAGGGAAGGTTTAGGAGGGAGATGAGCCGGCTACATGTGTGGGTCATTACTGTCGCAACTGGTGTCGGTATGGATGATCTATTCACGTGATCAGTGCGGGGTGGACGCATACTGATGGTCGTGAGAGAGTAGAGACGCGGGAGATGTGAGGTTTTTCTTTAGGGACCCCGAAGTAAGACGTGTAAGACGGCGGGGGCGGAAGAGCAATGGGTACGGTGTGAAAACGGTGTTTGCGGTGAAAAGAGGGAGAAGACTACTGGTGCGCGTCACGCATTATCGGCGGTGCTTGGGATGCGGGCGAGCGTGGCGATGGCGGCGCGGTACGATGCGATGGTACCGATGTCGAGGCGCGTGCCGTAGGCAGGCAAGGCGCGTACGCGTTCGCGTTGGCAGAGGTAATCAATAAAGTGGCCTAGGGCATCGCGCTGGTGTGCGGGATTGGCGAGGTACGTGGCAAGGAGGGACCAGGCGGAGGGGAGGAGAAAATAGATGGGTGGGCAGGCGAGAAGGGAAGGAGGTTGTTGTGGTTTTTCGTGGAGCCTGGCGACGAAATTATCATTCGTGAGTTCGAGTACACCAGTGGAGCGAAGCTTAGAGACATTGGTTTCGTGGAGGGCGAGGACGGTGTGGTAGTTGTTCGCACAGAAGGTGCGCCAGAAGGGAGCGAGGCTGAAGAGGAAGATATTATCGCCTGCGGCGGCGACGACGCGAGTGGGGGTGGGTTCGGTACGCAGGGCGAGGAAGAGGTCGGCGAGTGCGCCGCGGCGGTTTTTGTTGGTAGTGGATCCGTCGTCGTGGAGGATGATGGGGATGGGGGAAGAGTAGGAGCGCAGCCAGAGGCGGAAGTGGAGGATGAAACGATGGTTAGAGACGAGGTGGATACGCTGGAGTCCGTCGAAGGAGATAAGTTGGTCGAGAAGGGAAGAGAGGGCAGTTTTTCCGGCGACGGGGAGGAGGGGTTTGGGGAAAAATTTTGAGAGGGGGTACAAACGGGTGGCGAAACCAGCGCACAGGAGGACGGCGATCATAGGGAAGAGAGAGCGTGAGAAGAGTTGGCGAGGTAGATGCTAGCGTGGTCGCGGAGGGAGGGATGGGAAGCGAAGAAGGAGTCAATCACGTATTGGGCAGCACGGAGGGCGAGGGAGCGGGTGACGAGGGCGACGAGACAGCCGCCGAAGCCGCCGCCGTTGAAGCGAGCGCCGAGGACGCCGGGTGCAGAGGAGAGGAGCTGATGGAGCTGGCGGATGAGCGGGCTTCCGACCTCGTAGAGTTCGAGAGAGCTGCGGCAGGAAGCGTTCATGAGGGCGCCGAAAGCGGAGAAATCAGCATTGCGCCAGGCATGGATGCCTTGTTGGACGCGCTGGGATTCAGAGAAGAAATGCAGGGCGCGGCGGTGGAGGTGAGGGGGAAGGAGATCGAGGTGTGAGGGGAACACGTCGAGCGGGATGTCGGAAAGGACACGGGCGTGGGGGAGGCCGCAGTGAGAAGCGAGGAGAGAAGCGGCGCGTTGGCATTCTGCGACACGCTTGTTGTAGTCAGTGGAGATTAGCTGGCGCGTAAGGCCAGAGAAGACAACAAGGATACGGCAGTGTTGTGCGAAGCGTGGTTGGGGAATGAGTTCGACTTGTTCGTTGCGCGTGTCAATATGGACGAGGTTATTTTCTTGGCCGAAGAGGATGGTAGTTTGGTCGAGGATGCCGTTACGGAGGCCGAAGTAAGTATTTTCGGCTTGGTGGGCGAGGCGAACGAAGTCCCAGGGTTGGAGGGTGAGCTGGTTGACGTCGGCGAGCGCGAAGGCATAGGCGAGGATGACGGAGGCGGAGGAACTGAGGCCGCAGGCGGGCAACATACCGCTGCACATACCGATGAAGCCACGTGAGAGGGGGTAGGAATCACGGAAGGCGCGGACGACACAGCGGAGGTAATCGCTCCAGTGGTTGGTGGAGGCGGGGAGAGGATCGTCGAGGGAGATATGGACGATGCCTGGGAAATTACGGCTGCGGAGGGAGATAGAGGCATCAGGAGCCGGGGCGTAGGCGAGGAGGGTACCTGCGTTGATGGTGAAACCGAGGACGTGGCCGCCTTGATGATCGAGGTGGGCGCCGAGGGGGCAGACGCGATAAGGGGAGAAGACAAGACGGATGGTATTGCGGGGGAGCGCGAAGGCAGCGGCACAGGTATCTGCGAGTGTGGCGCCGTAGGAGGTGATATGAGGGAACTCCTGCGGCTGGAGCATGGAGAGGGCTAGTTAATGGTGAGAGAGAGGAGATAAATACCGCCGGCGGGATGGCGTGGGCCACCGATCATGGCAGGGCGGTTGCGGACGACATTGAGTTTGGTATTAAGGTCTGGAAGGCCGGGGAGTTTCCACAGGACTTGAATTTTGATTAAGTCACGGTTAAAGCTGATCACGGTGATGGAGAGGGTGACGTTATCTTGGAGGGGGAGTGAGAAGGGTTGGTTGAGTGTGACTGAGGAGGAACCTTTTTGGACGAGGCGGTAATCACGGTAGGTGAGGTAGGTAGTTAATCCGCGTTCGGTACCTTTGAGCTGAGTAGTGCCGACGGGGCCTTGTTGGCGGGCGGCTTTGCCGGTGACGAAGACGCGCGCGTTAAGGGTGAAGGTAGGGGAAGGAGGGAGAGAGGGTCGTGTACCTGTGGGGGGTGGTGTGGCGTGGGAGGTGAGCGAAAGGGCGAAGGAGCATGTGAGGAGGGGGAGGAGAGTGCGGAAGAGTTTAGGAGCGGTCATGAGAAGACTCCTGGGAGCTGACGGGTTCATAGTCAAGCGTGCGGATGAAGGCGGAGCCGTCAGGGAGCTGGTAGATGACGAAAGAGCGCACGGGAGCGGGCGGGGGGCGATGAGAGCGGAATGCGGGGAGGAAGAGGAGGGGGAGGAGGAGGGCGGATAAAGCGAACGTGGAAGCCCAGGCGTAGGCCGGCCGGTGAATGAAGAATGTGCGGAGTGCGAGCCACGTGCGTGCGAGGGGTGGGGGGGGTTGTGCATGAGCGCGTGCGAGGACACGTTGGGCGAGGAAGGCAAGGGCGGGAGGTTCGTGTGAGGGGGGGAAGTGGGGAGCGTAGGCTTCGCGGATGAGGGCGCTTACGCGGCGGTGCTGAAGGACTTGCTCAGCGAGCTCGGGCCGTGGCGGGGTGGAGCCGGAGTCGACTGCTTTAGTGACGACTGAGCGAGTGTTCATTGTCCGTACTTCAAATAAGGTTCAAGGGCTTGACGTAAGCGTTCACGGGCATAGAAGAGGCGGGACATGACTGTTCCTTCTGAGCATCCGACGACGGCGGCGATATCTTTGTAGCTCATGCCTTCAAGTTCGCGAAGGATGATGACCTGGCGATGTTTTGGGGGTAGCTTATCAACGGCGGCAAAGATGCGTTCACGCAATTCAGCGTTCATGAGTTCGCGGTCGGGGCGGACTGACGGGGTGGTATCAGGGAGATCATGGAGTAACTCGGAGGTGGACTCGATGACGACCTGAGGGCGGCGGCGGACGTAGTCAATTGCATGATTCATGACGATGCGGTACAACCACGTGTAGAGTGTGGAAGATTGGCGGAAGGCGCGCAAGCCATGATACGCTTTAACGAGCGCATCTTGCAACACGTCCAACGCGTCGTCATCGTTGCGGACCACCGAGAGAGCGAGGCGCAAGAGGCGATGCTTATAGCGTTCGACGATTGTGGTAAACGCCTGTTCATCTCCGTGCTGGAAGGCAGCGACCAACTCGGCGTCGGGGCGGTCATCAGCAGACGAGGACGTCATAGAGAGCGAGGCGCAAGGCCGCCGTGGCCGCACAGCCGGCGGTGCTGCCAGTTGTTCACAGGGGTAGACGAAGGAGAAGGGAAATTATTCATTTTGCCAGGGAGGGGGGGTATGGGCGCGGGAGGCGCCTGCAACGCGAGCGGTGTTTTCAGAGGAAGGAGTGGCCTTGCGAGTGACATGAGCAGTTGCGACAACATGAGCGCGAAAGGAGGTGCCAGAGTACCAGCCACGGATTTTTTTGACGAGCGCATCGAGGATATAAAAGGCAGGGTATGACATAAGAAAGGAGCGAGCTGTGGTGGGTAGGCGCCTGACAAGTGCGGCACGGCTGAGGGTAAGGCGAGCGATGTGGGCATAGGCAGCGTGAAGGGTGCGGCTGCCAAGTCTAATGGCGCTGAAGTATCGTGTGACGACCAGGGCTACGCCGCAGAGTTTGGGATGAGTGAGCGCTGCGAGAAAAGGGGCGCCAGCGGAGCCAGACGGTTCGCCTGTCTCGGACTGATACACGCGGGGTTGGTCGGGGAAGCCGAGGCGGTATGCCGAGCAGCAGTTTGTTGCACCTGGGAACGAGCTAGCAGTAGCGCGAAGGAACGCGCGAAAGTCGTGTACAGAGCGACACGGCGCCGCGCAGCCGATAAAGCGCGAGCGTTGGAGGACGTACTCAGTGGGACAGGGAGCAGCAAGTGAAAGGTATGAGGTAGATGCGTCGCTCATGTGAAGCCATTATAACGAGAGGCAGGAGAAAAGTAAAATGGTGAAGCATGTCGATGCAGCATGTGTGTGAAAGTGGGACAAATGCCAATGGATAGGAGTTAGAAGATGCAGCATGGGTGTTGGTTAACGAACTGTCATCTCGGGCGAGGAAAGAGGGCTGGGCTGAGGTGTTTCACAGGGTGAGGTCGCAGTTAGGAGGCGAAGAGGGGTTGACACGGGTAGGGACAGCGGGTATAATTGAGTTTGTTAGAGGGGGATAACCAGTAAGAATCATCAAGAGGAAAGAGGAGAGACGTATGCGAGCAATGACCAAAGAAGCGTTGGAGAAAGCATTTGCGGGAGAGAGTATGGCACACATGAAGTACCTTGCGTTCAGCGAGGTAGCAGAGAAGGAAGGCAAACCAAATATAGCGCGGCTGTTTCGTGCGATTGCGTATGCGGAGCAGGTGCACGCGCACAATCATGCGCGGGAGTTGGGGTACATTCAAGGGACGGCGGAGAACTTAGTTTCTGCGAAAGCGGGGGAGGATTTTGAGATTACGGAGATGTACCCGGTGTACCACAACATGGCGGAGTTTCAGAAGGAGAAGGGAGCGGTACGGACGACGCACTATGCGTTGGAGGCGGAGAAGATTCACTCAACGATGTACGGTGCGGCACACAAGCTAGCGGTGAAGGGCGAGGACATCAAGATAGGGGTGATTGGGATATGTCCGATATGTGGGCATACGGTGGAGGGTACGATTCCGGAGAAGTGTCCGATTTGCAATGCGGCGGGGAAGAAGTTTGTGTTGTTTGAATGAGAGACGGCGAGGGCGCGAGCAGCACGGTGTGCCGGGCGATGGGGGCAGGGATGTTGTACTTTGTAGGCACACCGATAGGAAATCTTGAGGATGTGACGCTGCGCGCGCAGCGGGTGTTGCGGGAGGTGAAGGCAATTGGTGCGGAAGACACGCGTCGGACGCGCCAATTGCTTTCACGTTTTGGGATTGAAACGCCGCTGTTTAGTTTTCACCGGCACAATGAACGGGCGCGGACGGAAGAGATTGTGGCGCGGCTGCGGGCGGGGGAGGATATAGCAATTGTGAGTGACGCGGGGATGCCGTTAATTTCCGATGCGGGGGCGGTGCTGGCGGCGCGGTTATGTGCGGAGGGGATAGCGTTTACGTGCGTACCGGGGCCGTCGGCGGTGGAGACGGCGTTGGTGGTGAGCGGGTTGGGGGGCGGACCGTTTCAATTTTTGGGTTTTGTGCCACGGGAGGCGAAGGGGCGGGAGAGGCTATGTGAGGAGCTACGGAAGGCGCGGCTGACGAGCGTGTTGTTCGAGAGCCCGCAGCGGTTAGTGAAGACGTTGGGGATGTTGGGGAAGGAACTAGGGGAGAGACGGATAGCGGTGGCGCGAGAGCTGACGAAGGTCCACGAAGAGGTGGTGCGGGGGACGGGGTTGGAGCTAGCGGGGGATTTTGGTCGTGGGGAGGGGCGGGGGGAATGTGTGATTGTGGGTGCGGCGTGTGAGGGG
>JAOACZ010000114.1 GCA_026417575.1 bacterium | reverse complement strand
GGGGTAGGTAAAGGGCGGGCGGTGGGAGGGAGAATTAGGAAGTGGGCGGAGCATCGGCTTGGTGGCAGAATTGGAGGCAGTAGAGGTTGTAGTAAAGGCCCCGGCGTGCGAGAAGCTCACTATGTGAACCACGCTCAAGGATGTGGCCTTGATCGAGGACAAGGATCTCATCGGCGCGTTTGATGGTGCTGAGGCGGTGAGCGACGATGATGCTGGTGCGCCCGCGCATGAGAGTTTCTATGGCTTGTTGAATGAGGAGTTCGGTAGGGGGGTCGACATTACTTGTGGCTTCGTCGAGAAGGAGGATGCGGGGATTGTGAGCGAGGGCGCGTGCGAAACAGAGGAGCTGTTTTTGGCCGGTGGAAAGTGTGGCGCCGCGCTCCATCATTCGTTCGTCGAACTGGTGGGGTAAGGCTTCGATGAAGGGGCGGGCTTGAACGAGCTGAGCGGCAGCGACGACGTCGTCATGAGAGAGCTCTTGACGAGCGAGGCGAATATTGTCAGCGACGGAGCGGCTGAAAACGAACGTATCCTGAAGAACGATTGCGAGGTGGCGGCGGAGGTGGTCGAGAGGCCAGGAGCGTAGGTCGCGCCCATCGAGGAGGATGGAGCCGAGGGTGGGGTCATAGAAGCGGCAGATCAGGTTGAGGATGGAGGTTTTGCCAGCGCCGGTGGGGCCAACGATAGCGATACTTCGTCCGGGCGAGACGGCGAAGGAGATATTTTTGAGGACTGGGGGGCCGTTAGGATAAGAGAAGGAGACATTTTGGAAGACGAGGTGCCCGCGCGGGGCAGGGGTGGAGGAGGTGACGGAGAGTGTGCGCGGTTCAGGTTGTTCGTCAAGGAGAGAGAAGATGCGTTCAGCGGCGGCCATGGCGCTTTGCATGGCGGTATATTGCTGGCTGATTTCGATAATGGGGCGGTACATTTCGCTGAGGTACTGCATGAAGGCGATCAAGACACCGAGCGTGAGGAGGCCGCCGATGATGGACCAACCGCCATAAACGAGGAGGCAGGCGATGGCGATGGAGCGCAAAGAATCGACGAGAGGGCGGAAGATACCGAAGATTACGAGTTCGTCCATATTTGCACGGAAGTAGGCGGCATTGATGTCAGCGAACTCACGGAGGCGGCGCGTATACTGGCGAAAGATTTGAATGATGGTGACGCCGGAGAGGTCTTCGTTGAGTCGTGCATTGAGGAGCGAGAGTTGACGGCGCACGGTGCGATAGACGGAGCGGGCGCGTTGTTTGAAGACGAAGGCGATGATAACGAACACAGGCAAGAGAGCGAGGGCAATGAGTGCGAGGCGGGCGTTAAGCAGGAAGAGAATGACCGTAGCCCCACTGAAGTAAAGGAGATCTTTTGCCATGCCGACGAGGACAGAGGAAAAGACTTCGTTGATAGCCTCGACATCGTTGGTGACACGGGTAACGAGGCGGCCGACAGGGGTGCGATCGAAGTATGAGACGGGGAGGGAGGTGAGATGGGAGAAGAGGTGTCTACGCAGGTCGAGCATAGCGCGCTGGCCAGCGATTTGAAGGAGCAATGCGTGGGCGAACTCGGTACCGAGTTTTGCGGTGATGATGGCGAGGAGGAGGAGGGCGAGGAAGGAGACATGAAGGAACTGCGCGCGGCGGGCGCGCAGGAGCGCAACGGGGCCGACACGAGCGCGAGCGGTGTGGGGAAGGAGCCAGACTTTGCCTTGGATAACACCTAGGTTGCCTGTAGCGGCTGCAGCGGGGAGGACATGATAAAGGACGGGATCGCGGACGAGGTTGGTAGCGAGAGGGGTGTGGAGGGGGCTATCCGACCGATCAGCGATGCGTTGGGGGATGAGGAGGTTGGAAGGAGTTGGCTGGAGAGCGGTAGGTATTTGAGCAGCAAAGTGGGTGAGGAAGTGGGGAGGGCCGGTGAAGCGGACGTGGAGAACAGCGAGATAATTATCGATGGCGGTTTTGAGCACGTAGGGGATAAGCAGTTCAAGAGAGGTGGTTGCAAAAAGAAAGAGAGCAGCAAGGAGAAAGAGGCGTGAGTGGGGACGGAGATAGCGTAACAGTCGGCGCAGCAGACGTGCATCGTAAGCCTTGCCGAGGGTGTCTTCCACGAGCTCGTAGTCCTGCATGACGGAAATGGGTATTTGTAGGGATTATATGTTTTTGGGGAAGATTGGGTCAATGTGCGGGAGATGTTGAACTTGCAGTGGAAAGGATTGTGAGGAGAGGTGAAGCGGGTTATATAGAGGTGGATGGTGGGTTGGTTGCAGGTGTGATTTTGGTGAGCGGAGTGGGTTTATTCAGGGGTGGAAAGTTCTTTTGGGATTTGGCATTGTGAGGCGGTGGAATGGAGGGGAGAGCCGGGCAGAAGGTGTTGTGGTGCAACTGAATGCCCGCGGCCGAATTTGCGGTGATTGGAAGTGATGGAGTTGGATGGCGAGAGAACGGGGGAGAAAAATTTAGATGAGGAAGTGAGGAGAAGAGATTGGCTATTGACAGGGAGCAGGGTGGTGAGTATAATACTTTTGGAACGGTTAACAACGATAGGGAGAACGAAGATGACAACGAATGGACAGAACAATCAGGATGATCGTAACGAAACCGTGTTGATGTCGCAGAAGGTGGTGGCGAATCAGAAGCTGTTCTACTTGGACTTGAAAGAGAACGAGCGGGGCAAGTTTCTGAAGATTTCGGAGAAGGACGGACGCTTTCGCAGCACGATAATGATACCAGAGGAGGTGATAGCGGACGTGGCGGCGATTGTGCAAGAAGCGAGCAAGATGGTGAAGCCGCAAGGGTAAGGGGGGTGAGAAGCGAGTAAGAGAGTAGGAGTGTGGCCGGGATGACCGGCCACACTCGTTCATGGGGATAGTGTGGGAGAATGAAAGTGGTGTGAGGGCTGAGCAAAGTTCTCGTGTAGGGGGAAAAACTTTCAGATGGGGAGTAGGAAAATGAGGAGGGGATGGTGTATGGCGGTAGGAGCGCTGCTCGTGGGGAGCAGGAGCCTGGCGTGGGTTGGGCCGCGTTTTGAGTGGTTGGCACCGACGAACAGGATGTGGGGGCCGTACTATGGATTTCCGTTGGTAGTGGTTACGAGTCGGTTTCGGAATGCCGGAGGGACGGTTCTGCGGGTAGGCAATGAGCGGAGTACGTGTGTGTGTACGAAGCTTAGCAAGCCCCCCGAGGAATTGCAACCGGGTGAAGTGGGGGAGATCATTATGACTGTTGAGCAAGAGCCCACGGTGTTTCCGACGCAGCGTGGGTTTGGGTACGTGATGACGACGAGTGATCCGGACAATCCGGTAGTGGGGTGGAGTGGGGTGGCAGAATTTGAGCCGACGAACGTGCCGGCAAAGATGGCGGGCGGAGGAAGTGCGAGGGCGG
>JAOACZ010000050.1 GCA_026417575.1 bacterium | reverse complement strand
GCCTTAAACGGATACTGTACATGCTCGAGTGTGTCCAACATCAGCACGCTCCCCACTTCCTCATCACGAAATGTCAATCCGTGCACATTCTCGATACGGTCCACTCCTCTCCCCGCGCGCATGTCACACCCAATAAATCGCTTCCCCGCAAAAAGCGGCCGCAAATCCGCATATTTTTCCTGCCCCTCTACTTGCAGCGCCCCAAACTCGACAATCGGCTCCGGCAACCGCAGCTCTTGCGAAACCGTTTCTACAAACGCTCGTGTTTCCTTGCGCATACCACTTCCTTTCGTGTCCATCATTATACACAACCCACCAGCGTTCCACAACGCCTCGAAATGGCTCACTCCAAGTACCATCAAAACGAATATCTATACGTCGTCATTTACCCAACCCAAAACCGCAGGGACGGCTGGGTAAAGAAAATATTGGCAAACATAGTCGAAACATGGTGTGACATCATAACACGAGCAGAAATTCGGAAACGCGTGTGACAGCTGTACGTGCACGGCACGAAGACAAACGATAACACGATTTTGCTGAGCGCACACTCCCGACCCACTCCCTTTTATCGTACTGATGCGCTCGTCCTCATGTTCGGAGGTGTGCATTTTGCCTGCGCAGAAACCTGGACCGACGGCCTGCGTTCTATGATCATCACTTCCAGGAACCGCCCCGGGTTGCCTAATAGGCAGAGGCGTGTAGCCATCCGGCTCTGCTCATCCCGGCACGACAGGCCTGTGATATGATCGCTGGGGCAGTGCGTTGGTAATCCAGACGCGATCCGATGCCTCTTGATGCGGATCCGCTGTGCGTCACTCTCGCACCACCTTCGCACAGTGCCACAGGGCCGTCGCCGGGTCCGCTCGTACTGTAGATACGCGCTTCCTGCACACGTGCCTTCGACGTGACTGCAGCTCAAGGGCCCGACACCTGTTACTGGTAAGTTGATCTCAGCGAGTACAATGGCCGCACCAGTGATGCTCAGTATGACTGCACAACACTCATTGTGGATGTGGTCCCTCTTTCGCGGCGACGCGCTTGACGTGCTAAACGACCGTCTCGCATCCTAATCCAGGTGGCGCATGCGCCGTACCCTGGTGTACGCACCGCGCGCTTGGACGACACCGCCCCCGCTTCGATCAACAGGATGGTTACGCCGTGCCTGGAGCCCGCGATATTCAACCCACGTACAGCCGCGGCGCTGCTCCCGCTTCTCGATTCACCTTTGGTCGCATTTATTTATGCACTATCGCCGCCCACTCATCGTCGAAAAGCAATTTGGCATGGTCCCAGAAAGTGGCGTGATGCCACCTCTTCCGGAAGGGCGTCAAACGCGCTTCGTTCTACGCACCTGCTGTCTTTCCCCGCGAGCGTGCCGTTGCCCACACTACAACCTGTGACTCCACAATGCCCACCACACGCCGTTCTGTAGAGAACTGTCCAACGCCTGGCCAATCACTTAGATGTCTACCCGCTTAAACTGTGGTAAGTGCGGCGCGTTCACTTTCAGCATCTTGCCTACCATCTTCTTGATCTCCGCCAGCGACAGCACCGCAGAGGTAAGCGGGTCGAAGCAAATCGCATAAAACACAAGACGCGGATCCCCACTAAACGACGCCTCTACCGCCATCTCCTCCACTGCTACGTTCTGCTGATTCAGCGCTGCAAGTTGCGGTGGCAGTGCTCCCACGTGCACCGGGTTCAGCCCACGCCGATCTGCAAACACCGGCACCTCCACGCAGGCATCAGACGGCAGGTTCGTAATTAGCCCCTTGTTGGGCACGTTGCCGTTGAATCGCACCGGCTCGCCTCCCAAGTATGCATTGATAATGCCCGCGGCATACTCGTTCCCGCGTTCTAACTTGAGCGGCTTCGGATCGGTGAGCCAATCCTCAATCGTTTTCCGCCAGGTATGTTTGCGCCGTAAGTACTCCTTAAGAATGAACGCGTGTTCCCCCGGGTTCCACCCCGTCCCTGGAAGACAGTACTTCTTGATTAAATCAGGACGCTTGCGGAACCACGCGTTGTACTCCGAGTTATGGCCACTTGATTCTGTCACGTAGTAGCCTAAGTGCAGGAACATCTCGTTGCGCACAATTTCTTGTTGATAAATCTTTCGCGAACGCAGCGCCTCACGAAGCAGTGGATACGCGTCCTTCCGCTTCCACTTGAATTCCAAGTACCACGCTTGGTGATTAATCCCTGCACATAAATAAGTGATCTCGCTCATCGGCTTGTTGATCCACCAAGCAAGCATTTCGGCCGTGCCCTGTACACTATGGCACAACCCGACAATCGTTAAATGCGGATACGCTCGTTGCATCGCCCGACAAAGCATCGCCATCGGATTCGTGTAGTTCAACACGATCGCCTCCGGACAGTAACGCTCCACATCTTTTATTATGTCCAACATCACAGGAATCGTCCGGAGGGCTCGAAATACTCCCGCAGGACCACGCGTATCGCCTACGTTGATATCTACGCCGAACTTCTTTGGAATCTCAATGTCGTGCCGCCATACAGACACATCATGCGCCAAAATTGTAGTCACCACCGCGTCAGCACCCTTCAACGCAGTTGCGCGATCCAACGTCGCCTCAACCCGTCCCGGATACTTCCCTTCCCGCACAATCCGTTCGCAAGCTTGTTTGCTGTAGCCTAAACGCTCCTCGTTTACGTCCATCAACGCAATTGTCGCTTCACGCAATCCGGGATACGTAAATATGTCACGCACTAAGCTGCGCGTGAACTCAAAACTCCCCGCTCCAATAAACGCGATTTTCGGCATGTAAGTGATTCCTCGTCAAGTGGTTAAACGAAAACAATTAGCCACACCTGCACCCACGCACGCGCACCGCGCGTGACGCCACACTCTTCTTCGCTCACAACTCGTCCTGCCCAGACACCAGATCCCTCAGTCATATCCTCTTGCCCCGCATCCTTCGTACCCAATCAAGAATAAGCACCATGCCCCCAAGCCCCCACGCACACTCCGGAATCGGTTGAAACCACGCAACTACCTCCAGCGTGTTCGTCACCACCAGCGCCACTGTCTGCGTGTTTGCTACAACTGCGCCCGTCCAGCCGTAAAAACTCTGACCATCATCCGGAAATGCGCTCGCCGTCACCACCGTCCCATGAACGTACCGACCACTGGGGTTCCGGTCAAACCGTCCCGGCCCCACCCGCGTCGCACGAAGCTCATAGATCGGTTGATGCATGTTTGTAATACTTGCGATCGCAAACGAACTCGCCGGCAGAGTCATTACCAAATTCGACCCGCTCATAGTCGTGCTCTGCGCTACCCATCCGGTAAAACTATGTGACTCAACCGTACTCCATGGCGAACCGTTGTCAGGGCGAAACAAAAGATATGACACTATGCCATTGTACGTGAACGGCAGTTCCACAACTGCCGTTCGATTACTCACCCAGTCGCGATTCACCAGCACCACCCGGTACACATTGCTCGCCATGAACGCATAGCACTTCATAAACGGAAATGTCCCAGATACCCCGTTCCTCAGCGGCTGCGTCCAACGTGCCAGAGTGCCCACTGGCTCGCTTACGAGCAGGTGCGCTCCCTCGCCAATCGCTCGATTCGCTCCCAGCATACTATGATAGTATGGCCGCTTCAATTGCCCCATCTCCAAACTACTATAAATCCCCCATAGTTTCACCACCCCTCCGCCATAGTTGTACCCGTTCCCCATCATCGCAAAAACATTGATACTTGGCACCTGCGACTGGTAGTAGTGTGTCAGCAATGCATCAAACCCAGCCACCGCAGCACCCACACTCGTCACCATCTCATTGCGAACACCTTCGGGCGCCGTCCCCTCGGTCGTGTGCATGTTCATCTCGTAAATCGTAAAACACTTCCCCCGCCCGTCATTCCTCAAAAGATCTCGCTGATACCCGAAATCACCGTTGTACTGAAAATCGTGATAGGCCATCAGCGCGCCGAACGTGTCGGCCGTGTTCGTGTCACTGTAGCTTCCCATCGTGTAGCCGGCGTTATCGTAGCAGTCGTAATACTTCGCCACCGGAATCGTGTTTTGGGCCCGCCAATTGTTACCAGCCTGTCCTCCCATCACGAGATGGATGCGATCATAGTCAAACCACGGCGACTGCTTCATCGCCCCATACAGCTGCGTGATCATCCGTGCATACGGGGGCCCGTTCTGGTAGTGCCATACTTCGTTGCCTAACTCAAGAAACAACTCAAGATCCTCTGTCCACGGAGCTACACGACCCCGTTGTGCACGAACCTGCCCGTACGCCGTGTGCGTCGGGCCCGCCAAGTATTCTATTAAGCCCAGTCCCTCATTGGTAGAGAAAATCGGTGGCAGACAAATCCATGCACTGCCTAAACGCAATTGCTGGCACATGTGCAAAAATTCCGGTAGCGTCGGATAATAACCGCTCCCCCACACCTTGTCCTCCGTCGGCATTTGCGCCGCACGGGGCGCAAGAAAATTGTCAAGCGTATCCCCTAACTGCCCCATCCAATGTCGCCCGCACCACGTCAACACATTCGTAATCGCGTCCTCCCCTTCACGTGTGTACACAGAATGGCTCACTGGCAACACCTTCTGCAAAGACCAGTCATCTATGTACACACTCCCGCTGCCCCCACTCCGTCGTAGTGTCACGCGGAAATTCGTCCCATTCGGATCATTCACCACAGTGTTGGTAAAAGCGTACCACGTCCAGTTGGTTTGTAGTGGCACCCACTGATTGAAAAGATATTGACTGCCCCAATTCCACCGTGCCGCCACTATTTGCAGCGCCTGCCCCGCCTGCTCAGCACGTGCCCAAAATGACATGCTATACGTCCCAGTAAAAACAATGTAGCTTGGCGTCGTGTGATGGTCCATCAGGTACGTCAGCTCGCTGTTCGGACCAAACCGTGCACACATCACACCCACCGCGCCTGGCCGGACATTGTGACTCGCAAACACGTTCGTTATCACGTAGTAATCCCGATAAAAATTGCTCACCACCCCGCGAATCGCAAACGCGTCATTCTCCGCCGGCTGGCCCAAACTCCGATCGAGGTAATACTGCCCCCCGACTGCATTCGTGATCACTGCCCACTTGCCAGCTGCCGATCCTGTCAACACTTCCAAGCGGAATCCCCGTACGTCCATCCCTCCAAGACTCGGCCCACTCCCGGTTACCCATTTCGAAGCCGTGCTCTGCGTCCCACTCGCAAAGTGAAGTGACCCATGCAATAATGGCTCAAAATTCCCCAGCGGCAAAAGCTCACGCATCGTCAGCGAATGATACCGCGCATACCCCGCAATATTTAGTCCCACACGCGGTACGTTCGCCATGCGTACCTCGTTCCGTACCCGAAACCGGTTCGTCGCTACCTCCTGCTGCGGCGCAGGATACACCTCCATTGTCAGCTTCGGAATCTGGTTCGGTTTCCATGTCGCCGACCGCGTGTAAAACATGTTGTTCCCCCATAAGTCCGGAACGATAGCCAGTCCATAGTACGGCGCCGAACCATCCAGCCAACTTCGCACCGCCTCCGCAGAAATCCGCCACCGCGTCAGCGTGTCTTGGTCCACGAATACCACATTCGTCGCACCCAACTCCGGGCCAAGCCAATTGGTAAAGGCTCGATTCCCACTGTTCGTAGTCCCCGGGCCAAGCCAGTTCTCCCACGTTACCGTGCTCTCATGCCAGTTACTTTGGATCGCATATATCCGGAATATGCGCGGACTTGCCTCACCCCAATTCTGCCCTACTGTCACCTCGGCCTCGTTGGTCGTCGTCCACCCGGCGTATGGCCCAAGGTTGAAATACCACATGATGATCCCCGCGACACAATACCCATTTGGATTCGCGGTGTTCAATGTGGTGCGTGTGCCACCGTTGTAATTCGAACTGTAGTGCTCCGCCTGCGGCTTGATCAGCGCACTTGCAGACTCGCCAATAGTCACCGTAAGCGCAAACATCTTCGGGACAATCGTGATGCTTGCCCAAGTACCCAGCCACACCGCCCAAATACACGCTTTGTTTATACTTGTCCTCATGCCGGCGCATTTTATCAACTTGTCCCGGGTGTGACAATGGTGGTTTTGGACTATTTCATGGACAAAATGGACAGACCTCCGACGTCTTCTGCAACTGTCCTGCCAGCACCGTCACTCCCTGTCAATCAAGCTACGCCCGTTGCTCGATACCTATCCGAGCACCTCTAGGTAGTAGGTAGATGGCACTAGTGTCCACCCGGTCTGCATGCCGATCGAATGAAAACCGCGTCACGCCCGCGCATGCAGTAAAACACACACCAGCCTGCCCGGCTCCGCCTCCGACCGCTTCCCAACTACCCTACATCACCCGCCGCACATCCGCCAAGCGAACCACACGCGCGCTAGGCCGGCGCGCTACCCGTGCACGCGTACGGAGTCGCACCCCTGTCTCTGCATCAGGCGCCCCGCAACACAGCTGCTCATCACTCCCCGCGCCTTCCGGTACTGCGCTGTGCTCGCTCCCTGCCGAATCCTTCTTCCCGACCACCTTCCCGTTCACGAACTCATCAAGCACCGAAACCATACTCGCGTTCCATAGCAACATCAATGCCACTTTTTAATGCTTTTTGCTCACTCACAACGCTGCATCGCAAGCTGCTCCTGTGCCTCACTTCTTTTTCGTGAATGCTCACTCTTCGTAGTCACACGCGGCGGAAATGCCGACGCGCCGCCCTTTTTCGACTTGCCTGCCGAGCCGCCCTCTGATTCATCGCCATCCAAGCGCGCATACCATCCTCTGGTCTCCCTATCCCCGGTCACCGCGCAGATGCTGAAAAAGGTATCAAAAAAGCCCCCATACGCGATAATTGCGCCCTTTTATGCCGGTTTTTGTTATTGTCTCTCCGGTCAAAGGATGATACTATACTTACGAATAGGTTTGCACTGTTGTGCTGTGTAGTAACCTAACCCCTGTGAAACTCACTATGAGAAGCCGCACTTTTGTCGCAAAGTCTCTTGCCGGTGTCTTTTTGTTTGTCACCTCCGCTCTAGCCCGCCTGATTTGCTACGACGGTTTCGATTACACTGCTGGTGGCACCCTGGGTGGCAACAACGGCGGTGAGGGCTGGAGCGGTGCTTGGTCCGGCAGCGATCCTGCGTACAAAATCGTCGCACCCGGCTTCACCTATGATAACGGCCGGCCGCTTTATGTCACCGGCAACAAGGTTTCCCTCACCAACACCGGCTGGGGTAATTCTGAACGAATGGCGGCAGGCGCCCCGTACGGCGCACCAGGTACCACCAACTGGATCAGTTGTATGATCCGCCTTGATTCCCCGACCAACGAAAATATTTATTATCACGAAGTCCAGCTTCGTGACGCAACTTCTAGTAGGTTAGCACTTGTGTGCCACGATGCCTTTAAGCCAAAGTGGGCAGTGTATCAGTTCGGCGGTCCAAGCGCTGTGGCTGGCGTGAACATCGTACCAGGTGAAATGGCATTCTTGGTTGCACGCATCATTTTCGGTGTCAATCCCACTCAGGACGCCGTGGTTATGTGGGTCAACCCCGTGCTCACAAACGCGCCCAACCCTACCGATCCGCTCGCTGCAAAAGTGAACGTGAATCACTTCACCTGGGATCGTATTCGGGTGTTAAGCCGCTTACGCCAAGCCTATCTCGATGAAATCCGTGTCGGTGAAACATGGGATGACGTAACGCCCGACGAACCTACACCCGTCGCCACGCCAGTAAACCTCTCGCCGACGAACGGGCAGACAGGCGTCCCATTAACACCACTGCTGAAAGCTTCCGCCTTCAGCAGCACCAAGCCAAGCGATGTCCATGAAGCAAGCGCTTTCTTTATTACCTCCGCTGACGGTAAATCATTCTCCATCGTAACCGGGCCGTTCACCGAAATTACTCTTCCCTCAGGCCTCTTGCAACCAAATACGCGTTACTCCTGGGCCGTCCAATACAAAGGCACAAATAGCCCAAAATGGAGTGCTCTCTCCTCTGCGACCGTCTTCCAGACGCTCTATTCCGGGCAGTCTACCTTGCTCGCCTATGATGGTTGCTCGTATCCCCCGTCTGTCTTCCCTGACCACGTAGGAGGAAAACATGGCGGCACAGGGTGGTACGCACCATGGGAGAATGCATGGACCGCAGGCGGTCTCCTATTACGTGTCCCAGCCGATTCTCCAGGATTGAACTACGTCTTTACCGGCTCCGGTGAGTACTTGCTCACCACCAATAACCGTTTCCGTACCACCGAGCAAGCATGGAATTCCGGCACCGGCCAGGAAACACCCGTCTATGCCTCACGCGTTACCCGCAAGCTGGGCACAGATGGCGGTGCCCACCTCCTCGCACCAAGTGGCCGTTACGGCAAAATCGGCACAACCAACTGGTTCAGCTTCCTCGCTCGATACGAAAGCGGTGACAGCTCGCGCCGCTTCGGTGTGTCGCTCAATATCGACCGACGTGACGATGTCCCCTACGTATTCTTCATGGGTAAAGTCACCGGGGCTGACACGTGGGGCGTGATGTGGTCGAACAACTTCGTCGCGGCCTCGTCCAAGAATGCATTGGATGGAAGCACCGCTTTCCTTGTTACGCGGGTAGTGCATGGCGATCCAGAGGCCACAGTGCACATGTGGATAAACCCTTCCACACGGGTCGCACCTGCAGAAGCAACCGCGGATGTGATCACCAATGTTGGCAAGTTTGAGTTCAATTATCTTGATGTCATGGCACAAGGCGCCACGGAAGCACCGCGCACCGGCATTGACGAAGTACGTTTCGGCACCGATTGGGAAGCTGTCACACCGCTCGGCCCCGCACCGCCGAAGTTTGTCGGTACCCCGACTAACATCGCACCAGCTGATGCTGCGCTAAATGTCTCCTTGACACCCGTCATCCAGGCTTCGCAGTTCAACGGTGCAGGGCCAAATGACCTGCATCTCGCATCGGAATTCGAATTTGTTTCCCTGGATAGCGCCGTCGTTCTGGTGTCCACCAGCGGCCTGACTTCCTTTACCATGCCAGAAGGCCTCTTGCGCCACTCCACACGTTACTCCTGGCGCTGCCGCTATTTGGGCACGAACAACAACGTGTGGAGTGAATGGTCGGTGCCGACAACCTTCACCACGCTGCCCGGCACACCGCGTCTGCTCGCATACGACGGCGCAGCCTACCATCCCACCAACACGATCAATGGTGCTAACGGCGGTTTCGGTTGGCGTGGCCCCTGGCAGGCCCAATTCTGGGACACCCTCCCGCCCGGGACGTGGTATCTCACCCAAATCGCTGCCACCAACCCAGGCCTTGAATACACCGAGCTCGTGACGACGAACAATCGCTTCCTCACCACCCCCTTTGGCTGGACTTCTGGCGGCTGGGGTCCAACGGAGGAGACCCCCCACGCTCGTGCACGCCGCATCTTGAAGTTCGACGGCAATATGCACCTGGTCAACAATAACCTCACCTTCGGCAAGCCTGGTACGACTAACTGGCTTAGCTTCCTGGCACGCGCCGAAGCAGGCAGCCTGGGTGAGTACGGAGTTGATCTTGCCATCACCAACAGCGGGAACAACGAAGGACTGCTCGCGATTGGTGCTGTGCCCGACACGGGCCTTCTCGGGGCCTGGGTGCCCGGTTCCTCCCTCCAAATTACCAGCACCAACAGCGCGATTGCCGGCACTGCTTTCATTGTGGCACGGCTCATTTCAGGTGCCGCTGAAGATACGCTCCACCTGTGGGTCAATCCGCCGCTCGGGGCCGCGCCGCCTGCTACCCCCTCAGCCACGTTGACCGCCATCCCCCATGTGGAATTTGACCGTATCGGTCTCCGCGCTGGCAATACCCCAACCCCCTACGTCGCCCTCGACGAGCTCCGGTTCGGCGAAACATGGGAAAGCGTCACCCCTATCATCCCTGAACCGGCACTCGCGCTCACCGTGGCTGGACTGCTGATGGCTTGGCGTCGGCCTTGAGCCGCCCCGACGCTTTTGCTATACTGAACGCCGTGAACTGCTTCACGGCGTTCTTTTTTTCAGGAGGACTGTATGCGCCATTTTTCTGCATTGCTGCTCGTTGTAACCGCGCTGAGCGCCCGGGCAACCACTTCGTCGTTTACTATCGTCGCCTCTTTTTATCCTGTCTATATCGCCACAAAGAACGTCACCCGTGACGCCCCAGGCGTGGACCTCCGTTCTCTCGCACCACCAACCACCGGCTGCTTACATGACTATCAACTCACGCCCGCTGATATTCTCCTGCTTGAGCGCGCCGACGTGCTCGTGCTCAACGGCGCGGGTATGGAGCCAATGCTTGCCTCCTGGATTAAACAACATCCGCACCTCCCTGTCATTGATTCCAGCGAAGGCATCCCCCTGATTATGCAGTCCTCGCTCCACGCACACCTCACCTGTCACCACCCGCTCCCCCACGAACAGGAGCACCCCTGCCATCATCCCGTACCAAATCCCCACTACTGGTTGAGCGTCACGCGCCATATGCGCCAGGTCGAAAATATCGCCATGGGGCTTGCGGCGGCAGATCCCTTGCGTGCCGCGTACTACCTTACCAACGCCGCCTCGTATGTCGCCACCTTGCGTCATCTGCGCTGTGAACTGAGACGCATCCTCGCTGACCTGCCACAACGAGAGCTCATCACCATGCATGACGCCTTCCCTTATTTTGCCCAAGAATTCGGTTTCACTATCATCGCCGTGATTCAATCGGAGCCAGGCCAAGCCCCCTCCGCTCGACGGCTAGCCGAACTTGCTCAACTCATCCGTGCCAAAGGCCTCCGCGCAATCTTCGCCGAGCCGCAATATTCGGATGCTCCCGCGCGCACCCTCGCACGTGAGACAGGCGCGGCCGTAGCGATGCTTGATCCGATCGTCACTGGGCCCGATGACCTCGATGCGTATTGTGCCGCCATGCGTCGCAACGCACAAACTCTTCGAACTTCGCTGACCACGCCACTGCCAGCACTCTCGCCTCCCCCTCACATATCTAAGTCCCTCTCGCCCAACCCCGCCGATACGTGCGCAGCAGATCCAACAAATGCCTGCTTTGCGAAGTAATCGGATCCGCGCAGTTTACCGCTGAACGCGTCACACATTTCTTCTTCCATCACGGCTGCTGCAAGCGTGGCAAGCCACGCGGCGACAAAGCCTGCCCTATTCTTCCACATTCCTCCGCCATCTTCGCCTTCGCAACGATCGCACCGTTCTTCCTGCACGACTTCCCTTTACAAACTTCCCCTTTGACGCGCGAAGTTTTTGACCACACATCATCGAATTGATACAATCCCAAGTAGTCTAACGCCCGTCAAGGAAAACTGGCCATGCCTGCAATGACATTCTTGCGCGGAGAAGTCGCGCTGTCGCAACGTCGTGCTGCGCTCCTGCTCGACGCGCTTCGTCGCTCCCTGCCACTCTTGCAGCCGCATACGCTCACCGCTCGGTATCTCTACTGCCTCGAACATACTGAGGCCTTCAGTAACGAGGTTTTTAGTAAGGTTTGTGCACTCCTGCGGGCAGAGCCCGCTTCCCACCCACACGATGGCTTCATCGTCATCCCCCGCAAAGGCACCATCTCACCATGGGCCTCCAAGGCAACGGATATTTTTCACAATTGTGGTCTGCAACTTGTAACGCGCGTCGAACGCGGCATCCATTATCGGATCATCTGCGCTGATCAGACGTGCGCAACGCCCGCAGCACTGCGCTCCGCTCTCCACCTCCTCCATGACCGCATGACGGAAGGCGTCTACGAAGACATCTCAGATCTCTTTTTCCACCCCCCATCCCCCCCCCACCGCGAAATTGACGTCCTCACCCACGGTATGGCTGCCCTGGAAGAAGCCAATCGCCCCTACGGCCTCGCCCTCAATCACCAAGAAATGCAGTACCTCCTCGACACGTGCCAACGCTTGCACCGCAATCTCACCGACGTAGAGCTGGTTATGTTTGGCCAGGTCAACTCCGAACATTGCCGGCATAAAATCTTCAACGCTCGCTGGCGCATTGACGGCCTGGAGCAGCCCTTCTCCCTCTTCGAAATGATCCGTACCACCCACGCGCGCCATCCCCACGCCACCCGGGTTGCCTATGAAGACAATGCCGCTGTCGTGGAAGGCTGGCACGACATCCGTCTCGAAGTCGCTCATGACCTCGACAATATTCACGTCTATCGCGAGCAGCCCACACTCCTTGACGTGATCATGAAAGTAGAAACGCATAACCACCCAACCGCCATCGCACCCTACCCGGGTGCGGCCACCGGCACCGGCGGGGAAATCCGTGACGAAAGTGCCACCGGCACCGGTGGCAAGAGTGTCGCGGGATTGTGTGGCTTCATGGTCTCTCACTTGCGCGTTCCAGGCTTTCTCATGCCATGGGAGCAAGACTACGCAGAATTCCCGCACCGCCTGGCTACCCCTCTCCAAATTATGCTAGAAGGGCCCCTGGGTAGCGCCAATTACGGCAATGAGTTTGGCCGTCCGCAGATTACAGGCCTCTTCCGCACGTGCGAGCTCGTCTACAACGGCCGCTATCGCGGGTATCATAAGCCAATCATGGTGGCGGGTGGTGTAGGCCTAATCAAACGCGAACACAGCCGCAAGAAGCCGCTCCCACCCGGAGCCTTGATCGTCCAGATTGGTGGGCCCGCTTTACGCATCGGCCTCGGCGGTGGCGCTGCCTCCAGCATGGCTACAGGCAGCAATGTCGCTGATCTTGATTTCGATTCCGTGCAGCGCGACAATGCCGAAATGGAGCGACGCTGTCAAGAGGTCATTGACGCCTGTTGCGCCCTCGGCGCAGATAATCCTATTCTCAGCATTCACGACATCGGCGCTGGCGGGTTGTCCAATGGGTGCCCCGAGCTCGTCGCAAAAACGGGTGGCCGCTTCTACTTGCGCCGCGTGCCAAACCAAGATAGCTCGATGAGCCCGATGGAGATTTGGTGCTGTGAGGCTCAGGAGCGTTATGTGCTGGCAATTGCCCCGGAGTCACAGGCCCGCTTCCTCGCCCTCTGTGCGCGCGAACGCTGCCCGGTCGCCATCATCGGTGAAGTCACAGGTGATGGTCGCCTCACCTTGCTTGACGAGCTCTTCCAAACTACCCCGATTGATCTCGACATCGGCGTTATCCTTGGTAAACCTCCCCGCCTCCTCCGCGATGTCTCCCACCGCCATGAAACTCACGCGCCCCTCAACCTCAATGGCGTTACCATCGAGGAGGCCGTTCAGCGCGTGTTGCGTTTCCCTGCTGTCGCCAACAAAACCTTTTTGATCTCCATCGGCGACCGCAGTGTCAGTGGCCTCATCGCTCGCGATCAAATGGTAGGCCCCTACCAGACCCCTATCGCCGATTACGGCCTCACCTTGGCCTCCTACTCCTCTTATCACGGCACCGCCATGGCCATGGGCGAACGCACTCCCCTGGCTCTCGTGAACGCACCCGCCAGCGGCCGTATCGCCATCGGTGAGGCGTTGCTGAATATCGCCAGCGCTGCCCCCGGAAGTCTCTCTCGTGTCAAGCTCTCAGCGAACTGGATGTGCGCCTGTGGCGAGGAAGGTGAAGACGCTCTCCTCTACGACACCGTGCGCGCAGTCGCGCTCGAGTTCTGCCCCGCGCTCGGCATATCCATCCCAGTCGGCAAAGATTCCCTCTCCATGCGCACCGTCTGGCAAACGTCGCACGGTACCCCACAGCGCATGATCGCTCCACTCAGCCTCATCGTCTCCGCCTTCGCCCCCGTCGACGACGTACGCCTCGCCGTTACTCCCGAACTGAAACCTGTCCCCTCACGCTTGCTGCTTCTCGACCTCGGGCGCGGCCGCAACCGCTTGGGCTGCTCCGCACTCGCTCAAGTTTTCAATCAGCTCGGTAATGACCCGCCCGATGTGGATGATCCCACCCTCCTGGCACGTGCGTTCGCCGCCATGCAAGAGTTACTCACACGCCGCCTCCTCCTTGCTTGCCATGATCGCTCCGACGGGGGCCTGTTCGTCACCGTGGCCGAAATGGCGATCGCTGCTCGTATGGGCGCCCGCATCTCCCTCGACTCCCTCGGCAGCGACGACTTCGCTGCCCTCTTCTCCGAAGAGCTCGGCCTTGTCCTCCAAATCGCCGAGGATCAGTATGATCCCGTACTCTCTGTCCTGACAGCACATGGTCTCTCGGAAATTACACACACCCTCGGAGCGCCCACTACCGACCGTACACTCGCGTTCTCCCGCCACGCTCGCCCTGTCTATCGCGAACAGGTCAGCACCCTAGCCCAGTGGTGGTCGGAGCTTACTCATCATATGCAGTGCCTGCGTGACAACGGCTCCGTAGTTCAAGACGAATTCCTCGCCTTGCGCGATGAAAACGACCCTGGAATGCAGTGTCATCTAACCTATGACCCCCATGCCCCGTTCGTCTCCACAGGCGCTCGCCCACGCATCGCTATCCTCCGCGAGCAAGGTATCAACGGTCACGTCGAAATGGCCGCCTGTTTCCACCGCGCTGGCTTCGAATGTCACGACGTGCACATGACCGACTTGCTCACCCGCCGGGTCTCGCTCGACGCCATGGTCGGTCTTGTAGCCTGTGGCGGGTTTTCGTATGGCGACGTCCTCGGAGCCGGCGCCGGTTGGGCGCGCACTATTCTCTTCAATGACCTCCTCAAAGAGATGTTCACCCGCTTCTTCGCGCGCCCCGACACCTTTGCCCTTGGCGTGTGCAACGGCTGCCAAATGATGGCACTCCTCAAAGACATCATCCCCGGCGCCGAACACTGGCCCTATTTCACGCGCAACCTGTGCGAGCGCTTCGAAGCGCGCTACGTCACCGTCGAAATCTTGCCCTCGCCTTCCATTTTCTTCACGGACATGGTAGGCTCGCGCTTGCCCGTGCCAGTCGCCCATGGCGAAGGCTACGCAAACTTCACGCTCACTGGCTCGCGCGCTACTTCAGAACAGGAGCAACTCGTCGCCCTCCGCTACGTCGACAATTACGGCGCCCCGACCGAGCGCTACCCATTCAACCCCAATGGCTCACCCGGTGGCATCACCGGCTTGTGTTCCCGCGACGGCCGCGTGACCATCATGATGCCACACCCCGAGCGCCTCTTCCGCAAAGTTCAGATGTCCTACTGCCCGCCTCAATACCCAGACGGTGAAGCCGGCCCCTGGCTGCGCATGTTCCAAAACGCCCGCCGCTTCGTCGGTTGATGCTCGAGTGACAACGGCACACCCCTACGTGCCCTTGCTCAATCACCGTGGCCCTAAAACAATCACCATGCTTACCGCCCCTTCTGTTGTCACGCCAGACTTTTCGCCCCTACCTCATACCTCCCCTCACGCACGACTCACGGTGGCAATCGATACGCGTCAATAGTCGGCGCTTGCACGCTAGAATGACAATCTCCACTGGCGTCACACCTCCTCCTCTCCCGTCGACTCGCCTGCCATGGCACGCTGTCACGTGGTCATGATGAGCGTATCGTCAGTGCGATCGCACAGCTATCCGATGTAATCTAACCGTCACGGGCTTGTGGTCCGTATGAGGCCTCGCTTGCATCGTTAGTCGTATTCACGCAGTTTACATTTTCTTCAGAAATCGGTAGAATTTCACCGTAGTCCCGCACTTAGAGTGCAAGCTGTCACGCCAAGCTACGGAGACCTTTATGCGTTCGCGTACGTGCCTCAACGAGTGGTGGGATTTTTGTCCTATCTACTCGGATGCACCCGGTGATGAACCCCCGCACGCCGGCTGGTTCCCACGGGCCTATCTTGTTCCCTCCTGGTGGAACAAATCCCTCTACGCCATTCGACGGCGCGGTGAAGAATGGTATTACGCCCACCCTGACAAGGAAGCATGCCTCGACGACATTGAGCAGTATGAGTTTCTCTTTGATGCATACGCTTATCCTGCCGCGTGGACGAATGCTAAGCTCGCCTGGGCTCGACGCCAATTTCGCCTCACCGATCGTACCCCTCATAGGCGCTGGCACCTGATTTTCGATGCCGTCGCTCCCCGAAGCGTCATCTTTGTGAACGGGCACCGCGTCGCCGAAAACAACGACGCCATGCTCCCATGCAGCGTGGATGTCACAGACGTTGCTCGCCCAGGTGTTAACGAACTAGCCGTGTTGATCCTCGACTATCCCCGTGACGCGCGTGGCCGTACGCTCACTCCGTCGGGAAACATGATGACTACCACAATGCGCGGTATCTGGCAAGACGTGTGGCTGATGAATGTGCCGGCGGTCCATGTCAGCAATGTTACTATCCGCACCTCCACGCGCCTGCGCCAACTGGAGGTCCGTATCAGTATCACCAACGCCGATCACGTTGCGTGTGACGTAATGTGTGAAGCCGACGTGGCACCCTGGTGTTCGCGTCGCCCCGCAGCACGTATGCGGCGTGAACTAGCCTTGGGATGCCAGAAAACACATCTGCCCGCGCGAGCTTCAGCGGAATTGATTTTTGTCACGTCCTGGCCTCACGCACGGTGGTGGGACCCGGCCCATCCCCACCTCTACTGGCTGCGCACGCAACTGTCCGTTAACGGCCGCGTGTGCGACACATACGCAGAACGCTTCGGCTTCCGTGAAGTATGGCTCGAGGGCATCCACCTCATGCTCAATGATCATCCCGTGCATCTGTTCTCCGATTGGGGGCATAAACTGACCCCTTTCCATCACACCGCTGCATGGATCCGCCAGTGGTTCGGCATGCTCAAAGATGCCCACATGAATCACACTCGCCTGCACACCCATCCCCACCCGCCCCTCGTGCTCGATCTCGCTGACGAAGAAGGCATCCTCGTCACCGGCGAGACCGCTATTCACGGCTCCAGCGCTCGCCAAGCCGCTGACGACCCTGCCTATTGGCAAGCCGCGCGCGACCATGTGCGCCGCTTGGTGCAACGCGACAAGAACCACCCCTCGCTCATTCTCTGGAGCGTCGAAAACGAAATGCGGTGGAATCGTGACGAAACTAACTTGACCCGCGAAGAACTCCCCAAACTTCGCGCACTCTTCAATCAACTCGATCCCACGCGCCCAGCATACCACGAAGGTGACTCTTCCCTCTGGGATGAACGCACCCAGCCCCTCATCAGCCGCCACTACAACAAAGAATGCAGTGGCTTGGGCTGGTGGCGTCGCGACCGCCCGTTACACGCAGGCGAAATGGCCGTATACCACTACGCCGGCCCGCATAACACCTGCCACCTCGCCGGCGACGAGGCCTGGGCAGATTACCGTGCCATCGACCGCGCTGCTGCCACTGATGCCGCTCTCATCATCGAAACAGGCCGCACCCTCGGCGTCTGCTGCTTTGGACCGTGGAATCTCTCCTGCCTCGAAAACCTGCGCCCCGAGCCGCGCACCCAGCACCTCCGTTACCGCGATTTCACAACCCCCGGCGTAAAACCCCTTATTGTGCACCCTCACTGCGCGGAATTCGCCTTCTGGCGCCGCGGCAAGGGCTACACCCCATTCTCTAGCTTCTCTATACAAGCACACGCCTTTCGCCCCCTCGCAGTCATCGACCGCTCTCAACGCACCCAGTATTTCACTCGCGCTGCCTTCGTACGTGAACTTTTCGTCGTGAACGATACTCCCGCTGAGGTACAAGGAACCTTGATTGTCCGTCTCCGCCACGAACGCACGGTGCTGGCCGAGAAACACTGGAATATCCGAGTCCGCCGCGGCCACGTTCTCGCTCGTATGTTCCGTGCGCGGTTGCCAGCCCGCCAAGTAGACCAGCTGACCTACGAAGCTAGCCTGCGTGTCGCAAATCGCGAAAAAATACACCTCCGGCGCACAATCGCGCTTAGCCCGCGCCTCCCTGCACGCCCTGCTCTCCCTTCTCCTGCCAGCCCCATCGCTGTGTTTGGCCCGGGGTCCCTCCGCACCGCGCTGGTGCAGCTCGCTGTACCCCATCATTATCTCCCCACACTGGAAAAGGCTGCGGAGTGCGGCGCGCGCATCCTTATTCTCGAAGCCGATACGGTCACAGACGATGATGCCATGCGTGAAGCTGTGCACGCCTTCGCACGTCAGGGTGGCCGCGTCATCATCATGGAACAGCACGAAAGCATATTCCCGCGTCTCGCGTTGGAAGATAAGCCCGTCTGGCGTGTCTTTAAGCGCGCCTATAGACATCCTGTCCTCGCTGGCATCCCCGACCATACACTCGCCGCATGGGGGGATGCCTCCTACGCCGTGGAGGGCAGCCCCGCCTGCGTCGCGCGCAAGCTTTACCGGAAAGACGGCCGTCTCAACTACTGCTGTCTTCTCGACGCCGACGAAAGTGGGTTCGGACCAGGCGGTCTCGCGTTTATGGCGCTCCTCGAAGCGCCCGTGGGAAGGGGCCTCGTCCTCGCCTCTCAGCTCCGCATTACTGAAACCATCTCGAGTATTCCCGCGGCGCAGAAGCTCTTTTGTAATTTGCTCTCCCGCGCCCACACATACGTCCCACCTCCACCGCGTGTTGTACACGTGTGCGCTGGCGATGCAACAGACGCTATTTTGTCTGTGTTGCCAGACGTGCGCAAGGGAGCTTCCCTTGTTATCAACAACGCTACAGAATCTACTCTCGCTGCCTTAAGCACTGCCCTCAAACGCCGTCTGCGGGTGCAGGATCAAGGCCCGGTCTATCAACTCGTCCGCGCAGTGAAAGACCCTGTCCTAAGTGGCATTTCCAATGAAGACACGTGTGGTATCGAGCGTTTTTCCTATTGCTATCAGGAGGAAAATCTCCTCGTCTCCACTCGTTGCCTCGCCCCTACACGTGGCTTGGAACCGCTCCTCGTGACACCTACCCGGAGCTTCCTAAAAGAGCTCTTTGTTGGTGACGGCCGAACTGAACCGTTGCGCGCCCACACAATCAGCCGATGCATTCGCAACGTGCGCAAAACCCCAGCTATCGGGCTCGGACGTCTGCGCGTGGGACGTGGCGCGCTTTACTTCAATCAATTCGCTCCACCCCTCGATAAACGAGCCAAGTTTCACACCGTCCTCAACCGCCTCTGCGCAAATCTGGGCGCACCTCGCTCCGACTCCCTCCTCGATCCCGGCGAGCGTGTGCGCCCAGCCACGCGCGGTACAGGCAGTCCCCATGTCCTCTGGCTGCTCGATCACCCGTGTGACCAGCCCCTCCAATCAACCATCCTCCAAGCAACCTATTTCACCGGCGAGCGTATCCTCCCTTCGGCCGTCCTTTCGATCGGTACCTGGCGTCAGCTCTCCTGCGCCGATGGCCGGATCATTGCGCGAGAATGTGGCTCAACGCGGCCACTTTGCCTCTACTCACGGCTCCATTCCCCCGTTTCACGCAAAAATGTTGCCTTAGATATCGAAGTTCCCAACCCCCTCGCTCTCACCTTTCTCGAAGCGGTCGGGCGCGGTACCCTCGCCGTCTATGTCAATGGCCTACCCTCTGGCACGCAAGAACTGCACGACGCGCCTGTGCTGTTTCCAGATATTCCCCTAGAGCAAGGCTGGAACCAAATTGTCCTGGCCTGGACACCACCCGACCCCGATGCCCCACTCCAACTTACCTGGCGCTCCATCACCGGCCTGCCTGAAACCAGCTTTGCCTTTGCGTAACGCGTTGGCCTCTAACCACACACAAACCGCGTGCTGCACACATTTCTTCCTCTCCGTCCCAACACCAATGTCAGCCCGACGGCCGACCGCCATAAAACGACGTCTGTCACGAGCTGTTATGCCGGCTGTTCTTGCCCGCTACGCACCCTCACTAGCACAACGGTACGCTCGGAGCGAGAAATTCCCCGTCTCTGCTGTGGCAACATTCCCGCCCTCGTAGGCACAACACAAACGAAAACGGCGCTTCAACACTTTAGGTGCGTGCAGTACGTTTTCACTCATTTTGGTGCAACGCCATACTAAATTTGGTAGACTAGGCGCATCATGGCTTTATTATGTGCAACGCTGAACTGATTGAGTCGCTTGCGTCGGCCTACGACGCAGCGCCGAAAATAGATGCTCATACTCACCTGTCTTGGCGCCAACCAGCTGCCACAGCTGTCGAAGATATTGTCTTCTACCACATGCTCGGCGCTGAATGGAATGCCGCCGGCATCCAGCCACATGTGCCAGAGCACCGCCGCTCCCATTCACACTCACCTACCGACTGGACCACCCTTCTCCAGGCCGCAGGCAATGTCGCGCCACGTATCCGCAACAGCGCCCTGGCTCGCGCCCTCCTCGCTATCGGGCGCGATTTGTTCGCTATCACCCGGCAACACCTCGATGCCAATTTCCTCCAAGAACTCAACGCCGCAGTGGCCTCCCGTGCCGATCTCGCCGCGTGGGCCGAGCACCTGTTTGATCGCCTGCACCTCGTCGCGGTCATGAGCTCGAACTGTGGCGGCTCCGCTGACCTGCAAGTATTTCCTCAGCGCGTTCATCAACGCATTCAGCCCACTTATGAGCGCGATTTCTTCCTGCCCGCCAAACACGCCCGCGCGATCGTCGCGCACATCAAAACGCACCACGGAATAGACATCACTGATCTCGACAGCGCCACTGCCTGGTTTTGGCACGACATGACCTCACTGTACCAGGTAGGAGCACGCATCCAAGTCAAATGGTTCCCACCAACCGAACTGATGGCGACACTCGACAAAGACCGCGCCGCCGCAGCCATTCGCTCTGCCCTCGCCGGCCAAGAGCCTTCCCCCGAAGAGGCCGCTGCACTCGCCACCTACATGTTCGCCCAACGCCTCGCCTTTGCTCGCGCACACGGCCAGACTGTCCAAATTTGCTCCATGGCTGTTCATATCACCCAGGACACCTACACACTTCCCCTCACGAGTGAAGTCTTCCTCCGCAACCTCGTTGCCTGGATTGATCGTACACCAGATGTAAACTTCGATATCTTAAACTGTGACCCCGTCACCGAACCGTTTTTCCTCTCCCTCGCCCGCACACGTCCCAATGTCTACCTCTGCGGCGTCTGGTGGCACGCAATGAGTGACGCCTGGATTGAAGAGATGTTCTATCGACGTTTCCTTACCGTGCCACTCTGCAAACTTAGCGGGTTCTTTTCAGATGCCTACTGCGCAGAGTGGATCTACGGCAAGCACGTCTTAATGCGCTCAGGTATCGTGCGTGCCTTGGCGCGCGCAGTGCACGCCGGTGTCTTTACCCCAGACGAGTGCCCCGCCGTCCTGCGCCAGCTCCTCTACGAGACACCCGCGCGCTTGGCTGGCCTGCCTTCCACACGCGAGCAACCGGTGTCCGGTTAACCTTGCCCGCGCGCGCCCCCACTTTCCCGCCGGTGCCAAGGTTCCATGCGTAAGGACTTCTTCGGACACACTTCGACACAGTACCCACACACTATGCAGCGGTACGGATCAAGTGTCCAGTGCGCGGGCGTCCGGGTCACCACCAGAGCGCCCGCAGGGCAGCGCCGTGCACATACCCCGCAGAAAATACATTTCCCCGCATCATTCACCAAATGCCCCCGCGTGCCCGGAAACGGCGTACGCACTACCCGCGGATAACGCCGCGTCGCCGGCCCACGCCGCAAACTCAAAAACAACGTCTTCAAAAACGGAAATATCATCGCTCCGTACAACTCACACACGGGTCAATCGAAAGCGTGATCACCGGCACATCCGCCAGCTCGCAGCCCGGTAAAATTGCCAACAATGCTGGCAAATTTGCAAAGGTCGGCGTACGCACCCGGACGCGTTCTAGCGTCGCCGTCCCGTTCGCTTTCAAATAGTACATCACCTCCCCGCGCGGCTGCTCCACCCGCATGACTACCTCACCCTCCGGCTTCCCCTTCACTGCCACTGCAATGGGAGAATCCGGCATGTGCCTCAACGCCTTGCGCAGCAGCAAGAGTGACTGATACAGCTCGCGTACCCGCACCAGCGTGCGCGCATAACAATCACCGTCCGTTTCTATCACCGGGTTCACCCCAAGTTCCCCATATGCTGCGTACCCCGTCACACGCAGATCGCGGGCAATCCCACTCGCGCGCGCAACCGGCCCGACCGCCCCTAATTCCTGCGCTTGCCGCTGCGTCAGCACCCCCACCCCACATAAACGCTCCTTCACCGTCGCATCCTTGATCACCACCGGCACAAACATGTCAAACTCTCGCTCAAGCTCGTCCAGCCCGCGCAGTACCTGCCCAACCTGCTCCGCCGACAGATCCCGCCGCACCCCTCCTATCGTGCACGTCGACAACATAATCCGCGCCCCAGCCGTCTGCTCTTCCAAATCTAATACCCGCTCACGCGCCCTCCAAATCTGCATGAACAAACTCTCAAACCCAAACGCATCCGCTAACAACCCAAGCCACAGCAAATGGCTGTGTAAACGATTTAGCTCGCTCCACACCACCCGCAAGTACCGCGCGCGTGCCGGTACCTCCACCCCCATAAGCTCCTCAATCCCCTGACAATACGCCAACGCATGGATAAAACTGCAAATGCCACACACGTGCTCCAGCAAAAACACGTTCTGCTGAAAATCCTTCACCTCCGCTAACTTTTCAATCCCTCGATGTATGTACCCAACCGCCGGTTGCGCCTCCACCACCTTCTCATCCTCTAATACCAAACGAAGATGCAGCGGCTCGGGCAACACCGGATGCTGCGGGCCAAAAGGAATCACCGTGCGGCGTGGTGTACTGGTAGTAGCATTGTTCATAGCGTCACGTGTCCCACCAATCCAGTAGCGCGACTTCTCTCCTCAGCTGCTCCTGTGCCCCCTTCTCCTGACATCCCCCATCATCTCCCTTCACATCCTCATCTCGCCAGCGCGCGCAGCAGCTTGCGCAACGGGTGTCCGTACCATCGGCGCAAGCGGCGCTTCCACCGCTAACATGAAGCGCCGTTCGTAGTTCACCGTTAACCCCTCAAACGTCACCCCAAACAAGTCCTGCACCTCGTTCTCCACCAGCGCTGCACACGCGTAGATCCCCGAAATACTCGGCACCACAGCCCCCTTCGGCACCCGCACCCGCACGTGCGAGAGTTCATAATTCCGATCAAAATGATACAGCAGCTCCCACGTCGCTCCACCATCCACGCATGTCAGCGTGATGAAACGGTACCCTTGGGGAAAGCGCGCAGCAATCGTGTCGCGCAGACTCTCCGCGCTCACCTCAGTCACGTTATGCAGCATCGCTCTCCTCCGCGTGCGGTCCGCTGGGTGGCGCGACCGTAATTACCTCCTTCTCCGCCGGCGCGCTTGGCAGCCCCGCGCTCTTGCGCTTTAATATCTCCACCGCCCGTAAAAAACCATCCATCATCGCTTCAGGCCGTGGCGGGCATCCCGGTACAAACACATCTACCGGAATCACCTTGTCCACCCCACCCAGCACGTTGTACGATCCCGCAAACACCCCCCCGCTCGACGTGCACACTCCCAACCCAACCACCACATGCGGCGTCGGCAACTGCGCATACACATTTTGCAGCACTCGCGCATTGCGATGATTAACCGAACCTGTTACCACCAAAATGTCCGCGTGCTTCGGATTCCCCACATGCAGCATCCCAAACCGCTCAACATCATACAAAGGCGTCAGGCACGCTAATAACTCAATGTCACACCCATTGCAACTGTTACAGTTGTAGTGCACAAACCACGGCGACCGCCCAAGCAATTCATGTACACTCCACGCCATTCAGCCTCCCTGTGTTCGACGTACGTACAGCCAAATTATGTTACACACTGCCAGCATCACTGGCACCGTCCATAAGCACCGCACCATCCACGTCGTGCGCAAACGCGCGCACACGTTGTCAACTACAATCGCCCCCGCATACACGACCAGCGCCACCCCCACGCCCAGCCATATCTGCCTCACAAAAAACGCTGCCACAATCCCTAAAAGCAAAAATGTCTCGTAAAAGTGCGCTACCTCAATCAGCGCCAGATACGGCCCTGCATATTCAAGCGTCACTCCTTTCACTAACTCCTGATGTGCATGATGCGACGTGGCCACGTCAAACGGCGACTTCTCCAGCTTGATCTCCAGTGCCACCAAGTACGCTAAAAACACCAGCGGCAAACTTACAATCAGCGGAGCATCTAGCCGCCCCACCGCGCTCGCCATGAAACTCCCTGTCCGTAGGTAAATCCCCACCACCAGCAAAATAAACACTGGCTCGTACGCCAGCATCTGCATAATCTTCCGTTGCGCCCCGATCCGACTAAACGGCGAGCGCACGCTGCTCGCACCAATCACCAATGACAACGCAGAAAATGCATGCGCAAATAGTGCCAATACCATGTCCCCACCTAACGCCAACAGTACCAGCGTCATCACCATGAACGCCAAATGAAGATACACATACCCAATCTGCACACGATTCACCACTAACGGCTCCTTGCGCCATAACTTCACCAAATCATACAAAGGCTGCAAAAGCGGCGGGCCGACCCGCCCCTGCAGCCGCGCCGTCACTACCCTGTCCGCCCCGTTGAGCACTAACCCGACCAGCGGCGCAACTACCACGACGAAAAAAAGTGCCATCACTGTCCCCATCAGCGCCCCCCTAATACCCCCAGCAACGAAAGTACCAGTAGCCACGCGAGCAGATTCGCCCAGGGCGTAATCCGCTCCTCGTTCAGCGTCCGCCGAAAATACAAGCTCGTCGCCCACGCCACCACTGGCTCATCCTTCACACTCGTGAATTTGTACGAAAGCTCCGTCTCATCCCGATTCTCACCTGCTAAGTACGGCAACCGCACGTACCCAGGATTAAATCGCCACACCGTCACCAGCCACGCAATCACCGCCAGCAGCGGAAACACTAGAATCGGCCAGGAATGCAGTTGCCCCGCTGCTCTCAATGCCGCCACCGCTTTCTCCGCCGCGTGCGGAAATGCACCCAGCGCCATCGGCTCAATCACCTGTCGGTAAATCGCCAAACTCCCAAGCCCCCCACCCAACACCATCGCACACAGCACGACTAACACACCCATCATGCTCCGCGGCATGCGCTCTAACCTATAGCGCGCATGGTACGATACCGTCTGCACCCGCCCAATCCACTTCGCCCAGAAAAATACCGTCAGTGCACTCCCCGCAATGACTAAAAGCACCACCAGCGGCGCCTCTATCGCCGCCTCAATCGCCATTAACTTGCTCATCAGCATCCCAAAGGGCGGCACTAACATCGTCAGCATCCCCGCAATCGTCACACCCGCCGTCAGCGGCATGGTGTGTAGCAAACTCCCCATGTCCTCAATGTCGCGGCTCCCAATCTCTTGCTCAATCGCTCCCACGCACAAAAAAAGTAGCCCCTTCGACGCCGCATGAAAACACACAATCATCAGCGCCGCCGCATACGCTAACGGTGTCCCTATCCCTGCACACGCCACAATCAGTCCGAGATTGGAAATCGTGGAGTACGCCAATACCCGCTTCGCATTGCTCTGGCTCACTGCCAGCGCCGCCGCCACGGCAAAACTAAACCCCCCAATCAACGCGATCACATCCATCACCGCGCTCCCCTCAAACGCCGGCGCAAGCCGTAACACCAAGTACGCCCCCGCCTTCACCATCGTCGCTGAATGCAGGAGCGCAGACACCGGCGTCGGCGCCACCATCGCCCCTAATAGCCAGCTCTGTAGCGGAAATTGCGCCGATTTCGCTAACGCCGCAATGCACAGCAACACGAACACTACCGTAAGTCGTGACCCCAAAACCCCCTCCAGCGACTCCGCCCCGCCCCGCTGCGCCACCACCCCTGCCAACGACATCACCACCCCGCCAAACACATTGATCAGCAGCGCTCGCCGCGCATTCCCCCGCGCCTCCGGTGTCCCCTCATGCCTAATCAACAAAAACGAGCACAGCGTCGTACCCTCCCAAAATACGCTCAGCCAGCCCAGATGATTCGCTAGCACCAGCCCGTTCATCAGCCCCAAGAAACCCGTCAACACCAGAAAAAAACGCCCCTCCCTTGCCCCCCTCCCCCCACCATGACAACTGTGCACCTTCATGTACCCCGTCGCATACACCAAAATCAGCCCACCTATCACGTTGATTATCACAACCAACGCCCCCGCCAACCCGTCCAGGCAAAACACCGCATCCTTAATCACCGGAATCTGCCCGGCACCCTCCAACCACTCAAATATCAGCACGCCCACCTGCACCGCGCACAGCCCTACAATCAACCATCCCCGCTCATCCCACGCAAAATACGCAACTAGCCCCACCAGCATAAGCTCGCACACCACCGCCACCACCTCGTGCCACGATCCAAGCGTGACTGAAAAAGGCAACAACGTAACCGCATAGACCCCCGCCGCAGCACTCAACCCCGCCGTCAGCCACACCACCGCGCTGCGCAGCCACCGCCATGGTGCAAGCCACGCCAATGCGCCCCCAACAAGAGGGAGCACCACCAGCACCGCCACTGCTAACTCGTTCCGCGTCATCTTTGTCAGTCCCTGCGAACCAATCAATGCCTCCATTCTAACAAAAAATGCGTACCGTGTCAACTTTTGTCATGTAATGTCATATAAATGCGATCAAAGGCCCCCTTTCCAGACTTTCTCACATGTCAAAAAAAAAACATACCCAGTTTTCCTGGCACGCCCCGCCAGGCTAGCGAACCTGCACACTCGTACGACACTTGGGCTTAAGTGCACATTACCGCGTCTGTCGACATTTTCTGTCATCTGCAATCGACATCCTCTGTAAGTTGACATTTTTTGAAGGCCCGCCGGCCCTGGTGTCCGCAAACACACCCGGTCGAGACGCCCAAAGCCGCACGCACCCGATGATACCACACCTTTTCTGGGCTGGCACCGGCCCCGGTGCACGCCCATCCACATGAACCCACCCCGTGTGAACTCAACCGACTCAAACCGCCCTCTGCAATCAACAAAAATTGTCCATTGGACGCCATCCTCCCCGTGTCCGTTTCCCTCGTAAAATCACGCCCACACACAATTCTCGAAACATCCTTTATGCAGGGGCACCGGCCCCGGTGCACGCTTGATTCGCGCCCTCCCGTCTTGCACGCTTCACCCCGCACCACGACCACCCGCCTCTGGAGGGTCGCCGGCCTCGGCGACCACCTTCCCACGCAAACTCGCCCTGCGCACATTTTCACGAAAACCCTTTTATGCAAGGGCACCGGCCCCGGTGCCCGCTTCATTCACGCGCACGCGCCCCTCACGCTCCCCCCCGCGTCACGACCACCCGCCCCTGGAGGGTCGCCGGCCTCGGCGACCACCTTCCCACACAAACTCGCCCCGCGCACAATTCACGAATCCCCTTTTATGCAGGGTCGCCGGCCTCGGCGACCGCCTTCCCATGCAAACTCGCCCCGCGCACATTTTCACGAATCCCCTTTTATGCAAGGGCACCGGCCCCGGTGCACGCTTCATTCACGCGCTCCCGCCCCTGGACTGTCTCTTATACACATC
>JAOACZ010000106.1 GCA_026417575.1 bacterium | reverse complement strand
AAGAGACAGGTGGAGTGGGGTAGTAGGGGTCAAAGGGGAGGCCCTGGGGGAGCAGGATAGGTGGAAGGGCAGACCAGACTAGAAGGAGGAGAAGTGCGGTGGTCATACACGCGGCACCGAGTTGACATGACATAGTTGGTTTGGTGCAACTAGTGTAGCAGAGCACAATGTGCGTGTCAACAGGACGTGCGAGTGGAACAGGCGACCAGAGGCACGAGGGAGGATTGTGCGAGATTTTCGAAAACCGTGGAGGGGGAGGGTGGGAGCCAGGTGAGTGCTGGAAAAAGTGGTGGTTGTGGGGAGAAGCGGTGGTAGAGTTTTGTGAATCTCTTGGGGAGCAGTTCAAAAGGAGCGGGGAGGTTTGACCGCGGGTGTGGGTTTCGATAAAATAGAGAGTGCGGTTGCGAGAGTGGCGGAATTGGCAGACGCGCAGGATTTAGGTTCCTGTGTCTTTGACGTGTGGGTTCAAGTCCCTCCTCTCGCACCACAAGTTGACAATAGGGGCGGCAAAGGTTAGAATTGAAGCCGTTTTTGAGATCTGATGGCGGCACACGCGGGTGGCTGCCAAGAAGGTGTAAGAGAATAAGAGAGAGGAGAATGGCGATATGGCACATCATGCGCACCGGCTAAAGCGGAAGCGGCAAGCGGACAAGCGACATGCGCGGAATGTGGCGACGAAGTCGCGGATCAAGACGTTGAGCAAGAAGTTGAAGGCGAGTTTTGGGGCGGCGAACGCGGAGGAGACGGAGGCGTTGCTGCGGGAGGTGACGAGTGTGATTGCGAAGGCGGCGAAGCGGGGGATACTGCACAAGCGAGCGGCGGCGCGGCGGATCTCGCGGCTTATGCGTGCGCGGAATGCGGCAGTGAAATAGTGGGGCGAGGCATGCTAGTCGGTATCATGTCCGACACGCATGATCACATGGGCAAGATCCGGCGCGCGGTAGCAGAGATGAGGGCGGCGGGGGTAGAGGTGGTATTGCATGCGGGGGATTTTATATCTCCCCTGACGTTTGATTGCATGAAGGATTTGGGGGTGCCTTTACATGGGGTGTATGGGAATAATGATGGGGAGACGTTGTTATTGCAGGAGCGGTATGCTGCGATTGGGGGGCTGCATGCGCGTTTTTTCAAGATTAGGCTTGACGGGCTGCGGTTTATAGTGACGCACGACGATACGGTAGTGGATTCGTTAGCGCGGTCTGGGGACTACGACGTAGTGGTGTATGGGCATACGCACCGTGTGGATGTGCGGAAGGTGGGAGGGACGGATGTGATCAATCCTGGGGAAGTGTGCGGGTATTGCACGGGGCGTTCGACTGTGGTGGTGTATGATACGGGGCTGCGGGCGAGTCGGGTGATTGAATTAGATTGAGGGCTGGGGAGGATGGGGGCGGGCGGTGGAAGTTTTAGGAGCGCAGAGGATTCGTGAATTAGATGCGCGCGCGATAGCGGGCGGGACGCCGGGGAGTGAGTTGATGGAGCGCGCGGGGTACGGGGCGTATTTGTTTTTGAGGCGAGTAGCGGCGCCGCGGGCGGAGCGGGTGTTGGTAGTGGCGGGGAAGGGGAACAACGCGGGGGACGCGTTTGTGGTGGCGTACTATTTACTGGCGGCGGGGCGGCACGTTGAGTTGTGCCTTTTGGGGCGAGGTGAGGAGATGAGCCGAGACGCTGGGGAGAAATGGGAACGTATCCGGGGATTGCAGGTGTGTCACTGTTACGCGGGGGATGCGGAAGCGGTGTGGGGATGCGTGAGGCGTTGGCATGGGGATGTGATAGTAGACGGCGTACTAGGGACGGGGGTACGTGGGGAGCTTGCGCCAGCGTATCGAGCAGCGATAGAGGCGATGAATGCGCACCCGGCACCTGTGTTAGCGTTGGACATTCCATCTGGGTTGGACGCGGACACAGGGGAGCCACATGGCGTAGCGGTACGAGCGGCGTGGACGGTGACGTTTGGGCATCCGAAGCGCGGGATGATGGAGGCTGTGGCGAGGGAGTACTGTGGGCGGATAGAGGTGGTGGACATTGGGTTAGAGCGCGAGGGTGGGGAAGGGGGGGTGAAGATGCTAAGCTCGGCGGAGGCAGGAGAGATGCTGCCGGTGCGGGCTCTAGATGCGCACAAGCATGGGTGTGGGCATGTGTTGGTAGTGGCGGGGAGTCGAGGAATGACGGGGGCAGCGGCGCTGTGTGCGCGGGCGGCGCTGGCGAGTGGGGCAGGTTTGGTGACGCTGGCAGTACCGGAGGCGCTCGTGGGGCTGGTGGCGCCGGTGAATCCGGCGTGTATGACGCTGCCGGTACCGGACGGAGGGACTGGGGAGTTTGGGCCGGGTGGACTGCGTGTAGTAACAGAGTTTTTACGACGGTGCAGGGCGCTGGCGATTGGCCCTGGGATGGGGCGGAGCGTGGTTGTGGGAGAGTTTTTGCGGGGGTTATTGAAAGAAGTACGAGTACCGACGGTAGTTGATGCGGATGGGTTGAACTACCTTGCGGAGGCGGGAGAGGTAATGGAGTGGTTGCGCGGGGGCAGGTATGTGCTGACGCCGCATCCGGGGGAATTTGAGCGGTTGAGTGGGAACAGGCCTGGGG
>JAOACZ010000077.1 GCA_026417575.1 bacterium | reverse complement strand
ACATGGCAGCACCGCGAGCAACACCCGCCGCATAATCTCCTGACGCTTCAACACGCCTCCCGTTATGCCCAGCCTCTTTTCCTTCACCACGCTCATCTCACATTCCCCCCTTCCGCTCACTCGCTCTCACTCGTGCGCTTCGCTACCTCCGCCGCTACTTTCTTCCCAAGCTCCACACATCTCACTAAATCCTCTTTCGTCGGCACGTAATTCACCTTCACTGTCTCCGCCACCAACTCCACCCCCATCCCCTGCAAATACCCCTCCAGCTCTTTCATCGCATTGTGACTCCACCCAAATGACCCAAAGCACGCCCCCACCTTGTTCGCCGGCTTCAATCCACTCACATACGTCAGTACATCCGCCATCGTCGGAAATATCCGATTGTTCATCGTACACGACCCCACCACAAACGCCCCCGCATCCAGCATCTCCGTAATCACATCACTCCGATGCGCCCCAAACATCGGCAATACCTTCACTCGCACCCCTCCCTCCTTCAACCCCTCCGCCACCGCCGACGCCATCTTCTCCGTACTCCGCCACATCGTATCAAATACCACTACCGCCTTCCGCCGCGGCTTCTGCTCTACCCACTCCTGATACCAACCCAGTATCTTCACAATCTCCTCCTCCGTCCGCCATATCGGCCCATGATCCGGTGCGATCATCTTGATCCCTAACTTCATTTCCATCAGCGCCTTCAGCGTCTTCCCGACAATCCCCGAATATGGCAATACTATGTTCGCATAGTACTTTGCAGCTTCCCACCGCACTATCTCCGCCGGATTCTCATCACTAAATAACTCCGTCGTCGCTAAATGCATCCCAAACGCATCCTGCGAAAACAGCACCCCCTCCTCTTTCAAAAACGTCACCATGCTGTCCGGCCAGTGAATCATCCGCGTCTCAAAAAATTGCAGCGTCCTGTCCCCAAGACTTACCGTCTCCCCATTCCCCACCGCTTGGATCTCATACCCGTGGTGAAAATGCGCCTTGAGCGCCTTCACCCCGTTTGCCGACGCAAACACCCTCTCCGGCTTCACCGCTTCGATCACCTCCATCAACGAACCACTGTGGTCCATCTCCGCGTGATTCGACACGATGTACTTGATCTCCCTCGGATCGATAACTGACGCTATCCGCGCCATCATCTCATCCCGCAACGGTGCCTTCACCGTGTCTATCAATGTCACCTTCTCCGCCATCACCAAAAACGCATTGTACGTCGACCCTCGGTCCGTCTTATACCCGTGAAAGTCCGTCAACGTCCAATCTATTCCCCCTACCCAATATACTCGCGGCGTCACCTGCCGCGCTAAAAATGCTTCCCTACTCATAATTCCTCGTGCGTTTCTGTTCGCTACTGGTTACCTACGCTCTCATGCACTCTCTTTCCTTCCTGCCTCCATCCTCTCTCTTCCTAACCCCGCGCCCAAGGAATCACACACAACAGCACCGCCATGTACTGCAGCACCCCTCCCCCAAGCACAAATAAATGCCATATCGCATGATTATACGGTAACGACCGCCACACGTAAAAGATCACCCCAAGCGTGTAACTTATCCCACCACCAAATAACAACGCCAACCCCGCCGGCGGAAGTGCGTGCACAACCGGCTTCACAGCGACAATCACAATCCACCCCATCCCCACGTACAGTATCGTCGACAGCACGGGAAATTTCCCCACACAAAATGCCTTGTACAAAATCCCACATAACGCTAAGCTCCATACCACCCCAAACAACACCCACCCCCACACCCCTCGCAAATTATTTAACGTAAACGGTGTGTACGTGCCCGCAATCAGCAAGTAAATCGCCGAATGGTCCAAAACATTAAAAATGTGTTTGATCCGCGGCCCGTGAAAACTGTGATATAATGTCGATGCTAAAAACATCAAAATTAACGTCACCCCGTATACACTACACCCCACAATGTGCCACGCCGTCCCGTATAACGCCGCAACGGCAACTAACACCACCGTGCCCACTATCCCTAACACAATTCCCACACCGTGCGTGATACTGTTCACTAACTCCTCCCGGCGCGATTGCTCAATTCCAGTATTCATGCACCCATAATACTAAATCCCTGCCCCCCTGTCAAGCACGCTACCCTCATTCCTGCTCCTCCCGCCGCCTCTCTCTTTGTTCCCTTGCCCCCACACTCCTCACCACTCCCGTTTAGCACAGCTTTACGCCATTTTGCTATACTTTTCAACATGATACTCCTCCTCCTCTTTTCATTCCTTCTCGGCGCCTGCGTGGGCTCATTCCTTAATGTGGTGATTCTCCGCCTCCCCCTGGATCTCTCTATCTGGCGCCAACCCTCTCATTGCATGTCCTGTGGCACACCAATCAAAGCCTACGATAATATTCCCATCCTCAGCTACTTCATCCTCCGCGGCCGCTGTCGTCACTGCCACGCTTCTTTCAGCCCTCAATATCCCATCGTCGAAGCATTTTCTGCCCTCTTCTTCTCCCTCTCCTTCTGGTACCGCTGCACCCCAATCGGCGCAGCCATAGACACCGGCTCCCTTCCCCACTGGCCACTCCTCCACTCCTGCCTCACCCTCTGGCTCGCCGATGTCTCCCTCGTCAGCCTCCTCCTCGCTATAACCCTCATAGACGCCCGCTACCTCATCATCCCCCTCGAACTCACCGCTTCGGGCTTCCTCTTCGGCGCCGTCCTCACTTTCCTCAATCCTCAACTCCACAGTGTTTCCTCTCATTGGCTCGCCCTCGCCGAAATCGGCAAAGCACTCCTCGCTGGCGCAGGCCTCTTCCTCATCGTTCGCACCGCCGCCGGTTGGATCTTCAAACGTGAAGCACTCGGTATGGGCGATGTCCATCTTATGGCCATGCTCGCCACCTATCTCAATTGGCCCGCCATCTTGCTCGTCATCTTTTTCTCCGCCCTCCTCGGTAGCCTCGGCGGCCTCATCACTAAACTCGTAACCCGCCACGCTCACTGGCGCTTTGAAATACCCTACGGTCCTTATCTGGCTGCCGCCGCGCTCCTCGCTCACTTTGCCGGTACGCCCATTATTCGCTGGTACCTCTCCCTCTCCGGCTTTTGATATAATACTCCATCCGCGTAACCCATGGAGGGGTGGCAGAGTGGTCGAATGCGTCGGTTTTGAAAACCGAAGTGGGGGTAACCTCACCGGGGGTTCGAATCCCTCCCCCTCCGCCACACGCTTCCAGCCCCAACGCGTACACACTCTCCCCGTTCCCCAAGTCTTCCACTACCCTCCCCACAATAGCACATCTGATGCTCCACGCACCCATTAGGTTGTCCGGTATCCCCCCACTTAAGTTCGGTATCGGCGAAGATAACACCTTCGTCGGTGCCGCTCAGAGAATGCTCACCGCTATGGGTCGCCCCATCCCGTACTTCCATCTCATGGGCCTTAGCGGCGCCGCCTTCCGCATCCAAATTCATTGCAATGGCTGGCGCATAAATTCCCCCGACCTCATGTGCGGCTACGACTTAACCTACTCCCTCGCCTCCGCCGTCGGCGTACAGCTCGAGCGCATCTGGCTCTGCTGCAACCAACATAAAATTGAATATGCGCGCCAACGCGCCTTCGAAGCTCTTCAGCGTGGTTGGCCTTCCATCGGCCTCGGCATGGATGGTAAATCCCACCATGGCATCATCATCGGCGGCTCCCCCGATTCCCTCATCGCTCTCGACTACTCTTTCCCCAGCGCCTCTCACGAGGTCCTCGAAAAACTCGTCTGGTGCTATCACGTTCCCGTCGCACTCTTCGACCCTCCACCACGCCACCTCCAACTACGCACTGCCTTCCAACTCGCCCTCACCCTCATGTCCCAACCACGCGCCAACTCCTTTCACCTCGGCCTCGATGCCTACGATTACTGGCGCGCCACCCTCACCAATCCTGATCACCACAACGCTCAGCGCGATGACTGGCGTACCCGTGAACGTAACGACGGTAATTACTGGATCCTCGTCTCACTCATCGACGCTCGCCGCAGCGCCGCAGCCTTCTGCCACGCCCTCGCCGATGAGATCCCTCACTGCCGCTCCCCTCTCCTTCACCTCCACCACCTCTATTCCACCATGGTTGACACTCTGGAACCCTTGCTCTCTCGCCAAACCGTCCGCCCCGCTCGCCTCATCTCCCCCGCCTGGCCCTGGACTATGCACGACCGGCGTAAACAAGCCCTCCTCCTCGAACACGTTCAAGGCTACGAACGCCGCGCCCTCGCTCTCATTGAATCGCTCATCACTGCCCTGTAAACAAACTACCTTCCCTCCTCGTCCGCCCAACTCATTCCCATCAAACAAAAAAACTCCCGCTCACAGAGCGGGAGTCTGACTTTCCCTCTCTTTCTTCTCCCTAACTTAGTATCGCCGCAGCCCTACTGCTACCATTAATCCTCCTACCAGCATCGCCGCCCCTAGCCCGGGCTCAGGTATCGCGTGCAACGTGAAATTTCTCAAGGCCACGGCAAATGCGTTCGAGTTCGGCGGCGGCGAGGCTGCTTGCCAACCTGACCATGTTGCTAACTGCATCAATAGTTGGTAGTTCACCCCGCTAGGCTTGAAACCGTTCGTGTCACCGTCCGTACTAAACTTCATTTTGTCCATCGTAAATTCGTGCGTCGTCCACGAAACCGTGTTCCCAGCCGGCAAATTTGTCTCAGAGCCTCCATTCGGCCCAAACGATAGTATCTTAAAATAAATGTTCCCTATCTGCCCCATCAGCGGTGGGTTAATCACTCGCGTTTCCACCCGCACCGTCCACTTGCTCAAATCATTCTCAGCGCCCGGTGGCACCGTCCCTAATTTCTGCATCGGCCCAACACTGTGCCCGCCAAACCACCAATTGTTGTTTGGTTGCACCTCATAGCTCCATCGATAATACGGCCCCTGCGTCGCTGTGTGCGCCATCAAACTCCAGCCAGGTGAGTAGTTCTGAATTGTGAACCCTTCCTCGCTTCCGTTCGTCAATGGCGATGCCATCATTAACACCTGCGCTCCTGCCCCGTAAGCCAGTAGGGAAAATAAGGCCCCCGCGACCGCCACCGTGTTTTTCGGTTGTTTCATGTCTCTCCTCTTGTTAACGGTTACTTACTCTTATTAGCAGCCCAGTTGCTGATCCACCCCCTATTCTAAACGACTCTCCCACCCGGTTACAAGAGGCTATTCAGACATCTACATGTAAATAATGGACAGAGCATTTACTTCCCCACAGCCGAGTGTCTCGACAGCTTCTCACGTATCTCCTCCAGGTATCGCACCCCACATCCCTGGAGTTCCCTAACAAAAGCTGCCATTCTATCCTCTTGGTCCCTGCTGACCAGGCGGCTATCTCCCACTCGCTCATATGTCCCATCTCGCCTGCGCCAGATCAGCCTGTCACACCCAGCCCCCCCTTCGTACACCGTCGTTATCCA
>JAOACZ010000020.1 GCA_026417575.1 bacterium | reverse complement strand
GCACTGACACGCCGCGCTCGCGCGTCATCTGCTCGAGCACGAACTTGTACTGCTCCGTGTCCACGACATCGCACAAGCCGCCGCCCGTGCGGTACCATGCGCTGCTGCTGCATGCGCTGGATTATCTCCCGATACACACGTCCACCACGTCATGACGGTCATGCGCCTTGCAATTGATCAGGAACCCAATCCCGCAGTGCGTCGCCGCGCCGCCGATCAGGGCGCCACGCTCAATTAACAATGTCTTCTTGCCCAGCGCCGCAGCGAACGCCGCGCCAATTCCTGCCGCGCCCCCTCTGCCTACAATTGCATCATAGCTATTCTTCATTCCACTTGATGCCGCGCGCGAAATTCCTGTACATTAATAACCGTCCCCGTCAGCCGCGCCTCTTCCGCCGCAAACGCAATCACATGACTTTCAACTGAACGCGAGATGGACGAGCGCATCTGCGCTGCATCCACCTTGGTCATCTCATCATACAACGCGTACATCAGGCCAGGATCACCGTCTTCGTGGCTGTCATACCCTCCCGCGAACGCTCTGGCCATGTGCCGGGTACGTTGGCCCGTAGCATGTTCTTCGACGATAATGTCACAGCCCTCGCCAAGCCGCGTCGCGCGCCCGCCGCGCAATACGCCTTTCGTGCCCATCACAATGATGTTCCGTCCTTCGTCAAATGCGGTCATTGTGAAAGTAGCCGTAATGCCGCGTTCAAACTCCAGAGCAACCACTTGCCGGTCCACCGCCGTGTTGTCGCAGTGATAGACACACCGGCCCCACGGGCTCTGCGCCAGCCATGCCGTGATTTCGGCGTCGCTGGCCGTCGCCCAGCCATCAAACACCCATTGCAACCAACCCTTTTGCGTGTCCAAATAGCGCAACGCGTTGTACATGCATGCATCGCCCACAGGGCAGCCATCCGTACAGCGCAACGGCGCGCCCGTCGGTGCGTTGGCCGCCGTGAAATACCGCAATTCACCAAAACTTGCCACACACTTGCACGGCTGGTCTATCAGCCATGCCAGAATATCCATGTCATGGCAACTCTTCGCCACAATCATGGGCGTAGCCTTCTCTGTTACCGCCCAGTGCCCGCGCACGAAGGAATGCGCCTGATGCCACGCGCCCACGCCTTCACTCGCATGCACAGCCACCACATCGCCCACCACGCCACTGACAATCAGTTCTTTAATCGTCCCATACAACGGCGTGTAGCGCAGCACGTGGCAGATCACCACTTTGCGCCCCAACGCCCGCGCGCGCCGCTCTAGCATCAGCACGTCCCGCAGATTGCACGCAATCGGTTTCTCCAGCAACACATCGTAGCCCTTCTCCATCGCCGCGAGGCACGGCTCCACATGATAGTCATCCTGCGTGCCAATGATCATCACATCTGCAAGTTTGGGCTGGGACAGGAGTTCCCGATCGCTGCGGAAGCATAGCAGGCCAGGATTGCCGCTTGCACGGCGGGCTAGTTCCAGCCGCGATGGCTGTGGATCAGCGGCTGCGACAATCTCGTACCAGTGTGGCATCCGCGCCGCCAACTCAAAATACGTGCGCACCCGGCCGCCGCATCCAATCCCCGCCAGTTTCAATCGCTGTGGCGTGCTCATCTGCTCTCCTGCGCCTCAACCGTTCACCAGTTCCATGGCAATCCGCGACCATTCCCACAGACGCTGCGGCTCGTACCGCACCGTACTGATGTCCTTCAAGATCAGCTCGAGGGCGCAGCCGTGACGTTTGCAGATGTCAATCGTCGCCTTCAAATCATCCCGCACTTGTTCGGGATGGAACGTTTCCGTCGCCACCAGCGCTGGATTCGGCTTGCGTGAAAACACGTAGTCATGTCCAATCTCCGCCGCGCCGCGTTCCTGATTCACCCATGGACTCATGGATACCTTGCGCACCCTTGGCAGCATCCGCACTTGTTTCATTTTCAGGTCCAATGGATCGCAACAGCCATAGTACACCAGGCCAAACCGCGCGAAGATCGGCGATGAGTATTGCACCTCGTATTCTTCAAACATTGCAGGTGACACTGTCGAAAACATTTGTGCTAGCCCAAACATCCAAAGATCTTTCGTCCGCGGCTTGGCCGGATCATACCCCGGCGCCGGCAGCTCGTCCGTATAACCCCCCGTACAGTGAATCACCGGCTGCGGTTCCGGCAGCAGTCCTTGCTCCTCCAACTGATCCAACATTTGGAGATATCCGTCTCGCACGCGCGCCGCGAGCCGGTGCATGAATGCTGGTCGGTCAACCAACGCGTACAACGCTGCTTCCACCCCCATCCACATTGCGATTGGATCCCATATAGATAGGTACAACGAATAGCCCGCAGCTCGAACCTCAAGGATGCCATCAAACAATTCATGCGCCACCGCCAATCGCCGCTCTGTTTCCGCAGCACCGTGCCGGATCTCGGGCATCTTGATCTTCTCTAAGTCCTCTTCATTCGCAAGCTGGTTGATATAGTGATGACCCACAACCTCACTCGTCGGGTCGGTTACTGCGGTCTCCTCGCGGATCTCTAGTCCAAAGCCGCTGTTCTCTACTGCTTTCGGTACTGCAACGTACCCCTCCACCACCATGTCAACAGGAAAGTGCTTCCACTGATACAGCGTGCGCCGCAACTGCCGCTCATAGTTGCGACACTCCACATCCTCGCATCGCAGCGTAAGTTCGTCCTCCACGTTCATTTCATTCCAGCACACTTGGTCAATCATGACCATCGGTCGCTCTGGGCGTAAGCCGTTCAGCGCACGCCACAAGCGCCGCTTCTCTTCTTGTACAGGCAACGCAGCAATCTCCGCCACGCGCCTGGCTAGGTCACGCACGATGCGTATGTCCTTGGCTGTTGGCATATTGGGTCATCCCTCAGTGGCCAATTATATGCTACCAAAAACCACCTCACGCACATGATAACTAATCCCTGAAGAGCAGAGTTCCCACCCAGCTCGTACCGCTCCCCGGTGCAACCAGATAATAGCCATTCCTGGCGGCGGCAGCGTCACTACATGCGCATGCCGTGACAAACCTGTGTCCAAATGATGAATTCACTGATCCCCACACTGCGCGCAGTCTTCGCCCATCGCCCATGCATCTAAACAGTACCTGTCCCCGCCTTCCACCCTTGACGAACATGCTCACCGCAGCCGCCCTCACCGATGCCGTCAATCGGTGCTTTTAGCGGCATGTGCGCCTTGTCTTTCAATCCTCCAGCACATACACCCGCGAGGCCTCGATGTACAACAATCCGCTGCGATTATAACAAAACTTGCCTGACATAATTGATTACGATACAACGTCTGCGCGATAACGCGCCGGCCACAAACATTTACTCGCTCCTCCTTTCAGCAAACTTGTCTTAGCGTGCGCGGCAACCGTAGCTGCAAGACCTGTTTCTTTTCCTCATCCGTCTCCGCACGCCACTACCCCCCTGCCCGTCCACAACCGTAACTCTCCGGTTCCCCACCTCCGTCAACTCCACCTCACACACATCCTACCCCTACTCCGCGCCCCATGCTGCACCAGTGCTTGCTATCACGGCCGGCAGATCCTGCCGTGTACCTCCGAGGGTGCCAGTCCCCCACGACAGCTCGCGTGTCCTCCTTATTCTTTTATCTGACAGTAGCGTCAGGTCCGCCCCACCTCAGAAATCTCCTCGCATCACTCTCAGCGCAACTGCGTTCAGCCCACACATACTCGCTCCCGAGCGAAAATCGGCTGTCATCCCCACGCCCTCCCATCTCGCTCATGCACCCGTAGGTCGTCATCACTCCGGCCTTGCTCAGTGCATACGTCACACTCTTTAACCAGTTCTTATTCTCATGAGCATCATCGCCGCACACATGTCATTATATCCTTGCCATCGCTAATGAACACTTGATGCCACTCAAGTCTCTTATCCGACGCTTCTTGATGATCGCAATCGACCCACAACCAGGAAGCACCGAATTTTCATTTACACCTTTCCGCTCACGCGCTAAGCCCCGCACTATGCCCAAAACTCCCAACCAGTGCAGAATCGTGCGTATCATCGGGTGTTGTCCTTGTACACTCTGTCTTCCCATGCCAACCAGTTGCTCCAACTTATGAACTATCTTCTTACGCCGCTTCGAGAACTTCCCAAATCCTTCGCCGCCTCACCTTCGCGTCGTGTTCCTTAAATTCTAAACCTCCACAGCGCTGTGGCCTGTTGCGGCCATCCTCACGCATACGCACATCCGCTGCCTCCGACGTGCACCTTTCCTCGCTGCACACAGGCTCCGGAACAGTCCGCATTTGCAAAGTACGAGTCACTTACCATTCGCCATCAGCGCGTCGCTCCCATCCACGCCTTCACGTCTTCTTGGCAATTCTCTCTCCTACACAAAAAATTAACTCGCGGTCTATCGTCTGTTTCCCTGCATCTGCACACGCACATACTACCGCCACTGCAAGAGCTGCAACTCTCCCCACCCCCGGCAGTCCATGCTCCGGGACGACTACCGCTATGCCCACCCACCACCGCGCCAACACAACTCTCGTCAAACAACTGCTCATGCTACTCCTGGCCGTTCTTCGCTCAGGTAGGCAATCTGCCATGCTTACATTCTCGTTCCACCCATTCCAACACCAATACATGAGGACCCCATTCCAATCAAGTCATATTTTGCTAACTTTGATTGCTCCAGCCGTACTAACCAGCACCATCCACATTTTACCTCATCGAATATGTACTCGCTGCAAGTCAATCACCACTTCAATTTCCCAACGAGAGATGCATGTCGCGGTTGCTATTCCTGTCACCAGACTCAGTGGTTGTTCTGCTGTCTACATAGTTGGTTGGCACCCTCAACCTCAACCACAACCTGATGCCGAATACTATCGCCGAGGTCTATCATCAGTCGTATCAGCTTTGACCGACCATCCCGTACACAACTACCGACCGCTTTAAGCCTTACGAGATAACTCTCCGCTTTCGCGCCGACTTCTTCAACGTTGATCGTGTCGCAAGGCGTATTCAAGGCATATACAATAGAATTCGCCGGACTGCTCGATCCCGATCCCGCTCTTCGCAGGTGATTCCTGCCCGTCACCAGCATGCAAAACCTGAAAACCTCGATTAGCCCACTCACGCGCCTCAATGATGCACTTGACCAGCTGCACTTTGAGTCGTACGTCGACC
>JAOACZ010000181.1 GCA_026417575.1 bacterium | reverse complement strand
CAGCTCCAGCGCAGAAGCCTCCCCACGCGTTTGCTTACAATGGAACACCATCCCGATACTGCACAATCCGGCTTGTGCCCCCTTCGTCCCACTCAGTGCACATACCGTCTTTGAGACCGTTCCGGTATGAACCGTTAAATTTGGGCCGTCCATTCTCGTACCACTCTTGCCAGCGACCATCACGTTGACCATCACGATAGCTGCCTTCGTATTTAAGCGAGCCGTCCGGGTACCATTCGCGCCACAGACCGTCTTTCTGCCCATACCGGTATCGTCCCTCCGATTTTTTCGTACCATTCGGATACCACTCAATGGCGGGCCCATCCTGCTGTCCATCCCGGTGGTATTCTTCGAAGTGGGGACGGCCATCAGGATACAGGCCTTTCCATACACCATCACGCGCCCCATCCACGTACAAACCACTCGAAGCCAGGCGCCCGTTGGGATGCCAGAATGTCCATATACCTGTGCGCTTCCCTTTGGCAAATACCCCTTCGAAGGCTTTCTTGCCATTCGGGTGCCACCCGAACCACTGCCCATCTTGAAGACCTTCAAAGTAAATGCCTTGTGAGGCCTTCTCTCCGTTGTCATGCCAGGTCGCCCACGTGCCCGTTTTCTTGCCGTTCAGGTAGCCCCCTTCGGCGGCACGCCGGCCGTTTGAATGCCAGAATACCCACGTTTTCACTCGCACGCCTCCCTCATACTCCCCCTTTGATGCGCGCCTGCCGTTCTCGTGCCATGTTGTCCAAACGCCCGTGCGCTTCCCATCAACGTACGCGCCTTTAGCAGCGCGCTGGCCATTCGCATGCCAGAAGGTCCACGTCCCCACACGTACGCCGCGATCATAGGTGCCTTCCGCTTTTTTCTGCCCGCTACGATACCAAAAGAGCCACGCTCCGTCACGGCGGCCTTCGCGCTGTGCCCCTTCCCCACGCTTTTCCCCGCTCTCATAGCGCAGTACCAGCACCGCTGGTTTTTCCTCTCCCTCACGACCGCGCTCCACCACACGTTCCTCTTTTATGGCCCCGTTCGTGTACACTGCAAGTACCTCGCGCTTGACACGCACAATGCCGCGATCGTACTCCACTATGCGCCACGTGCCGTCGCGCTCCCATTCCCTCCACTCACCGTGCCGCTCATTCTGCAAGTACGTCCCCTCCGCTTGTTTCTTACCGTCAACGTACCACGCCGTCCCGGTCCCCTCAAGCATACCATTTACGTAGGTGAGCTGCGTGCGCAACTGGCCATTCGGGTGCCATTGTCTCCACACGCCTTCCCTCTTCCCATTCCGGAATTCCCCTTCAATGGCTTTTTCACCTCCAGGATGCCAAAATACCCAGAGCCCTTCTTCCCGCCCGTTGCGATATGCACCCTCGTAGCGCAGACCCGTTTCCGTCACGCCACGCCATGGCCCGTCTGGCTCGCCGTGCACGTAGCTGCCATCCAGCGTCACCATCCCATCGCGCGTATATTCAACCCACTTTCCATGACGCTTACCATACAGGTACGCACCAAACGTCTGCGTCACGCCGTTATCATACCAGGTGACCCATGCGCCCTCAGGGCGATCGTATTGATACATCCCCTGCGACTTAAGCCGGCCGTTGGGATACCACTCCCGCCAGAAACCATGGCGTTCGTTATAGCGCAGCCCACCTTCGTACTGAAGAGTGCCATCAGGATAAAAGCCTGCTACCGCAGGCTCTTTTGAGCGTTGCCCGCGCGCATCAATCGCGTAGCAAAGCTCCCTTTTCACCTTGCCATCTCGGTAACGTTCCACAACTTCCCGTTCTTCGCGGATCTGACCGTCGGCGTACGTAGCGATCCGCTCCACGCCGTTACTAACCATGACCCAACGCCCATGAGGCACACCGTTGCTGAACGTTCCTTGCCAAACTATTCGCCCGTCCCGATCCCATTCCGTCCATTGCCCTTCACGGACGCCTCGCCGCATTATACCTTCGCGTTGTTTCCTGCCATTGTCGTACCAAAGCGTTACTACACCTTCGTCCGGCAGCTCCCCCGACGCTGTAGCGCGTTGAGTATAGCTTTCGATCACTTTTCCATTGGGATAAAAGCGGCGTTCTTCTCGACGAGAAACCAGCCTGCCGCGCACGTATTCTTCGACCACAACCATGTTGTTGGTCCACGCCGTCCACGTACCGTGGCGAAGATCATCTTCATACGTTCCTTCCAAGTATTTTTCACCCCGCTCGTTCCAGTAGCTGCGCAGGCCGTGCCGTTTGCCTCCTCGATAGCGACCTTCTGTTTCCTTCTTGCCGTTCGGATGCCAGTACGTCCATTTACCTTCAGCTACTCCATTAGCATAGCGACCACGCGCCGCAATTTGCCCATTCGCATGCCAGTACGTCCACTCGCCGTGAGGAATGCCATTACGAAAGGTACCTTGCTGGGGCACACCCTCTTCATCCCACAGTGTCCACAAGCCTTCCGGAACATCACGCTTCATCGTGCCCACCGACTTAAGCCGGCCATCTTCATACCAATTGGTCCAGAGTCCTTCCTGAAAGCCCCATTCATACCGGCCAAATGCCTGGAGATTACCGTTGCTGTACCACAACGTGTACCAGCCAGTGCGAAACGCATTCGTATGTTGATCATAGGCGACATACCCTTCGATCCGCTTTTGTCCACCAGGATAATACTCGACGAATCGTTCCAAGTAGCGATTCGTATCGACGATTACTTGCCCTGCCGACAGAGAGGTAACAAACGCGGTTACAGCACTAACCCTGCGTAACATGCCCATGCGCTATCCTCCTCGCCGTACGATAAAGTTACAGAAAGACATGGCCGTCCATTATACGTTTTTTTGCGTTGGGAGAGCAATGCGCATGCACATGGGTGCTGGAGTTTGATATAATACAACCGCTTTATCAGAAACGACAGCATGATGATCACCACTGGCATGTCACTTGTCAGTGTGCGTCATCATAACCATTTGGAGCTGGCATGCATCCAAGCGAAAGGCCGTCTTCAGCAAAACATGCGCCATCCCGCGCCGCCGCAGCGTGGCACACGTTCTGGCAAATGCTGATTATCATTCCCGTAGCTCTCTTTGTTAAATCAAACACGATTGAACTATTCAAGATTCCTACCGGCTCGATGGAGCCAACGCTGTACGGGGCGAATGACATGGGTCGTGGATTCGGCGATCATTTGCTTGTCTCGCGCTTCACCTACGGGCTGAGCGGAGTGATGAAAATTCCCCTCCTCAATTGGCGCATCCCGCTGCCTTATCGGCGCCTGATGTTCTGGGGTATGCGGCAGCCGCGCGTCGGCGACGTGGTCGTGTTTGAAAACCCAGTCGACCCACGCATTGATTACATTAAGCGCTGTGCCGGCACGCCAGGCGACCGCGTCGCCATTCGTCAAGGGCGCCTGTATGTCAACGGCGAGCTCATCACAAACTCTCCAGCGACCGCAACCTATGTGCGCTACGTCAATGCTGGCCTGCTCGCCGATCGCTACGCGCCGCTCAGCCGCGCCGTGGCCAAGCTCGGTGAAATCTATTGCGCGCGTGTGCTAGCCACAAACGCTGCCCTAGCACGTGACGCCCTGGCAATCGTTCAGCGGGACTATCCCCAGGTCACCTTGACTGACTTAAAACGCTTGCTCCTCGACCCAAATCAGCTCGTGCGTGATCGCTTGCGCCCCCCAGCCCTGAACGAGTTCTTACGCCTAGTCGAACGTCATGGTGGCGCAGAAGCCGCCAGCCACGTGAGTGTGAACGGCCGGCCGTTTTTAACTGTTGCCTCTGAGGTAGAGCGGCGTGTGGCTCCCTTTGATCCCTTGCTCGACACCCTCGATGTCACGCTCACCGTTCCTTCAAATTGCTTCTTTATGCTGGGTGACAATAGCGCAGCGTCGCTCGATAGTCGTTACTGGGGTTTTGTTCCTTTCGAGTTGATTAAAGGGAAGGCGTTGTGCGTCTACTTGCCTATCAAGCGGGTTCGTGTCGTCCGATGAGCGGCCCACACAAACACACCCAGGGCCTCTGGGTCGCCCTAGGCCTCGGCGTGATTTTGGGATGCCCCAGCTGTACGACCTTGCGCAGCGTCCTCCCAGAGCCCCTCAGTGAAGTCTTGCGGCCACCCCAGGCGCCTCAACTAGTTCGTGTTGCGCTCCTCCGCAACGCCCCTTCCGCGCGCCTCAAGGTGACCGGCCCGGGCCTCATTTACGACGCAGCTCGGCGCCGTCCGATCCGGTCTTTTACCACGCTCTCTGACGCAATCTTCACGGCCGACGCGCGAGGTGTCCTCCTCGCTGGGGTGCCGCTCGGCACGTCCCGGGTCGCGATTCTACCTGATATGCCACGCACCCTGTGGATCAACGGCGTATTCTACCGCGGTGACGCACTGATTATCGCGGGAAATCCCGGCAGCCTCACCGTGGTTAATTCCCTACCGTTGGAAGACTACCTGATGGGTGTCGTGCCAAAGGAAACTTTTCCAAGCTGGCCAGAGGAAGCTTTGCGGGCTCAAGCGGTGGTCTCACGCAGCTTTGCAGTGTATCATATCCGCCACGCAGGAGCTGCAGAGTATGACCTTGTCGCACCCTCGCATCAACTCTATGGCGGCGCTGCGGCGGAAGACCCACGAACCACCAAGGCCGTCCTCGACACAGAAGGAGAGGTCTTGTGGTACGACGGAGACATCCTATGCACATTTTTCCATACCGCCTGCGGAGGGCGCACCGAGGAGGCTTCTAATGTTTTTGCGCGAGTCAAGACGTATCCGCCAGCAGTGTTCTCGCCCTACGAGGCTGACTCCCCATATCACGCCTGGCGCTACTCTATCGCCCTGGTCAACTGCGCTGAAAAATTGCGCCGCGCCGGAAAATGGCCAGGTGGCCCGATTAGGTCAGTCACTGTCCTTCAACGCTTCCCGAGCGGGCGCGTGGCTCAGTTACGCTTCGCCGGCCGTGACACATCCGTGGTCGTGACCGGTGAAGAAGTTCGCCGCATTCTAGGCTATGATGCCGTCCGTTCCACCTGGTTTAACGTCGGCATTCGCGGCGAGCGCCTTGAGTTCGCGGGCCGTGGTTGGGGTCACGGCGTGGGCTTGTGCCAATGGAGCAGCAAAGGCATGGCGGATCGCGGCTTCGATTATCAGCGCATCCTCGCCTACTTTTATCCCGGTAGCACCCTGCACCTGTCTCTTATACACA
>JAOACZ010000117.1 GCA_026417575.1 bacterium | reverse complement strand
AGATGTGTATAAGAGACAGCCGGAGGTGCAACTGGTGTGGATGAGTGAGTACAACTACTGGTGGCCGAAGGAGGTAGTGTTTACGAATAAGGATTATGACGGGGCGGCGGTGGTATATGCGCACATGGGGTACGGGAAGTTTGCGAGTACCGGGGAGTTTACGAACATTCGGTTAGAAGAGGTACGGTAGGGGGAGGGGGACGATGCGGGTGCGAGCCTGGCTCTTCACGGTGATTTGGGTGGGGGTGGTGGGGCTTGTGGGAGGGTGGGTGTGGTGGCGGTATGTGCCGCTGAGGGAGGGTGAGTACGAGATTGGGAACGAGGTGATCCGGTGGCGATTCGGGGTGAGCAACGGTGTGTTGCGGACGTTGTGGCTAGAGCGGCGGGGTGGGGAGCGGCTTCGGGTGAGCGGGGATGATTTTGAGGTTTGGGTGGGGACGGCGGAGAGCATAGGGTGGGCGCCGGAGGCGCAGAAGCCGGGAGAGCCGTACCCGCCGTTGTTGGTGCGGAATGCGATTCGGGTGAGGCCGGCGGAGTGCGTGGCCGTGCGGCTAGTGCGGGGCTGGCGCGGGGCGCGGGTGGTGTTACATCAGCCGGTGATGGATTGTCGGGTGATTTTGGCATTTTCGTGGCGGCGTGGGGAAGCGTGGATGCGGAGGACATTGTGGCTGGCGTCAGGGGACGCGGTGAAGGAGTTGGCGACGGATCGAACGGCGTATCACGTGCGGTGGGCGGTGCCGGGGTTGAGCGTGCGCGGTGGGGGGATAGGGCAGCCAGTGCGGCTAGGGGAGAGTTGGTTTTTCGGGCTGGAGCATCCGTGTGGGGAAGCGGAGGTGGAGCACGGGGTGTTGGCGTTAAAGCAAACGCCCGGTTATCGTTTCGGGGCGGTGCCGCTGGCGTTGCACACGATGGTCGTCGGAGGAGGCAGATCGGGCGAGGTGAACCAAGTGTTGAATCAGTACGTGGCGCAGTTGCGCCGGCCGGTACGCTCGGTGACACTATACAACACGTGGTGTGACATGCGGGGGCGGGAGCTGACGGTGAGAGGGGTGTCGAATGCTGCGGCGGTGATTCAGGGGAAGTTGGCGCCGTATGGGGCCGCATTGGATTTAGCGGTGATTGACGACGGGTGGTATGTTGCGCAGTCAGTGTGGGAGCATGATACGAACAAATTTCCGGGGGGGATGCAGGTGGCGCGTGATGCAGTAGGTGTAGCGGGAATGAAGCTTGGGTTATGGCTACCGTTGAGTGGGCATAGCTTGGACACGAGCTGGGGGCGTGAGCGGGGGTTGGAGGTGGCGAGCCCGCGTTATTACTGCATGTCGGGTACAAACTACAATCGTGCGTTGCGGGAGCGATTGCGCGAGTTGATGGCGGATGAGGCGATTGATTATTTTAAGCATGATTTCAACTTTTTCTGGTGTGGGCGGACGGATCACGGACATTTTCCTTCCAAGGAGCAGAGCACAGAAGCGAACGTGAATGCACTGCTGAAGCTCTTGGCGTATGAGGCGCGGCTGCACCCGCGGGTTTATTTAGCGATTACGACAGGGATCTGGCCGAGTCCGTGGTGGCTACCGTATGTGGACACGATTTGGATGGGCGGAGGTGATCACGAGTACAACCGGGCGATGCCAGCGAGTCGCGGGAGTGCGTTTGAAATGAACTATCGGGACGGAGCGCTGTACACACTTTTAGTGGAACGTGGGATGGTGTTTCCGTTATCAGCGTTAATGACGCACGGGGTGGTGGACGGGCGACACACGCCGTATAACATGAGACAGGAGGATGACGAGGGGTGGGCGAATTATTTGATGAACTATGTAGGGCGCGGGACGCTGATGCGGGAATTTTACATTTCGCCGGAGAATTTGAGTCAGCGGCGGTGGGAGATGATGGCGCGGGCGATCCGTTGGGCGCGGCAGTTGGATGGATGTATGGCGAATGCGCAGTTTATTTTGGGGAATCCGAACAAGGGGGAAGTGTTCGGGTATAGTGGGTGGAGTAATGGGTGGGGGTATGTGAGTCTACGCAATCCGCGCTTGACCTCGGAGAAGGTGACGCTCGGAGCGGTTGGGGTAAGTGGGGGGGTGTGCGAAGTAGTGTATCCGTGGCACGAGGTATTGGCAGGGGAGGCGGGAATGGAGCTGCTTATTCCGGATGAGGGGGTGGTGCAACTGATGGTGCGGCCGCAGCGAGCGCTTGACATGCCGCTGCCGTGCGGGGTGCGGGCGGAGTTGGTAGCGAGCACGCCGCGAGCGACGGAGTATGTGCTGTCGTTGCCGGAGGGGGGTGGTAATTTTACCATCGCGACACCAGTGGAGATACGGAACGTGAGTGGGGCCGGGGTCACGGCACATGAGGTCACTGGGGTATGGCATGTGACGTTAGTGGATGCGGATAGTGTTTTTAGGACAGCGGCAAAGGAGGTGAGTGGCGAGCTCGCCTTTGATGAGCGTGGGCGGCTAAGGGGGAATGTGTATGTGCCACGAGGGATGCTGGCGAAAGTGCGAGTAGTGTATAAATATCGTGGGAGCGGTTCGCCGGTGGCGGAGCGGAATGGGCGGCTGGCAGGGGGGGAGGTGATACACGGGGATGGGTGGCGGATGTTGACAGTGCCGTGTGTGTCAGGGTCGAACACGTTTGAGATTACGGTACGGAATGTACATGCGCCAGTGAGCAATGTGCTTGCGGAGGCCTATGTGATCAGTGAGGCCGTGTTAATCCCGCATCGGCTGCGAATAGAGCATGACCGCGTGCGACCGCGTGCGCTCGTGGATCGGCCGCTACCAGTGTTACAGGACCGGATACGGACGGCGCGCAGTGTGACACGCGGGGTGATTCAATTGGGGCAGCCCCGGGATGAGGGAGGAATGGGACTGGTAACGACCGGGGATCTCGCACGAGCGGTGGGAGCGGTGTTGGTTTTCGAGGGGTTTGATGTGAATGGTGGACAGTACTCGAACAAATGCGTGTATGTGAACGGGGAATTGATCGGGCTTTTGCCCGAGAATCCTGCACCAATTTCTTCGTGGCACGCCCAGCGCATGGAACTGCCGGCAGCGGCGCGGGCGAAGCTGAAGTTGGACAATGTAATCAGCATAGTGGACAGGACAGGTGATATGTACAAGCTACGCGGGTTGCAGCTCGTGGTGGCGTTGGAAGGTGGGCGAGAAGTGCGTTCTGAGGAAGACGGTTTGGTCTACAGCACAAGCATGCACTGGGCACATGGGGAGGGGCAACTGTTGCCGGT
>JAOACZ010000073.1 GCA_026417575.1 bacterium | reverse complement strand
GGGGGGGGGGGGGCGGGCGGGATGGAGGCTATCCGAGGGTGTTTGGACGTGATAAGTCTGGGGACGTACAGTGGGACGAGTGAGCCACCGTACATTATTCAAGTAGAGAGCGAGGCAGACTAGGCCGAATGAGCGAAGTCGAACGGTACCGAGACGCGCAGGAAAGTGTAGCTGTGCGGGTGGAGGATCTTCTTGGGCGTATGACGTGGGAGGAGAAGGCAGGGCAGGTGCTGCAGATAGATGGGAGGCATGACTGGAAGGAGCAGTATTTGAAGTATGAGCCTGGCTCGATGCTAAATGTGCTGGACGAGGCTGCGGCGGAGGTACAAGAGTTAGCACGCAAAAGTCGGTTAGGGATACCGGTGTTATTGGGGATCGATGCGATTCATGGGCATTCGTTGAAGAGAGGTGCGACGATATTTCCAACGCAGTTAGCGTTGTCGTGCTCATGGAATCCGGGTTTAGCGGAGGAGGTGGCACGGGTCACGGCAGTGGAGGTAAGTTACACGGGAGCGCACTGGACGTTTGCGCCGGTATTTTGCTTAGCGCGTGATTTACGGTGGGGGCGGGTAGACGAGACGAGTGGGGAGGATCCGCGGTTAGTAGGGGATTTTGGGTGTGCGATGGTGCGTGGATTTCAAGGTGAGCGTATGAATGAGAGGAGGCGGGTGATTGCGTGTGCGAAGCACTTTGCGGGGTATGGGGAGACGCAAGGTGGGAGGGACGCTTCAGAGGGAGAACATACGGAAAGGAAGATGAGGGCGTGGTTCTTGCCGGCTTTTGAACGAGGGGTGAGGGCTGGGTGTGCGACGGTGATGACGGCATACCATGTGATTGATGGGACGCCATGTACGGGGAACAGGTGGTTGCTGACTGAGGTGTTGCGTGGGGAGTGGGGTTTTGAGGGGGTGGTGGTAACGGACTATGACAATGTCGGACGGATGCACCGGGAGCAGCGTGTCAGCGAGAGTGTGGAGGAGGCAGTGGTGGTGGCGTTGGAGGCAGGGAATGATTTACTGATGCACACGCCGGGATGTTACGAAGCGATTTTGAGGAATTTACGGAGTGGGCGGTTGCGCGAGGAGGTGTTGGATCGAGCGGTGCGGCGGATTCTGAGGTTAAAATTTGCGATGGGATTGTTTGAGGACGCGCGGTTACCTGATGAGGAGGGGGCGCGTTTGGTGTTGAACTGTGCAGAGCATCGGGCGGTGGCATTAGAGGCTGCGCGGCAGTCGATAGTGTTGTTGAAGAACGACGGAATATTGCCGTTGCGGGAAGGGGGTATTCGGCGGGTGCTTGTGTGCGGGCCGTTAGCGGACAACGCGTTTGGACAACTTGGAGACTGGTCATTGGGGAGCAATCCAGCAGACGAGGGTACGCATCCACGGGAGGCGACAGTGACGGTGTTGGACGGGCTGCGAGAGCGTATAGGGGGAGTGTGTGAGGTAGCGTATGAGCGGGGGTGTACGATTTATGAGGGGGAAGGAGCGGACGAGAGAGTGCAGTGGGAGCCGGGGCGGTTTAGCACAGAGGAGGCGGGGATAAAGGCAGCGGTGCAAGCTGCGCGTGGGGCGGATGTAGTGATAGCAGTGGTAGGGGACACGGTTTCGTTGACTGGGGAGATGCGGAGTACAGCGACTTTGGAACTGATGGGGCCGCAGCGGGAGTTATTGCGCGCGTTAAGGGGGACTGGGCGTCCGCTGGTAGTTGTGCTGATTAACAGTAAGCCGCTGGTGTTGACGTGGGTGTCGGAATACGCGAATGCGGTTGTGGAAGCGTTCAATCCGGGGATGTTAGGTGGGAAAGCGATAGCGGAGATTTTGATGGGGGATACAGTACCGACAGGGAAGTTAACGATATCGTTTCCGGCGCATGTAGGACAGCAGCCTGTGTGGTATCATCAGCTACCGGGGACGCATGGGACGGGCTATGCGGACGGGATAAGTTTTGAGGCATTGTATCCTTTTGGATTTGGGTTGAGCTACACTCGATATGAGTATCGGAATTTGCGGCTGGCGCGGGGGGAGGTAAGGGAGGGAGAAGCGCTGGAGGTGGAGGTGGAGGTTGAGAATGTGGGAGAGCGGGATGGGGAGGAGATCGTGCAAGTATATGTGCGCGATTTATTCACGTCGGTGACGTGGCCGCAGAAATTGCTAAAAGCGTACGCGCGCGTGAGGCTTAGGGCGGGTGAACGGCGAGTAGTACGGTTTACGATACCATACTGGGATTTAGCGCTTGTAGACCGGCGGAACAGATGGGTAGTAGAGCCGGGGGAATTTGAAGTGATGGTCGGTGGATCGTCACGGGAGAATGATTTACTGAAGGCAGGGTTTCGTGTTGTGCATGGGTAAAGCTCGTCAGGGGGAAAAGTGGTTTATGGGGAACGCGGGATAGCGCGACAGCGTGGCAGGGCTTGTGGGAAGAAAGATACAGGTGTTGTGGGCGGAACAGGGGCGTGGAATTTAGGAACAGAAGGTGGCTGACGCGATACTAGGGGTGCTCACTGAGAGGGTGAAAAGGTGGTGAGTGTGGTAGATGGAGGGTGGGAAGCAGTTGGAGTGCAATTCGAGCAGCGGAACGGGAGTTAGATTCGGGTGGAGTTCGATTGGGGGGATAAGAGACTGGCGTGGTAGGCGAGTGTCAGTGGGCGCTTGATTTTTTTTATGGGTTGAGGTGAAGGTATGAACAGGGTAAGGTTGTGTTGGCAGGTAGAGAAAGATCTTTGTGGAGTGAGGTGGGGGAGGGGAGGGTCGTGGTGGGATACGAAATCGGTGATAGGTCATAAAGAATCGAACCGAGTGGGGGCCGCTCCGCGGCCCCAGTCGTGCGCACGGAGGTGGGCTCTGCATAGTATATCAAAATGGGCCCTCATCGCTCTCGTTCCTGCCGCGTGCCCGTTTGCGTGAGTTCGGCGCGGCGTGCGTCTGCCGCCGGTGTGCGCCCGCGCTGGTTTGCTGCGCCACCGCAGTCACCGCCGTCACCGCCGTGGCGTGCCATGACAATCATCTCCGCGCTCTGTTGCGCGCGGCTGCGCGTGAGTGCAATGCCGTGTTTCGCCAGCCACGCCATGACGGTCTCGTTGGTGAACGCACGGTCGTTATCCACGTCGAGCACGCGTGGCGCGTATGGCAGGGCTCGGCGCAGGGAGCGCTTGAGGATCGCGCAACTCATCTGCAGCAGCAAGCGCTGTAGATCGGCTGATATTGCCAGCCGCTGGTGCGCCAGCAACTGTGCCAGCAGGCGTGCCATGCCGGTATGAAGCAACTCGGCACAGCTGTAGGCTGCTGCCTGCCAAATCACGCGCAGCGGCTCCTTCAAACGGTCGTCATACAGCACGGGCCGCCCGCGCTGCCCGCCCCGCGCCGCGCGACCGCGCCCACCGTGCGTGTGCACGATCGCATATTTGCGCGTGATGCCGGTGGCACCACAGTACATGTTCATCAGCCACGTCTTGGCTTTCTTCCTTGTGCTGCGCAGATACCGCCGCCTTATGCGTCTCAGAATCGTGCCACGTGTCATCTTGTCGAGCTTCGGTTCATGTACTTTTATCTGTGTTTTCTTCATCCAACGGTCCTTGTGGTTTCGGTTTGATCGATTATGACCTATCCACTGCCCGTTCGGTTGGATTTTTGATGACCTATCACGAAATCTTGACATAGCGCGTGGGGAAAGGGTATAGTGGGGCAGGATGGTAGACACGCATGTACATTTGGAATTTCCGGACTATGAAGGGGATCGTGATGCGGTAGTGGCGCGGGCGCGGGCGGCTGGGGTGAAAGGGATGATTTGTGTTGGGGGGGAGGTGCCGCGAAATCGGATGATAATAGGGTTAGTGGAGAAGTATGGTGGGATGTACGGGGCAGTGGGGATGCATCCGCACTGGGCATCGGCGCACACAGTGGGGGAGAGAGAATGGGTGAAAGAGCAATGGGGAGCGGGGCGGGTGGTCGCGATTGGTGAAGTGGGACTGGATTATCACTACGATTATTCGCCGCGGCATGTGCAACGGCGGGTATTTGGAGAGTACATGGCGCTGGCAAGTGAGGTAGGCCTGCCAGTGATTATTCATTCGCGGGAGGCATTTGAAGATACGATAGCGATAGTGCGGGAGCACGGAGGGGTGCGCGGGGTGGTGCATTGTTTTTCGTACGGGATAGGGGAAGCGGAAGCGTTGTTGGAGTTAGGGTTGTATATTTCGTTTTGTGGGCAATTAACATTTCCGAAGTGTGCTGAGGTGCGGGCGGTTGCGGCGAAGGTACCGCTGGAGCGGTTGCTGTTAGAAACGGACTGTCCATTTTTGGCGCCGGTACCTTATCGGGGGCAGCGGAATGAACCAGCACATGTGGCTGTGATTGCGGCGAAGCACGCGGAAGTGCGTGGGTGTAGCATAGACGAAGTAGTGACGGCGACGACGCGGAATGCGGAGGCGTTATTTAAGATACGTGTGCAATAACGGATGTGAGTAGTGTGAAGGAGGACGAACGATGGTGGAAGCATTAAGCAAGAAGTTACCATTTGACGGCTACGAGAAGATCGCGCCACAGGAGTTGGAAGTATTTGCATATGAGTATGTGGGGAAGCGAGCGGAGGTGGTGATCGAGACGGAGGAATTTTCGGCGGTGTGTCCGTTTTCGGGGTTGCCCGATTACGGGACGTTACGGATACGGTACGTGCCGGACAAGGTCTGCATTGAGTTACGGTCGTTGAAGTACTATTTATTATCGTACCGAACGGTAGGGATCTATCAAGAGCATGCGGCGCAGCGGATCTTGGGGGATTTAGTGGCGTGCAGTCAGCCGGTGGAGATGACGGTTGAGTTAGAGTACAAGGTGAGAGGGGGTATTAAGACGGTTGTGACGGTAAGTTATCCGGAGGAGGTGGAGTGAAGGGAGGGAGGAAGTACCGGGTAACGTTTATCCATCGTTGGTTGGGGCCATGGTTGCTGTACTGGCTGGCGCGTGCGTTATTTAGCACGTGTCGGATGCGGATGGTGGATGCGGAGCCGGTGGAGGAGATAGTGCGCGGGGGAGGGAACGTGATTTTTGGGTCGTGGCACGGGCGTTTGCTTGCGTTACTGCATTGTTATGCGCGGCACTACGGGTATACGAATTTAACGTTGATGGTGTCACAGAGCCGAGATGGGGAGCTCTTTGCGCGGATGCTAGCGCGGTACAAGGTGGAGACGGTGCGAGGGTCGAGCTCGCGCGGGGGGGCAGCGGCTTTGAAGGAACTTGTGCGTGTGTGTCGTGGGGGGCGAGACACGGCGATATCCCTGGATGGATCGAAGGGGCCACGGGAGCGTGTACAACGGGGGCCGTTGATGCTGGCACAGTTAGCGGGTCGGCCGTTGGTACCGTTAGCGTTTGATGCGACGCGTAAGGTAGTGCTGAAGACGTGGGATCGGTTAATGATTCCTTTGCCATTCAGCACGATTTATGTGCAGTTAGGTCGTCCGCTGATTGTGGCGGAGGAGGCGGAGGACATTGATAGATATGTGGCAGTGGTACAGGAAGAGATGGAGCGGATTTGTCGAGAGCTTAGCGAGCGAGTTTGCATGAAGAAGGTGGTTTGACAGGGGTAGACATAAAAGGTAGAATGGTTGAGGAGAATAACTAACATTGGAGCGAGAACGAGACGCATGAAAGCGCGTAGGATCGTTGTAGTGGCAGCGGTATTATGTATGGCCACGGTGGGGCAGGGAAAGAATCGGCTTGAGTTTCAAGGAATGACAGCGACGTACAGTGGCGAGGGGCGGGTGCTCTTAGGAAGGATGGCGGGGGATTTTATGTACACTTTGATCATCACAGGGAGTACGAATGCGGAGGCGAAAGCGGGCACACTGACAATAGCGCCACGGGAGAAAGGGGCGCGGAATCGGGTGTTTATAGACACGATTTATTCGATGACGGAGTTAAGCGGGATTCGGGTGACGATGCCGCCGGGGCGGGAGCATGCGTGTTATGTCCGGAACATTTATGTGAGGGGGGATGTAGGGAGGATTGATATTGTAGGTGGGGATTTGGGTGCGAGCGACATGCGAGATGGTCAGGTAGTGATTGCGGGGGCGTTAGGGGAAGTGCGAGTGCAGGGGAGAAGTTATGTTTTGGGGGGGAGCAATGAGTGGTGGGGCGGGAATATCTGGGCAGATATTTACGCGAACGGGAACATGAAGGGCATTACAGTATATGGGGGGAGCGTGTATTATCATCCGTTTAGCGACATGGTGGGGACGATAGATATCAATGGGAATTTAGATCGTCTGGTGGTACAGAGTTACGTGGACAAGCGGGCGGGGCGAATACAAGGAGGTGCGATGCGCGGGCATGTGGTGGTGAACAATGGGGTTTTGAAGCAATGGACAGTGCTGGGCGGGCGAGTTGAGGGAGTGGCACTAGAGTGTTTACGGGTGGAGAAGTTAAGTTTACGAGGGCAGAAAGTGGGAGGGCCGCAACCGGGGTATGGCGAAGGGATGTTCAGGAGTTATGTGGAAGCGGCAGATGTGGGAGGAGATGGACAATACAGTGAGCTGAAGAGTGTGACGGTACAAGACGCAGTGATTCGCGACAGTCTGTTTGGGATCAAGGGGGATATCAAAGCAGTCAAGGTAACGGCGAGTGCGGATCAGGTAGGGCCGGCAGTAAGCAATGTAGTGATGCGGGCGGGGTATGCGGGAGATTTAGCGAAGGGGAACAAAGCGCCGGAGTTAGCGCCGTCGAGTGTTGTGACGAATGTGTATGGTGGGAACACGATTGTGGTGCCGTTTTTGGTGAAGGGGGGGAACACAGGGGATGTATTAGGGGTGCGGCTACATTTTCGTGATCGAGCGATTAAGGCGTTTTTGTCGAATCACGTGGGGCAAGTATTTTACGGGAGCAGCACGTGGATTGTAACGAGTTATCCTGTGACGGGGATGTTTGTATGGAGCACGACGGTGGATGACAATGGGTGGTGCTCGAACATCATTATTCGCGTGCACAATCATGGGACGCCGTACCGTTACTATGATATGTACATTGTGGCGAACGTATCAACGACGGTGGTGCCGGTGACATTGGTTCTGACGCCGAGTGCGAACCCACGTACATTTAACAAAGATGTAGAGCCGTTTTTGGACTGGGTACTGACGGTAGCAAATCCATGGCAACATGGAGCGATCACATACGGGCTTAGTGGGCCTGCGGCAGTGCAGCTGGGGTTGCAAGTGACGAACTTAGATTCGCAGACTGGCTACGCGTTTACGACGAAGCCGCTCAGTGCGATTCCGGTGGGAGTGTATTCAAATTTGATTTTTTCGGCGGACAATGGGACGTATCGAGACGAGAAGAATGTGACACTGATCGTAGTGACGGGGGGGGCGATGAGGGTGCAGATAGGGGAGGCGAGGGGGGCGGGGAGGGAGGAGCGACGAGGGCAGGAGCAGGTGGCTGCGCGCGAGGGGTGGGTAAACGAAGGGGATATACCGTTTCAGTGGGAAGGTGCGTTTAATCGGGACATTGGGAAAGTGTCTGTGGTGGGAGATGTGCGGGATAGCATGTTTGTAGCGGGGACGGCGGACGTGCCAGCGAATGATTGGGCGAACGCGGATTATCTGGGACGACTGGGGAGTGTAAAGATTAGTGGAGCAGCGGTAAGTAACACATTTGTGTCGGTGCGGAAGATTTCGTTTGGGAAGCTATTTGATTACGTACGGAATTTTGTATGGGTGAATGGGGAACGGCAGTTGGGGCCGTGAATGGGGGGAGCGGGTTGAGGGGGCAGGTAGGGGGGAGCGCGCGGGGGTTAGGTTGGTGAGTGGTGGAGGAGGGCGTGGCGGCGTTTAAGTTCATCGAATAGTTCCTGAGCCTCAGGGATTCCGGCGTCGCGGAAATTTTCTTGCCATTGCCAGAAGTGGTGGAAGGAGCCGTTGTTTTGGCGTTCGTATACGAGGATACGGTGCATGAGTTCGAGTTTATCGGCTGCTTTGACGATACGGGCTTCACGAGACTGAGCGGAATCGAATTCGTGCCAGGCGGAGCGCCAGGGGGAGGGCAGGTGAGCGAGCATATCATCGACGATAGTACGTTCGGCCTGGGCGACTGAGTCGGGGCCGAGAAGGTGGCGGGCGGGTTGGGGGATGTCGCCGAGGCGTGTTTCGGCGAATTCGTGGAGGATGCACATGAGGAGGATTTTAGCGCTGTCGAGAGAGTGGCGATCGGGGAGGCGCTCGAGGAGAAGGAGAGCCCAGACAGCGACAGCGAAAGAATGAGCAGCTACGGTTTGGGGGTTGGTTACGCCGCTCATGACGAAGCCAGTGCGGGGAAGGCGTTGGAGGATCTCAAGCTCATCGGCGAGCTGGAAGATGGTGGAGAGGTCGGGAGGAGGATTAGTGTCGTTCATGTGCGTGTGGTGGTTAAGTTGGGTTCATGATAGCGAATTGACGGGTAGGATGCAAATAACTACAATGAAGGATGCAAGTGAATGCGACGGAGTTTATCATAGTGAAACGGGATGGGGGCGAGCATCGTGCGGAGGAGTTGGGGGATTTTTTTAGGGGGTATTTGAGGGGGGAAGTAAAGGACTACCACGTAGCGGCGTGGCTGATGGCGGCGTATGAGCGGGGGCTGAGTGTAGCGGAGAGGGTTGCGCTGACGCGAGTAATTAGGGAAAGTGGAGGGCGACTAGATTTGGGGGGGATTGGGGCACCGAAAGTAGACAAACATTCGACTGGGGGCGTAGGTGATAAGACAAGCCTGGTGCTGACGCCTTTGATAGCGGCGATGGGTGCGTGTGTTCCGATGATGAGCGGGCGTGGGCTAGGGCACACGGGAGGAACACTTGACAAACTGGAGTCGATACCGGGGATACGCGTGCAGTTAGCGGTTGAGGAAGTGGTGCGGATTTTAGAGCGACACGGCGGTGTATTTATGGGGCAGACAGAGGAGATTGCGCCGCTTGACCGAGCGTTGTACGCGTTACGGGACGTTACCGGGACGGTAGAATCAGTGGGATTGATCACAGCGAGCATAATTGGCAAGAAAGCGTGTGAGGATTTAGATGGTTTGGTGTTGGATGTGAAGTGGGGGCGGGGGGCATTTATGAGGACGGTAGCGGAGGCGCGGATGCTGGCGCAGAGCCTGGTGGAGACGGCGCGAGAATGTGGGATCTGTGCGTGCGCGTTAATCACGGATATGAATGAGCCATTGGGGCAGAGCGTAGGCAATGCGGTTGAAGTGGAGGAGGCGCTGATGCTGCTGAGGGGGGAAAAGGTAGATGAGAGGTTGTGGGAAGTGACACTACGGTTAGCGGAGGAGATGTGTCGGGCGGTGTTTGATGAAGAAGGAGGGGAGAAGTGGCGGGAGAAATTGGAGGGATGTTTGAGGAGCGGTCGAGCGTATGAGCGATTTGAGGAGATTATCGCGGCGCAGGGAGTGAGCTGGGAAACGATACGCCAGTTACCGGGAAGTTTACCGAGGGCGCCGGAGCGGGTAGCGATTCGAGCGCGGGGGAGCGGGGTAGTGTGTGGAATAGACACATATCGGCTGGGGCGGTTGTTGGCGGGGCTAGGAGCTGGGCGGGTGCGGGTGAGTGACGCAATAGATCCGGCGATTGGGTTGTACATTTACAAGCACTGTGGGGAGGAGGTGCGTGCGGGGGAGGCGGTAGCAGAGTTGTGCGTGCGTGGGTCAGTGGAGACGAAGCCGTTTGAGGAGTGCTTTGAGGTTGGGGAGGGGCCGGTTGAGGAGCGGCAGCTTATCGTGGAGGAGGTACGTTGAGGAGAGAGCTGATTGAGGCTGCGGTTGCGAGGATCCGGGAGTTGAGCGGATTGAGGCCACGAGTGTGCGTTGTGCTCGGATCAGGTTTAGGTGGGGTGGTGGATATTGTGGAGGATGGGGAACGTATAAATTATGGGGAAATTGAAGGGTTTCCGCGGCCGCAGGTAGAAGGGCACGAAGGGCAGTTGGTGATGGGGAGGGTTGGGGAGGTATGTGTTGGTGTTTTGCAGGGGCGGGTACATTTGTACGAGGGGGTAACAGCGGAGGAGGTTGTACTGCCGGTGCGGACACTGATTAGGTTAGGAGCGAAGTTTGTGGTATTGACGAATGCTGCGGGAGGGATAAATGAAGGATTTGAGCCAGGGGATTTGATGTGCATTGATGATCAGATAAATCTCCAAGGGACGAACCCGTTAATTGGAGCTAACGAGGGGGGATATGGTCCGCGGTTTCCGGACATGAGTTGTGCATACGACAAGGAGTTGCGGGAGATTTTGGACAGTGCGGCGCGGGCGGAGGGGATCGAGCTGCGGCATGGGGTTTACGCGGGAGTGTTGGGGCCGGCGTACGAGACACCGGCGGAGGTGAGGATGCTGAGGATACTTGGAGCGGATGCGGTGGGAATGTCGACGGTGGGTGAGGCGATAGCAGCGCGGCACATGGGGGCGCGGGTGTGCGGGATTAGTCTGATCACGAACAAGGCAGCGGGAGTGGGTAAAGGGGAACTATCTCATGAGGAGGTGAAGCGAGTTGCGGCGGGAGCGGCGGGGCGGTGCATGCGACTTCTCGCGCGGGCGATAGCCGAGATGGGAAAGATTGTGTAACATGGAACGGAGGACAGATATGCCGTATGTAGAAGTAATAACGAACGCGAAGTTGAACACAGCGGCTGAAGTAGCGATCAAGGCAGGGTTAGGGCGGTTATTGTATGAGATTGCGGGGAAGGATGAGCAGTGGCTGATGGTACGCATTGTGAGTGAGGAGGAGCTATTTTTCAAGGGGAGTAGTGACACGCACAATGCCTTTGTGGAGATACGGTACGTAGGTTCATTTACGTCGTCAGTGAAGCAAAAGTTGACGCAGGCGATTGGGCAGTTATTGCAGGAGACAGCGAAGATACAACCGGATAAGCTGTACGTGCATTTTGTTGGGGGGAGCGGGAGTGATTGGGGTTGGAAAGGAGAGCTATTGGGCTGATGGGAGTGAATGAAAAGAGGCGGGGTGTGAGCGGGGGCAGTTTTGACGAGCGCGTGTACGCGGTGGTGCGACGGGTACCTGCGGGGTATGTAACGACATACAAGTTAGTGGCGGCGGCGGTTGGGTGTGGGAGTGCACGGGCGGTTGGGCAAGCATTGCGGAGGAATCGGCGTGCGCCAGAGGTGCCATGCCATCGGGTAATTCGGAGCGATCTACGGGTTGGTGGTTTCTGTGGAGAGGAGGTGGGGGAGCAGGTGGAGATGAAGCTAGCGCTGCTTGCGGCGGAAGGGGTAGTGTTCGAGGGTGGCAAGTTAGCGGAGCGAAAACGAGTAATTGGAGGGGAGTGGGTTAGGGAGGGGAGGAGCTCAGTTCAGGGGGGAGCGGGGGACAGAAGGGTGCGAAGGTGAGAGCGGAAGTGGGCACGTTCTTCGGAGGAGGAAGTGCGCCAAAGTTGGGAACGAAGGCGACGCTCGACTTGGTCGGAGGGGAGGGAGAAGCTGGTAACGTGACGAGCGTCGTGTGTAAAGACATGGATACGATTACGCGGGCCGCGGATGATCCAGGTCTGATGGTGTGCGTCGTAGAGGATACGTTCATCGGTGGCGATACGAGCGTCTTCGAGGGCGCACTGGATGGGGCGTGCGTGAGCGCGGCGGAGGCGAGCGTGGTGGGTACGGCGAAGCGCTTGGATAGCATCCTGTTCGAGTAGGCCGGCGAGGCGGGTAAGGAGGGCTGGGATACGGGAGAGGAGGCGGGAGCGGTGGGGAGGGGGAGCATCAGCAGGGAGGGCGCGGACGAGCGACTCGAGGTGTTTAAGTTGGCGGAGGATGGGGCGGCAGGCGCGCTCGAGGGCAGGGATGGCGCCGTAGTCGAGGAGGGTGGAGAGATGGAGGCCGTCAGGAGTGACGCCGATGATGTTGAGCTCGAGGCGGAAGAGGCCACCGGGTGCGCGTGCTTCGACGATTTGAAAAGTTACCGCCATGGTGTCGCGGGGGTCATCGTTGGAAGGTACGGGGAAGTAGCCAGCAGCGACCTGACCGAGGATATTGTAGCTACGACTGGTCTTACCGCAATGAGGGAGCATGAGGTGTTTGAGGTCGCGGCCGAGGGTGGTGTGGGAGAGGAGGCGAGGCGGGTCGGAGAAAAGCATGTGGACGCGGGTATCCCCGGCGTCGAGGAGGAGCTGATGGAAGTCTTTCCAGGTAGGGACGCCAGTGCTTGAGTAGCCTGCGAAGAC
>JAOACZ010000051.1 GCA_026417575.1 bacterium | reverse complement strand
GTAAGAGGCATTTCGTGCCGCGGATGCGCGGCTCCTTCGCCTTTTTCCGGGCCACGCGAGCAGGCCAAAAAGCTCAAAAGTATAATCCCGCTTGTGGCGATGAAAACGTGCAGTTTGGTTGACATTTCCCGTGCGTTCGTTTATAATGACCCTTAGCGCGCCCGTAGCTCAATTGGATAGAGCGTCTGGCTACGGACCAGAAGGCTTGGGGTTCGAGTCCCTACGGGCGTACCACGGCATTATAGCGAAACGCCCGCGGGATAGCAACTCCCTCGGGCGTTTTTCTCTTCTGAGCAATCCGCCTACACCACCCGCACAAATCTCGCCGCTCAGGGCGTGACGTACCGCCTCAATGCTCACTTGCTCGACTGAGAACATGCGTGGGCGTCGCCCACCACGCCTGCCACCTCACCTACCCAGAATCCTTGCTAAATCCTGCGCCGGGGTCGTGATCGGCTTGAGAGCAAATAGATCCACCAGCACCTTTAGCGCCGCTGGCGTCAGGAACGCCGGCAGACTCGGTCCTAAATAAATATTCTTGATCCCCAAATGCAACAGCGTGAGTAGAATGCACACAGCCTTTTGCTCGTACCATGACAGTACGAGCGACAACGGCAAATCGTTCACTCCACACTGAAAAGCTTCAGCAAGCGCAGTAGCAATCTGGATCGCTGAGTACGCGTCGTTGCACTGCCCGCAGTCAAGGAGACGCGGAATACCGTCTATCGTCCCGAAATCAAGCTTGTTGAAGCGATACTTGCCGCAAGCTAACGTGAGAATGACACAATCCTCCGGCACGCGCTGGGCAAACTCCGTGTAGTAATTGCGCCCAGGCTTGGCTCCATCGCAGCCACCGATGAGGAAGAAATGCCGGATCGCGCCGCTCTTCACCGCTTCCACTACACTCTGCGCGACTTGCAGCACAGCGTGATGTGCAAAGCCAATCATGATCGTCTGTTCTGGCGCGTCTTCAGCAAAGCCTGGTGCAGCCTGCGCAGCCGCAATCACGGGCGTAAAATCGCGCTCGCGAATGTGTGGAACACCCGGCCAGGCCACCAGTCCGCTGGTAAAAATGCGATCCTTGTAGCTCTCCAGGGGGCGCTGCAAACAGTTCGTTGTCATCACTATCGCGCCAGGAAAAGCGGCGAACTCCTTTTGCTGGTCTTGCCATGCACCCCCGTAATTGCCCACCAAATGTGGGTACTTTTTCAGGCCCGGATACGCCAGTGCCGGCAACATTTCGCCGTGCGTGTACACGTTAATCCCCATCCCTGCAGTTTGTTTCAACAGCTCTTCCAAGTCCTTCAAATCATGACCGGAGACAACAATAGCCTTGCCTTTCACCGGCGTGACACGTACACGTGTCGGTTCGGGCTGGCCATAGGCTCGTGTGTTCGCCTGGTCAAGCATACCCATCACCCGCAGGTTCATCTCGCCTACCTGTAAGGCCAGACGGAGCAGTGCGTCCATGTCATGAGACTCCCGCGTCAGGAGATCGAGCACCTCGTGAAAGAACGCAAACACGCCGTCGTCCTCGACGCCCAGAATCATGGCATGATCCGCGTACGCCGCCATCCCCTTCACACCGTACGTGATGAGCTCTAGCAGCCCGGCAATGTCGTCCCCTAAAGTTCGTTTGCGGGCGAGGATACCCAGCTCCCCGGCTTGGGCAACAATCTCGGCAATATCATGCCCCGGGATAAATGTCGCCGGCCCGTTCAGTTGCTCCGGCGCAATACCTCTCCCCGCGCAAGCCTGCTCATAGAGCGCTTTCACACCCTCGCGTACGCTCACCCCACGACGAATCATGTGCAAGACCCGCTCGGGGTCGAAGTTCACGTTCGTCACGGTGGTAAACAACGCCTCAATGACAAACACATCAGCTGAGCGGTCTTTCTTGCCCAGTGCGCGCGCACGCCTCGCATACATGGCTACTCCTTTCGTCACATGAACCAGCACATCTTGCAGCGCCGCCGTCGTCGCGTCTTTCCCACACACACCGTGCTGGGTGCAGCCGGTTCCCTTCGCTGTCTGCTCACACTGATAACAAAACATCGCGCTCATCGTCCCTCCGTGGCCGTGGTTACAAGGTTGACTCGTTGCGTTCCTCGGATTTGATAATCTCACCCTCCAGGGAGATGGTAATATCCCTCACTGGAATGCGTGTGCCAGCCGCGCGCTGCGCTGCAGCCACAATCCGCCCCACGCCGCCGCAGCACGGTACTTCCATGTGCACAACGGTGATCGAGCGAAGCCTATGCTGACGAAAAATGGCCGCCAACTTGTCCACATATTGCTGCACGTCCGGATCGAGTTTCGGACAAAACACAATCAGCACCTTCCCGTCTAACAATGTATGATGAAAGCCCGCCATGGCGAACGGAACACAGTCGGCCGCCACAAGCAAATCAGCCTGATCAAAAAATGAGGCCTCTGGCGCCAGTAAGCGCAGCTGGATGGGCCATTGGCGCAGAGCTGAAGGGAGTGATTGACTAGCATGGGAAGACGGCGCAGCGCGCTCTCGCGTGCGATCGACCATGCGCATACTCGGGCACCCCGCATGGGCGTGTGCTGTCGCGGGCAGCATTGGCACGTCCATGCCACGCTCACGCAGCACCGTCACCGCTTCCTCGTAGTAGCGCTGCTGATCATGCTCCTGCAGATGACGCAAGTGCGCCGCAATCAGGTTCGGCCCGCCCTTGATGATCTCTTCCATCACGCGCCGCTCATCGTACGGCTCTGCCTCCCGCTCCTCAAGTGTAATCGCACCTTCCGGGCACTGCCCGATGCAGGCACCGAGCCCGTCACAGCGGATCTCGCTCACCAACCGTGCCTTGCCATCTATAATCTGCAACGCGCCTTCCGGGCAGCCAGTCACGCACAGACCGCAACCCGTGCACTTCTCCTCGTCAATTGTGATGATGGTGCGCTTCATTGTGGGAGTCTCCCCGTCTTTTTCATATCTCGTAGCAAAGTGTCCAGCGTCACACGCGCAAATGCACGTGTGACCAGTTGTTCAATACGCATAATGCGATGGCGCAAAACGCAGTGCGCGCGATTCTGGCACAACCGCTTCCGAAACAGGCACTCACTCAGCTGCAGGCGCCCCTGCATAAGTTCAATGACCTGCGTCAAACGAATCTTACGCGGTGGCACAACCAGGCGGAGGCCACCGTGCACACCCTCACGCGCGTGGACCCAACCGGCGGCCACCAGCACCCGCGCAATGCGCCGTAAGAAGGGGAGGGGAATGCCCTCTTCTGTGGCCAGCCGGCGCGTCGACACGCACACACCATTTGCCCGCGCAAGATGCAGAAGCGCGCGTATCGCGTAATCAGTTTGCTTGGTCATTAATCGCATACGCTTGGCAAACTAAGACCATCATAGTATAAGTTTTGCGAAAAGTCAAGCCCCCCTGCCTACCTCTGCCAAGATGGCTGCGTAATCCAATCACCCAGTAGTCAAGAGAGAAGAACCATAAGACCACGAGATGTGATCACGCGTGGCCACCACGCCGCACCCCACTGCTCGGCGTGCACGCGCCGCCTTTGTTCGTCAACGTTGACAGGCCATGCTCCTTGTGCTACAATGCCCCACGTACCTTTCACCAGGGGGGTTGTCTCATGTCCTCATACACGCTCGTACCACTCATCACTTCCGAACAACTGAAAACACGCCTTGAGGGGATTGTGGATGAAATTCGCCAGGCGATGCCAGTAAACGACCTCGTCATCATTGCCCTTCTCAAAGGCAGTTTTGTTTTTCTCGCTGATTTGATTCGTTTGCTGTATCGCCATGGGATCGAGATGGAAATAGAGTTTATGACCTTGCGCTCGTACGGCGATGCTGCAGAATCTTCTGGGACAGTGACGGTTACCGCAGATATTGAGACCAATGTTACTGGCCGCCCCGTCCTCATCGTGGACGACATTCTCGACACGGGGCGGACACTGAAGAAGGCTAAAGAGTTGGTTCTCGCGCGCGGCCCGGCGTGTGTGAAACTATGCACGTTACTCGATAAGCCCTCGCGCCGCGTCGAACCAATCGAAGCGGACATTAAAGGTTTTACCATTCCAGACTATTTTGTCGTCGGCTACGGCCTTGACTACGCGCGGCGACATCGGGAGTTGCCCTTCATTGCTCGCGTGCAGATGAACAGGTAAGTTCAGTGCCCGTGCGCTCCAACCACCGCTCGAGTTGCGTGCCACAGCGCTTTCCTCATGCGTGGCCTGCCCCCTGCGCGACTCGCTTGCAACCTATGAGACGCTGCCCCCGTGCGCGCTACGCGTAGCTCTGGACGAGCCGCACGGCAGTAAATTAAAAGAGCGGCCGAGACACACGCCGGTTCCGACCGAGTTAGGGCGGGGTGTGTGCTGAGCTGGCTGAGGTTGCCGCTCCGCGTTTTCCCTGCCCGTGCCTGCCGGCGAAAGTGCTCGCGGTCAGCCGAGCGGCCTGTTTTTGGCTGTCGCTGTAACTCAGCCCGCCCATGGGGCGGAGGCGACCCACGTGAAAGACGGACGCTCATCCCTCCGCCATCCCCGCACAGCCCGCCGTGGGTGCTGAGAAAGCATCCTATCGGATTTTCACCGTAAGTTGGATAGAATCCACGGCTTGCGGGTTGTCGTAGCGGCAAAGTATCTGACCCACGGTCGCGCAGATGACGGGATTTTTTAGCTTGAAGATCATGCTCTTTGCGCGACTAGCCACGGACACCTCCACCGCGGTAAGGTAGGGCGTAAACGAAATGATATCTTTGAGTACGATGGTTCGGTTTTCCGTAGCACCGTCAAAAATGAGTCGCTTATTCGTCATCACCAGCCGGCCCTTATCAATCCGGCGCAAGAGCGGCGCTGATTCTGAGTACCGATCCCCTCCGCCAAGATAGATCCCACGCGCGATGCGAAAGGCAAGCCCCATGCCCCGCGATTGGCGTACCGAGCGTGTCTCCAAAAGAACGGCTTGTTCATCGAAATAGGCCTCCTCGCCTTCCCTCAACACGATGGCGGTAGTAACTGGCTGCAGTCCGCCGCGCGCGTTGACGTCGGCAACAAAGCGTCGGGCCGCTGCCTTCAGGCGTTCAGCCAATAGAATGCGCCAAACACGGCGTCCGATACAATAGCCCACACATGCCACTATTAACCAGAACGTCCATGAGAATTCTGAGGATTTTGTTTCCGCTGGCTGAGCACCGGGCGACCTGCGGCTGTCCCGCGCCACAGCTACCGGGGGTGACACCCGACGCACTGGAGCGCGCCGGGATTGAACAGGACGTGGCGTCGCGCGCGGCTGAACGCTGTGTGCTGCGCGGTATCCGCCGCTGCTGGAAACAACTGTGGAGAGTGGTGGCCTCGGGATAGACGAAAATACGACGGGCAACGATGCGGTAGTGGCACAGCGCGCTCGCCACTGAGGTGGCAGCTCATGCAGCCGCACTCGCGCGATGCCGCGCGCATGGCGAAATGTGATGCCATCTTCTTCAATACGGAGTGGCCTCACCTCGTAGTACACGTGCCCCAGCGTGGTCGTTACGTTCTCGCCCATGGACAAGCTGGTCAGGGCACAGCACACGGCACAGCATATCATGTCTCGTTTCATGCAGCTCTCCCCCAGACACACTTACGCATGACGCAGCGCCTAGGCAAGGGCTCCTAAGGTTTCACGCACAGCCCTATTGTAGCAAAAAAGAGAAACGCTCCTGAGGACAAACCGTGACAGGTCATACAAACCCAAGTGAACGGAAATTGGATGGGTCATAATTGATTCTGCCGCAAGGAAAAGGACAGCGGCACGGGCCCCCGTGCCCGCGTGACTCACAGACATCCGCCCGCGCACTCCACACGAATCTCGTTTAATGGAGGGGCACCGGCCTCGGTGCCCGCCTCTCCACACGCTCCCACCATCGAACCTTCCCGCATCCACACCATTTTGCCTTCCCCCTGGAGCGGCACGGGTCCCCGTGCCCGCAAATTATGCGTGGGTTCGAGTGCGGCACCATGCGGTCACACAACAAATTTCGTTGATTGCAAATGTCAGTTCGGGTCGTTTGAATTTGTGCGAGGCGTGTGCGCGTGAGAAATCGGTCGCCGACACCGGCGCTCCCCAGGTGACATTTTTTGTCGAATGCTAACGAGGTTCTGTGCGGTCCTGAAGTTTTAGTGCAGGGATCCTGGCCGTTGTGGCATCGCCGCGCGTAAGAAAAGCAGCGCGCATGAACGTCAGGCCCATGCGCTAAGTTACAATTCTAGGCCTGACCCCGTCGGCGGATGCGGAGGCGTGAAATGAAGGCCGAGGACGGAATCGGCTCTTTCCTCGCATTAACTCTTTGTCGAGGCGCGGCGACGGCGTGACGACGACGTGCTTGCGTGCTCAGCGGGCAGCCGCGAGCGCGGGCGAGTTGCTTTCTTCCTAGGTGCAGCCACGTCGGTACCGCCAGACACTGTGGTACTGACGTGGTTGGCGAAGAATGCTTCCAGATGCGGAATGATCTCCTCCAGCGGCCCGGCAACGCGAGTGCATTCGGGTAACGATTCTAAAAACCATTTGCCATAGTATTTGGTGAGGACGCGCTGGTCAAGAATGGCGACCATGCCGTGATCGGTTTTCGTGCGAATCAGACGGCCGAATCCCTGACGGAACTTAATCACAGCGAGCGGGACGGTGTAGTCAACAAACGAGTTGCCATTGTGTTGGTCAATGTATTCCGTGCGGGCTTCAATAATCGGCTCGGTAGGGACACGGAAGGGGAGTTTGGTGATGATGACGGAGCGCAAGGCATCGCCGGCGACGTCGACGCCGGCCCAAAAACTATCGGTGCCAAACAGGACGGCGTGGGGTGTGACACGGAAGCGGCGCAGGAGTTCATCGCGCTGTTCAGTGCCTTGGACGAAGACGGGCATGCCCGCGGTTTCCAGCTGGTCGCGCAGTTCGGCGACCAATTTGCGCAGCAGGGCGTAGGAGGTGAAGAGGACGAAGGCGGAGCCGTGAGTGATGCGGAGGAGGCGGAGGATGGCGTTGGGGAGGGAATGGGAGCTGGGGAGGGGGAGTGTGCCGAAGCCGGTTTCGACATCGGTGGGGATGGCGACGACAGCCTGGCGTTTGAAATCGAAGGGAGTGGGCAAGGCGAGGGTGCGGACGAGACGGGCGCGGCCGGACGAGCCTGGGGTACCGGCGAGACGCTCTTTATAGCGCTCCAGGCCGAGGCGCTGTTCAAAAAAAGCGAAGGAGTGGCGAGAGGTGAGGGTGGCTGACGTCATGACCACAGTGGGGAATTGCTCGTAGACGTAGGAGACCATAGCTTCGCTGACATCGAGGGGGGCGCGATGGGCACTGACGTGAAGATAGGTTTCGTCGACGCGTGCCTCGAGCCAGGTAACGAATTGTTCGTTTGTGTCAGTGCAGATAGCGTGAGCGATGTCGGCGAAGCTGTGGAGCTGATCGACCTGGGCATTGACTTCGGTAAGGGCGCCGAGGAGCTTTTCGTCTTCGAAGGGGAGGTCGCTGATTTCTTTGAGGAGGGTGAGGGCGGCGGCAACGAAGGATCGGGTGGTGGCAACGAGAGCGGCCAGGTGGCCGTGGGCGGACTGCCAGAGTTCGGTGGCGCGGCGAGCGGGGGTGAGGCGATACTGAATGGTTCCTTCTTCGTTAGCATGGGCGCTCGTGAGGAGTTTAGCTAGCCCCTCGAAGCAGTCGTTGACGGCGAATTGGAGAGCGGTGAGCTGGACGGCAGCGAGGTGCTCCAGGCGTTCGAGCAAGGTGGTAGTTTTCTCATCGTCGCCAAGTTTTGGAGCGCAGCGGGAGAGGTGAGTAGCGAGGAGGGGGAGGGAGCCCGCAGAGGCAGCGCGGCCGCGGCGGTACAGCTGATTGATGACGCGCAGGAAGGCCCGGCGGGAGATGCTCTGGCCGAAGTGCTCGGTGGCGACTTCTTCGAGGTTGTGGGCTTCGTCGAAAATAACGCGGGAGTACTTGGGGAGGACGCTGGTATCGGCGAGGGTGCCGGTGGCGGCGCGCACGGCGAGGTCGGCACAGAGGAGGGAATGGTTGGTGACGAGGATATGAGCGCTGGCGGCTTCGCGGCGGGCTTTGAAGACAAAACAATCGCGGAAGAATGCGCAGCGAGTGGTGGTGCACGTGTCAGGAGTGGAATTGATACGCTCCCACACGCGAGAGCGCGGGACGAAATTGAGCTCGGCCATGTCGCCTGTTTTGGTGACGAAGGCCCAGTCTATCAGAGCGCGGAGCTCGGGCGTGTCGTCGTCTTGAAGCAGCTCGGGCTCGTCTTCGATGGCGTGGACGCGGCGGAGGCAGACGTAGTTGTTCCGTCCTTTGACGAGAACAGCTTTGAAGTCTTTATCGAAAGCGTGGCGGACGACGGGCAGATCTTTGTGCAGGATTTGTTCTTGAAGGTTGATGGTGTGGGTGGCGACGACGACACGTTCGTCGTTTTGGAGGGCCCACGCCACGGCGGGGATGAGATAAGCGATGGTTTTACCGGTGCCCGTGCCAGCTTCGATGACCGCGATGGCGTCGTGATTGAAAGCGGTAGCGACTTCGCGGAGCATGTCAATTTGGGCTTGGCGCGGTTCGTACTGGGGGAGGGCGCGCGCAAGGGGGCCGCGGGGGCCGATGAGGGCGACAAGGGCCTCGATATCGAGAGGTTGGACGACCGGGGGCTTCATCGGCTCAACCACGACATAGAGGTCCGTGACATCGTTATTAACGATGTAGGAGGCGATGCCGGAAAGAGCAGCGAGGGAAGCGACCGAGATGTCGGCTTCCGAGGGCTCGAGTGGGCCGGAGGGGTGATTGTGAATGGCGACGTCGCCATAGCGGGCTTGATGAATGAGAGCGGCAACCGAGACGGTGTTGCCGCGGGCGAGGACCTCGACGGAGGTGACGCGGCCGGTGGTATCGGTGCGGCCGATGAAGAAGACTTCGCGGCCGCTGGCGTCGGCGATGGCGTTCCGCAAGGCGCAGGCAGCGGACTCGTCTATGTAGTCATGCACGCGGGCCATGAAGAACGGCAGCGGCACGCAGTGGGGAAAGGGCGATGAGGTGGCTGGAGGTGACGGAGCGCACGTTACTCTGGTTGCGTGAGCAGAACGGTTTTCATGCGGGGGTGGGCGAGCTCACGATTGACGGTAAGGAGTTCAGTATAGTCGTCGGGTGAGATGACCGTCGGGCGCAAGGAAATTTCTTGATGGACCGTGAAAGAGCGGGTAGCGGCGGCGCATGAAGAGGAGACGCGGACCGTGCCGGCGTCGGCGGGGGCGCTCCAGGTTAGATCGCGCGGAGCAATGTCGGGATGCGTGAAAGGTTCGGGGAGCTGAAGAGAGATGGTCAGCTGAGCTCGTTTTGGTTCGCTCCAGTAATAAGGATTATCGCGGACATCGGAACGTACGCGGAGGAGGCTGGTGAGATCGCCGGGGAGGGTGAAATAGAGGCGCTGGCCGTCACGGACGGCGTAGCGTGGCACCCGCACGGAGAGCGCGATGGTGCCTGGGTAGGAGTCGAAGGAAGCGGAGAGCGGGGCCACGAGTTGAGCGGATTGCGCGAGGTCGGCCATCATTTGTTCTTGGCGTTGACGACGTTCTTCGGGCTGCATTTCTGCGAATTGACGTTTCACATCGCCGTAGGCGACGCCGTAGATGAAGTTAGATTGAGTGATGTAAGCTGTGCCGTCGGGCTCAATCGTCAAAGCATAGAGCGAGACGCTCTGGTCTTCCTTGTCACGCGCAGCGCGGATGAGCTCGATGTCACCATCGGGCAGACGCAACCCGAGGCAGCCATCATGACGGGTGGCACCGAGGGCAGCGTACTGATCGGTGTCGTTCAAATAAATTGGCTGATTGTTGAGATCGACGCGGACGAGGACGCGGTCGAAGGTGCTCATTAAGGGGCAGTCTTTGAGAGGCTGTTGGAGTTCGGGGACACGTGGGGAGGCGGAGGCGAGCACGAACTGGGGCTGAAAGCCAGCGGCACGCAGGAGTGTGACAAGGAGAATAGCGCGGTCGGCGCTGTTGCCGTAGCCGTCGTTGAGGGTGAGATCGGCGGGGGAGAGGGCGGACGGAGGTAATTCATCAAGTGCGGGGCCGGCGGCACGAACATGCGTCGCCACGAAGTCGCGGATGGCGCGGATTTTGGCTTCATCTGTGGAGACACCTGCAACGAGCTGAGCGGCGCGTGCTGTGGCAGCGGGTTGATTGCTCGTACAGCGCTCGAATGCGGTCGCGAGGAGGGCAGCGTAGTCTTTCCATGAGCCAGCGGAGATGAGCACGGTTGGGTTAAAACTGTACCAGGGCGGTAAGTCATCCTCGCGACGCACGGCGCGCTGATCGTGGGTAGACCAAGTATAGATGGTCAGGCCGTTACGCTTGGTGCGCGTGCTCTCGAGCTCGCCTTTGTTGAGCAGCAGGGTAGTAAGAGCGAGGGAATCAGGGAGACGCACGGTAACTTTTTTATGTTCGATCGGATCGAAGCTGGTGAAATATTCGCGCGCCGAGAAGAACGGGCGGTTGAAGCAGGAGCGGCGGATGGTGTAGGTGATTTCGCTATCGCGATCAACAGCGGGGAAGCTGACGACCAAAATTTTGCCGGCTGGGTAGCGTGGGGCACTTCCAACCCACTCAGCATCCATGATATTGATCTCTTTTGGCGTGACGAGGTGTTCCTTGCCATCGGCATCGGTCACGCGGGCATTAACGAGCTGCACTGTCTCCCACGCGGGATTGTAAGGAACTTTTATCTCCGCGTGTTGCTTTTTGCCGGCGTAGGTGAGCACTTTTTTGCGTACTTTTTCGGTGACAGTCCAGGTGGAGGCGTTGGAAAGCGTGTAAGTGGTTGAGATGTGAATGAACTGGACATCTTCGGCCGGGACGTATTCGTACGTTTCTGTCTCAGGAGAAGATTCTTCGTCGAGAGGCACGTCACGCTGGGAAGCGCGTTGAAAGAGGGGGCGCTTGCGCGCTTCGGACTCAATGTTGCGCAAGGCGGATTTGAGTTGTGCGTACTGGCTAGTGGAGAATTCAACGGCGTGGAGGAAGAAGAGCTGTGTTGCGGTTAATTGGCTAGCTGAGGCAGAGATGATGCGTTGCCACTCGAGCAAGTCGGAGGCAATGCGCTCGTAGGTGGGGAGGGCGACGAGGGGGCCAGTGGCGTCGCCGACGTCGAGGGTGATTGCTTCGCGCACGCCGCAGGCAATGTCAGTGACAAGTGGGTAGCGGCGCGTTTCAAGCCCCATCATGGAGAGGAGAGCGTTGAGCAGCCCGAAGCGAAGGCCCATCCACGGCAGGGGGACAAGGGTAAGACGGTTGCCGGTGATGAGCATGTCGGGCGCGGTGCAGGTAAGGTGGACAGTGATGGGCTGGGATAGATCCATCATGTCGTCAGGTTGGAGTTCGAAGCGGGTGAGCGAGGCACCGGGGAGGACATCTTTGAGGGCGCCTTCGAAGTGGCGGCGAATACGGTCAAAATCGAGTTGGGCGAAATTACCACGATAGAGGTTGTCGTTCATGCCGAGGAAGCGCAAGCGCGAGGTGAGAGAGAGGGTGCCTTGTGGGGCGTAGCGGGCGTGGGTGTCGATTTGCACGAGGTTTTCGCGCGCAGGGACGATGGGCGTAGTACGGAGTTGGTCACCTTGCGGCTTGGCAACGAGGTAGCTTTTGTTGTTGAGGTAGGCGGGTAAGAGCTCGCGGGTATTTTCGTCAGTGCTGTCCATGAGGAGGTAGGAGCCATCGGCTTCTTCAACTGCGGTGATGGCGTGGTTGAAGTAGGGTTCGGGGACCACCGGATCTTTTTTGATGTCGAAATGGATGAGCACGGGGTAAGCCTTTAGGCCAGCGATGCGAAGAAGCGCGACGAGCAAGGCGGCTTTGTCGCGGCAGACGCCGTATTTATTGTTGAAGGTGATGCAGACGTCATGAGGCTCGTAGCCTGGAGCGGTGTCTTCCATGGTGACGCCCATGTAGCGAATTTTTTGGGAGACATAGGCGAAGATAGCTTCAGTTTTTTCGCGAGCGGTGGAAGCTTTGGCGGTGAGGCGTTTGACGAGATTGCTCATAGCGGGGGTCACAGCGCGCAGGCGAGGTTCCGAGAGAGAGTAGTACCAGCGCGAGACGGTGGGCCAGTCGGGAATGGTACTGAGAAGAAGGTGTTGAATAGCGTTGAGGCCGGGCATACCTGGCTCAGGGTAGATGCGCGGGACGTCACGGGCAATCCAGCGGTGGACAATGCCCGTTTGGACGACCAGCTGAGTGTAGACGACGGTGCTACCGATGGGGTTTTTCAGAGCGGTGTGCTTGAGCGGGCGGGCTTTGGGTGCGAGGACTTCATAGCGATAAAAGCGGATGGGGCGGGTGTCTTCAAGGGGAACGATGTCTGCCCAGGTGTTGGGCATGCGGGCTTTGGTGACGAACTCGCGGGCGACGTAACGGACCATGTCGCCGAGCTCCAGGCCGGGCACGCTGATGTTTAGTGTCTTCAGGTTAGGGTCGTAAATGTTGAGGGTCATTTGCGAGGCATCAATCATGTCACGGCTTTGGGCAGCGAGATCAATGGGCTTGACGGTGCCGTCGCACTTGATCAGTTCAAGTTTGGTGACGATGACAGTACCGTAGGCGATATCGTAGAAAAACGAGAGGGAGCGCAGGTCGCGGCGCCCTTTTTCGGTCAGAATTTTGTAGCAAACGTCTTCCAAGGAGCGCGAGGTGCCATCAGGATTGTAGCGCACTTGTTCCCAGCCAGCAACAAGCACGGCGTCAGCGTCGGCGTAGATGTTCGAGGTTACTTCGGCAGCGGCGACGCGTAACTGTTCGACGGAGAAGAGCTCTGCCTTTTCAGTCGCACCTACGGGGTAGGGCGAGAAGAGCACGACACTTAGCGAGATGAGCGTGGGCAAGCATGATATTTTCATCCTAACTCCCCAAGTAGAGTGTTGATTACCATTGTGATTAGTATAGCAAAAATTCTGCGTTTTCAGCCAAAGAAGACGGCGTGACCTACTACGTAGATGTGAGCTGCGCACATGGGCGCCGGTCCAAGAGAGATAACCGTTTTACCGCCCTCAGGCGTTGGACATGGGATCGTCTCCTCGTTATAATGTTCGGTGCGAGGAAAATTTCGGCGTACACGAGGGGAAGCCACAGAGACTCTGGTGGTAGTGATAAATCCCATTGGGGCTTGGAGAATGGTATTTGTACAGCAGGAGTGAGAAGCGGTGCCGCACGAGTACCACTATGCTAGTATGGATCAGCAGGGTACTGAGGAAAGTTCTGCTTTTACGACGGCACAGTTATGTTCTAAGTATTGTCCGACGGGATTGCGCTTCATTCTGCGCTTGCGACTCAAACATGTTATGCGCTGGTCTGCGCCGCAAGGGGGGCGGAAATATGGGTGGGAGGAGAGTTTCTAGCAGGGGATAGCCATGCACTGTCTGTTTGCGCGCAGCGCGAGGCCACAGTGCGACCGGTGCTACGGGAAAGTTCAACTCAGTGGCAGGCGGCTTTGAGAGCGAATCAGCGGAAATGTGTGTGACGGAGGATGTGTGAACGAAAGAGTAATTGGGGTCTGCTAGTAGGGAAGATCAGGATGTATAAACACTTTATTGGCAAGGAGGAAAAATGAGAACATGGATGAGTGCGGTGTTGAGCAGCGTGCTCTTGTTGAGGAGTGGATTGGGGGAAGCGGGGATGGTGCGCATCGTGAGCCAGACAGATAGTAACGGGTTTTTCCGCTACACAGTCATGGGAGGAGATGAGGGATTCTGGTGGGGTGGGAGGTTACAGACGCTTGCGGTGTGGGTACCCGCGCGGAGCATTGTGGGGATAGTTGAGACGCCGGGATGGGTGTGGAGCACGAACGAACCAGGCACGATCTTCTGGCAGTATCTGGGGAGCAATACCTGTGTGCTCAACGGCGGGGGTACCGCTTTTGCCTACACCAGTTCGTGGTACGTCGTGACGCTATATGACGACCTATCAATGACAGGTGAGTATCCCCGAGCACTGGTGATGGGCGAAGTGTATGATACGAACGGGGTGCTGTATCGCAGTGCGAGTGCGGAGACCGGCAGTGTGGCTTCGCTAAACGTGTGCGGGTATGAGCGTGTGAGGATAGCCGGGCCGATGGTGCCAGAGCTGGGTAGCTGGTGCATGGTGCTGGCGTGGTTAGCCACTTGGGCGCAGCGAATGAGGGGGTAGTGGAGACTGACTAAGCGCTTTGCGGAGGGAGAAACAGCATGAAAACGTTACCGTTGGACTGGAAGTGGCTGGCAGGAGTAGTAGGACTAGGGGCGCTGTGTGGTGTGAGTGCGAATTTGAGCCGGTTGACGTGGGACCCCGGGCCAAGCGGGCGGGAATGGGATTATCCTGCGAATTGGCAGGGCGAGCCAGGCGAATGGCCGGATGAGGCGCGCGAGGAAGCGTACTTTGCGACACCTGCCCTGCAGCCGTTGCTCGACCAGAGCGTACCTCAGCTGGGTCGGCTGACGTTTGCCACCGCGGGCTGGGTAATTGAACAGGAGGGGACCAGCCTGTACACGATAACGTTTTCTCACATTTCGAATGACTACAATGCAGTATATAGTGCGGGGGCTGGCACAAACGTAGTATTGCCCGGTGTGGCATTCACTGTGAATGGGCAGAACATTTACAGCGCGGCGAATAATGTCTTAATTGTGCGGCGTTTTGTGGGGCCGAATGCATGTGTGTTCAGCAGCACGACACCAGCGCAAGAAAACACGGGGATGATCGTGTTGGACGGGAATAACAATGGGGTAACCCAGCCATTCGTGGTACGGCAGGGTACGGTAGTGGTGGCGCACCCGCAGGCACTTGGCTCGAGTACAGGGACGGTGTATCTGGGTGACAGCTGGACGGCGACGAACGCGCGCGTACGGGTGCTGGCTGGAACAAATGGGCTGGTGATGACCAAACCACTCGAGGTGCGGGACGTAGGGGGAGTCACGGTGACCTTGGGCTGCGCAAGTGGGATCACGAATGCAGTTCTAAGCGGGCCAATCACGTTACAGCGAGGCGCAACGTTCTTAGCAGATACGGGGGCGGTGGTCCAGGTGAATGGGCGTGTGAGCGGACCGGGCGCGTTGATAAAAGGCGGTGCAGGGACGTTGGTGTTGGCAAGTCCGCAGAATGTGTACACAGGGGGAACGCACGTGTTGGCAGGTGTCGTGCGCGTGGTCACGAATCGAGGCATGGGGGTCGGGCCAGTGATGGTGTCGAACGCGGTCCTGGAACTCTGGCCTGGGGTCGTAGTGAGTAATACGATCACAGCGCGCAGCGGGACAGTGCGTGGACAGGGGATCGTGATGGGGCCTCTCAGGCTGGAGCCAGGGAGTCGGATAGCTCCGGGGTTTTCCGTGGGGCGTTTGACTGCGGAAACATTGCTGATGGCGAGTGGGAGCATCTACGAAGTGGAGCTGAGCGGGAGTGGGACAGGACAGTATGATGTGGTTGAACTTGTTGCTTCGGGTACGGTTCAGTCCGCCACGCTCCACCCAGTGTTATCGTACGAACCGGTGTTAGGAGACGTGCTAACGATCATAGAAGTGCAGGGAAGCGGACAGGTGAGCGGTGCATTTGCAGGATATCCTGAGGGTGGGCTGGTAATGATCCCAGGAGGGTTGAAGCAACATATTTTCCGGGTTACGTACATCGGTGGTGTAGGCTCGAACGACATGCAACTTGTGTGCGTACCTGAAGGCGGGGCCGGTCAGGCAACTGTTGTGTTGGGCTTGCTGATGGTAGCAAAAGAAGAAAAACGTCTGCGGCCAAAGTGGCTGTCGCGGTTTTAGCTTGATTTTTGATTAATGATGACACAAGCAAAAGGTCAGCAATGACGCAAATTTTGGAGTGTTTCTCGGCGTACTTACCGCAGACATAGGTGCGGTTGCGGGCGTAACGAACATCACGCATCCAGGGTATTATAGAGCAATTTGTGAGCAGTAAATGCGGCACAGAATGGCAACACGCTTTTGGTGTCGACAGGGTGTTTCTTCAACGATCAGATTGCTTTCGTGAGTAAGCGACTGGCGATTTGCGGAGGTTACGGTGCCAACTTTGTGACGCAATTACCCAGCTACTCATACATCACGTTCGCAAATTTTTTACATCAGGGGGATTGAGTCGAGCACATGTGAGTTGGAGCGGCTATGCCTGACAGGGGTACGCGGGTCTGGGTTGTGCGTGTACAATGCGGCGTTGGTGACGTGTCGGTATTGCATGATCCAGCATAGCACCAACGAGACTGTGGGGCGAGGTAGTGGCGCACAGTCTAGCAGAGGTGCTTGTCCATGATGGAGTGAAGGTGGACACGAATATGGCGATAGGTAATCGTGTATGGGAGAGTGCTGATGTCGAACAAAGCAATGTGCGTCAATGGCTTGCGCAGCAAAATGGAAGCGGGATATATGCGACGAAGAGCACGATGATCATCACCCGTGGAGCAGATCTGAGTGTGCCGAATGGGCTCGTTCGTGGACACGAAGCAACGAAAGCTGGTGAGGCGTTGTGTGCGGTGGGAAGTGATGTGCGGGTTGGGGAGGGGAGTGAAATCAGGTACTGGCGTGCGGACGGTGTAGGGGGTGGAATTTATGCGAAGAACGGCCGGCTTGAGCTACTGGGGGCGCGGATAGAAACGAACTGGTGGGACGCGCACGGGCGGGGGATGGGGTTGGAAGAAGTGTGTGTCGCACTGCTTAGCAACGTGGTGTTTAGTGGGGATAAAGCCGATGGGGACGGCGGCGCACTGTACCTGTCTGGGTCCTCCACAAGTTTGGTGGTCACAGTAGTAGGGTGCGTGGTGACCAATAATGTGGCCTTGGGAAATAGGGAAGGGATGAGGGTATGGTGGGGGACGCGGGTGGATGGGGGTAACTGTACGATTGGGCGAAATATTAATGGCGACAAGGGTGATGCGATCGCTGTGGAGGAGGCCCAGGTGGCATTGTATTCCCTGTATGCCAGCAACGTGGCAGAACGGGCGTTGACGCGCCTGTATGAGAACATAGCTCAGGAGGGCGGGGCGCTGTATGCTTTTGGGCAAAGTGCGCGTTGCAGCAGCAGAGGTGGTGAGCAACCGAGCGGCGGCGGGAGGCGGCGGCATTGGAGGTCGGATGGGCCAGGTAAGTTTGGTCAACTGTGTTTGGCACGCAACATACTCCAAACGGCGCGGCCGTCTTAATATTGGCAGCCACAGTAGTGAGTATGGTGCATTGCACAGTGACAGAGAATATCACTAATGCCGTGGCAGCGCTCCGATATGTGTGCTATTAGACAAATGGCATAGTTTTGGGCAAACGAGGGATATCAGTTCCGCCGGGGTAGGTGGTGCGCTTTAGCGATATGGAAGGGGGCTACGTAGGATTAGGCAACCTTAATGTCAGTCCATTGTTCGTTGCGCCAGCAAGTATGAATTACCAGCTCCCGAGCATCTCGCCGTCCCGGGACACGGAAGTGGTGCGTGGGGTGATAGAGGATATCCTGGGGGTGGTACGGCCAGTCGGCAGCGCGCCAGGTATGGGGGCGTATGAATCCGTGCCAGAACCGATCGTGGTGACGCTAGGGGCAGGAGTGTGGGTGTTGTACTCACGCTGCGGAAAGTGCGGAGAGAAACGAAAACTTTTCGAGACGGTGGGCCGCAGATAGCCGAGCAGAGATGCTTCAACAGTCAATGGGTTGGGAACTGTTAGTCGCGGTCGCTGAGTTCCCACGACGCTGACACTGTGTGTTTCACGAGACACGGTTCGTCATGTCAGCCAGTTGACCGTTGCAATCACCTATGTGGGGCACCTACACTGTGCAACGGAAAGAGCTAGCAAAGAAGAGAGGCACGCGTGTCGTACCATGGAGTCACTAGGCAGGCCAAGACAGCTACATAGCCCCCGATCCAAAGAACGTCCTTATTTAGGATAGTCAAAAAATGCGTTTGGCTCACTGATCATGAGCGATGCCTACTCGAATATTGTCGGAAGAAGCGTTTTCACTGGGGGCGTGGACCTGCTTTCGTGCCGTGTAGCGTCTTTGTTGCCGCGGCAGTGGGCGAGGACAGTGCGTTCTTCGTCCTGCTCTTGGCATGATGAGCATACTTCCGCTCCTTACGAGCTTGTTCTTTCTCTTTTTAGTGCTTCAGCAGGTTACCCTTGAATGAAATGAAGCTTCTCGGGGTTTTAAGCTACCGACCACCCATATCTAGCGCAGCCATATCCCCACACAGTCATTATCAGCTCCTGTGCATCCATACTGTACGCTACCAGACGTAGCCACGCACCGCGTGCATGTGCTCAATGGCATGTCTGCATGTGACATCAATCACCACTCGTTGGGCGATCAGCAACCGCGACATTTTGTGGCCCAGCCTTGTACGTGCACCCGATCCGCCTTCGAACCTTGCACGTGTTGTGTATTGGATTGCCGGTTTACTTGTGCTCACCATGGCTTTCCTCCTCTAAGTGTTTTCTGTTGGATCATATGACGTGTCCACTGCCCGTTCGGTGGGATTCTAAATGACCTATCTCGAAAACTTGACACAGTCACAGTCGTTTGGTATAATGACGCGCCTACATTGGCCTGTGT
>JAOACZ010000005.1 GCA_026417575.1 bacterium | reverse complement strand
CTACTACCCCACTCCACCCACCCGTCGCTGCCAAGAGCCTCGCAACCCCGCTGCCTCTCTCCCAAAACACTCAATCTCCACTCTCCACCCGCATCAGCCATACCCATCCACCGCTCCTGCGCCCCCCAAACCTTGATTACTCACAGGTGCCGTACATGTCTCTGGTAACCAAGTTCAGTACCGTCTCTCCGATGGCACAGTGGGCAGCGGATTCACCGTGGGAAGCATTACCGTCTTCTCAGACAACAAAGGCAATTCAGGTTCCGCGGCCTCGTATGGCCCCAACTCCCAAGTTCACTTCAACAATACTCTCGGCTTCGCTACGCGGACAGGCAATACTCTCACATATCGCAGCCCTGACGGATCCGTGATCCAGTTGACAATCTCTCAACCACCCGATGACCCTCTCTCCTCGTCGCCTACTCGCAGCTTCACATCCCGCAGCCGCCGCCCTCCTTCCGCATCATCTAAACTTTCCATGCCCTCCTCCTCACCCACCCAACGCACGCTCGGCATCTCATCGACTCCCGTCTCCAGCACGATCAGCTCGCCTACACATCGCTACTCATTATCTGCACATTCGTACCCCTACACCCGCCCCTCCCATGCCTCTTCCCTCACCCCATCCCAGCTCCCCCAGCTACGCACCAGCTCGCCTCTATGGCCACCCCTCAACAACTCACATCGCTAACCTCCCCTCACAACAACGCCTCAGCCTCCCCCGGCTTGTCCATACCTTCCCACCTCCCTGTCACTTGCCTACCCTCTTCCTCACTAACCTTCCCCAAAAAAACAAATCATCTAAAGCCATCCTCCTAAGGCCATCCTCCCTTTCCTTCACCCTCTCCCAAAGCTAGCAAACGCACACAACCTCCATGAATCCTTACCACACTTCACCCTATGAGCACTCACCTTCTTCGCCCACCCTCTCATTCCTCCGTTCCTCGCCATCTTGCAAATCTCATCTGCGCGCTTTGCTGGCTGAATGTCCCAGCCACCCAGGCCACTTCATGGACCGTATTTAGACCTTTTTCCTTCGCTACTGTTACCATCGGATCAAACCTTGTCCTCAATCCCGACATGGAAACGCCTGGCTCCACTACTCCGCTCCACGCCTGGAACCGTTACCTCCTCGGCTACACCTCGACCACCGCTACTGCTCATAGCCCCATTCAATCCTTGCAATGTTACGCCCCTACCACCGGCCTCTCCTACGGTGCTTACCAACATATCGTCCTTAACCAGTCTTCCCCACGTTCCCTCTTCCTCAGCGCTTGGAGTAAAGCCCAAGACGTCACCGGCTCCCCTAACAACGACTACTCTGTCTACCTTGACCTCTACTACACCAACGGCCAGCCCCTCTACGGCCAAACTTTACCTTTTGCTACCGGCTCCCATGACTGGCAATACCTCCAGCGCCTCGTCGTCCCAGCCCAACCTGTCAAAGACCTCTATTGCTACCTCCTCTTCCGCAACTCCCATACCGGCACAGTCTGGTTTGATGACATTACCATCGCCGAAATCGCAGAATCAGTCGCCACCTTCGATGGAATAGACGTCCTCTACACTCGGCCCGACCCGCCCCCTTTCACTACCACATCAAACTTCGTCCTCAATACTGGTGACGGCTTGCTCCTCCAGCTCGCAGCTCACGGCGGCGTCATTTCCGCTTTGACAATTGACAACCACAATCACTATGCCCCGGAAAGCGATTACGCTTCCGGCTGGCTGCTCTGCGATCGCCGTGTCACCTCCGCATGGTGGAACGTCGGCGGCACTGTCTCATTCCACAATAATGCCTGGGTTCAGCAAAGTCTCGTCACGGACCTCCAACTCACCGCCGAAATCCACTACCGCATCTCCAACAATGCGATCCGCATCACCGCCCTCGTCTCCAACACCGCTCCGGGTGACCGCGCTATCTCCCTCTACTTCGCCCTCCCCGCCGATTTCGTCGGCGGCCTCTGGCATGCCACCCCCCGCTCCGCACAGCTCATTGGCCCAGCCGCCGAATACCAGGAACTCGGCTCACAACACTTCGGCGCCCGTGATGCCCTTAGCGTCTTCCCCCTCGCCTCTGTCACCCGCGAATCCGGCCTCACCCTCGCCATCCCACCAGACGCCTACCGCCCCTACCGCCTCATCTACAACCGCCTCCTCAAACTCTTCTTCGCCGCCTTCGATCTCGGCCTCTCCCCACGCACACAACGTTTCCCCAACTCCGCCTCCGTCGAACTCTGCCTCTTTCGCTCCGATCCCGCCTGGGGCCTCCGCGCCGGCCTCGACGGCCTCTACCACCGGTTCCCCCTCGCCTTCCAACGCCGCTTCACCAACGAAGGTATCTGGGTCGCCTTCGCTGACCTCAGCCCCATCACCAACCTCCACGACTTCCATATCGCCTACCACGAAACAAGTAGCTCCTCCCACTGGAAATTCGACGACCTCCATAATATCCCCTCCTATCGCTACCTCACCGAGCCTTGGTCCTTTTGGATGTCCATGCCCACCAACATTCCCAATAATTCCTACCCCGATGTCCTCAATTACCTCCTCCACATCCACACCAACGGCACGCCCACCCAACGCGCCTACGCCGAAGCCACCCTCAGCTCCGGTATCCGCAATAAATCCGGCCTCCTCCAATTCCAACCCGCAGCCGCCCCATGGTGCCCCTATGGCGCTGTCTTTTCCCTCTACGCCAGCCCCTTTATTAATGACCCAACCTACCCCCGCACCAAGTTCTCCATCTCATGGAACGATGACGCTAAAGCCGTCTACACTAACCTCGCCCTCGGCCAGCTCGATGGCGACTACATTGACAGCTACATGGCCCTCGCAGCTACGCCAAATTACCACACCAACCACCTCCGCACTACTTCCCTCCCCCTCACCTTCCGCAAAAACGACTTCACCCTCATGCTCCCTCTCATCTACGGTACCTACGAACTCTGCCGCGCCGTCCGTGCCGAGCTTGACACCCTCGGCAAGCCCCTCATCGCCAACGGCGTCTACGTCTGGCCACGCCTCCCCATCGGCCTCGAACTCTTCGACCACGCCGGCACCGAAATCAATCTCTTCGACTCCGCCGGCGAATTCATCCAACCCAGCGACTACGTCCTCACCTACATGCGCGCCCTCTCCGCACAGCGCCCCTATGGCTTCCTCTTAAACACCGACTTCTCCAAAGTCTCCCACCTCGAAATGGAAACCTACATGCGCGTCTGCGCCGTCTACGGTATCTACCCAAGCGCCTTCAGCCATAACGCCGCAGAAGGCAATTACTTCCTTACTCCAGAACTCTACGAACGCGACCGCCCCCTCTTCAAAACTTATATCCCCCTCATCAAGGACATGAACGCCCGCGGCTGGCAGCCAATCACTCACGCTGTCTCAAGCACCAACCTCGTCGCCCTCGAACGCTTCGGCCTCAGTGCCGTCGGCTCCCACGCCTACCTTTCTGTGCGTAATCTCTCACCCTCCGCTCTCGTCTCCCGCGTCTCCTTTCACCCACACGCCTGGGCCGGCTCACTCCCTTATCTCACCCTCACCAACCTCTTCGGCAACCACGCACACACCCTAGACCTCGCCTCCGGACAAATCTCTCTCGACCTCGCCCTCCAACCCTATGAGTGTCGCGTCTATCGCATCATCGCCTTCCCCGAAGCCTCGCCATGCCTCTTCCTGCTCCTGCTCACCTCCTTCCCAATCCGCAGACCCATAACCAAAATTTTACAAACACACCTGCCCACCACTCCTCCATAACCCCAGACTCCCATCAGCCAAGTCAACCCCCTCACCCTCTCCCATCCCCACTCCGCCCCTCGCTGTCGCCACCACCCCCCGTCCCTCCCCCCTCGCCTGTCGGATACAGCAACCTTTCCAGCTCCCGCTCAGCCTTCGCTAAATCGTCATTGACTATGATGTAATCAAAAAAATGCCGCTGCGCCATCTCAATATCCGCCTCCCGCAACCGCCGCTGGATCGTTTCCTCGCTGTCCGTCTTCCGGCTCCGTAACCGCCGCTCTAACTCCTCCATCGAAGGTGGCATTATAAATATCAGCACCGCCTCCGGTATCTTCTCTTTCACCTGCTTCGCACCCTTCGTGTCCACGTCAAGCAGCACATCCCGCCCCGCTGCCAGCGCCTCTTCTACCGGCTTCCGTAACGTCCCGTACAAGTTCCCAAATACCTCCGCATGCTCAAGAAAATCCCCGTTAGCCAAATGACGCTGATACTCTTCCAGCGTCATGAAGTGGTAGTCCTTATGAATCACTTCACCCGGCCGCGGCTGCCGCGTCGTCGCCGATACCGAAAAATACAACTCCGGATGCCGCGAAAGTAAATAATCTCGCAACGTCGTCTTCCCCGCACCCGAAGGCGCCGCAATCACAAACAAGCGCCCCCGCCGCGGCTTGCTTCCACCTGTACTCATGTCTTCCGCGTCGCTGGCACCAACGTTTCAACCGGAATCTCACATTCTGGCCACAACGACTCTATGTCGTAGTGTGCTCGCGCCTCAACCGTAAACAAATGTACTATACAGTCGACGTAGTCAAGCACAATCCACGAGGACGCAAATTCCCCATCCTTGTGCAAAGCGCGCACTCCCAGCTTCTTTAACTGCCGCGTCAAATTCTGCCCCGCCGCTTTCATCTGCCGATCATTCCGCACCGACCCCACTAAATAATAGTCCGTGATCGCTGATAAACCACGCACATCGTACGCCCGTAGGTCAATCACATGCTTGTCTTGCAAAAGTGCGCAACACTGTGCCAGTAGTTCTCGCCCCTCAGGAACCCGTTGACGTGCCACGCCTCTCTTCCTCCATGGGTGAATACACCGCGTGCGCAGCTAAATATGCGCACACCGCATCAGGTACCAAATACCTCACACTCAAACCACGCCCAATCCGCCCCCGTAACCACGACCCCGAAAGATCAAAACTCGGCCCTTCCAATACGTTCACCCCCGGCCCCGCCATCGGCATCGCATATCCAGGCCGCGGATAAATCGCAATCTCACACAACCGCTTGATCTCCTCCGGCTCCCGCCACGTCGAAAATATCGCCCAGTTGTCAGCCCCGATTATCAGCACGAACTCCACCCCTGTCCCATGCTTCGCGCGCAACATCCGCAACGTGTCCACCGTGTATGACGTCCCACCCCGCTCAAGCTCCCACGTAACCACCTCAAACGCTGGATTGTCCGCTATCGCTAACCGCAACATCGCTAACCGGTGCCCCGCTCGCTCCGCCGCCCCCCAATTCCCAGGCTTGTGCGGCGCAATCCACGCCGGCACGAATAACACCCGATCCAGATTTAATTGCACCCGCGCTTGCTCCGCAAGCGCAAGATGAGCATAGTGCACAGGATCGAATGTCCCACCAAGCACCCCTACCCTCATCCCCACGAATCGCCCTCCGCTGTGTCTGCCTCCACCCCCGCTCCCTCCACTCGCGCCCCACTAATAAACTCCTGCGCCAAACAGTACCCACACGCCAACAACGTCGGCCCAATAAACAACCCCACAAAACCAAACGTCAGCACCCCTCCCAGTACACCTAACAAAATCAGCACAAATGGTAACGTATTCCCGCGGCTGATTAAATATGGCCGCACCACGTTGTCTATCATGCTGATCCCCAACGCACCCCACAAACCCATAAAAACTGCCCACCCATGATGACGCGTCAGTGCTAACCATACCGTCATCGGTACCCACACCAACGGCGGCCCGTTCGGTATCAATGCCATCACAAACGTCACAAACGCCCAAAATAACGGCGCCGGCACCGGCGCAATCCAAAAACCTATCCCCGCTACCGCCGCCTGCGATAACGCTGTCCCAAATAAACTGTACACTACACTCTTGATCGTCACACCAACCACCGCCAGCAGCCGCTGCGTCGTCTCTCCCAAAAGCCGCTGCAGCGCCGCCGCTACCTGCGCCACCATCGTCTCCCCACTCCGAAAAAAGAAAAACGCAATAAACATACTTAAACACAACTGCAAGATCCCTTGCCCCACAATCGCCGTGTTCCGCACGATCCACCGATGCGACCGCATCACCCCCCCAGCAATCAGCGGCGCTATCTCTTGCGTATTCGCATTTAAATCTTGCCAGTACTCTGCTATCGTCACCCCGATTAATGGAATCTTTTCCACCCACCCCGGCAACGCCGGCAAACCATTGCTCCGTGCCTCTTCAATCTTCTTCACTATCCACGCAATGTTGTCCGCCAACGTCAACCCTACTAACACAAAAGGAATCACCATCACTACCGCAATCAATGTCGTCATTATCACAGCCGCAAGTGTCCGTCGCCCACCTAACCGTGCCCGCACCCATACGTAACACGGCCACGCCGCATAAACCAAAATCGCCGCCCACAACAACGCCGACAGAAAAGGCCGTACCACCACAAAACAACCCACAAATATCAGCGCCACCGCGCCGATCCCTGCGTAGCGCTCAAAGCGGTGAATCACTTTCATCCGCTTAAACGCGCCCTACCTGTGTGTGATGGAATCATGCCCTCGTATTATAACAAACTGCCCCCGCACCGTCAAACCACTTCACCACCAAGAGCCGACCATTCCCCTTGCCCGCGTCAGGCCAACCCCTGCCTCTACGGACACACACTCCGGAGGCCCCGGCCCTGTTGCCCGCTCCCCACGCACTCACCCCGCCACATCCCACACCCCTCCACCATCCTCCCCTTTCCCTGCAGGGCCACCAGCCCCCGTGCCCGCCTCTTCTCACGCACCCGCCCGCCCGCAATTCACAAAACCCCTTTTATGGAGGGGCACCGGCCTCGGTGCCCCCAATCCCACGCGCTCACACCGCCTAATCCCTGTCTCTTATACACATCT
>JAOACZ010000230.1 GCA_026417575.1 bacterium | reverse complement strand
GAGCTCTCCCTCTCCCTCCCCCCCGCCGTCACCGCCGCCTCCGGCATGGACGCTCTCACCCAACTCATCGAGGCCTTCGTCTCCCCCCATGCAACACCTATCACCGATATCTTCTGCCGTGAAGGCATCACCCGAGCCGCTACCGCCCTCCCCCGCGCTTTCTCCCACCCCGATGACCTCGCCGCACGCGCCGATATGGCCTTCGCAGCCCTCCTCAGCGGCCTCGCTCTCGCGAATGCCAAGCTCGGCGCTGTCCACGCTCTCGCTAGCCCTCTCGGCGGCCTCCTCCGCGCACCCCACGGCGCTCTCTGCGCCCGCCTCCTCCCCTTCGTCTCCTCCACAAACATCACCCTCCTCCGTGCTACCAACCACCATTCCCACCTCACCTCCCTCTCCCGCTACGCCGAAATCGCCCGCCTCGCTAACGCCGGCTCCTCCCCCGAAGATGCCGCCGCCTGGCTCGCCCAGCTCTCCGAACTTCTCCTCATCCCTCCCCTCTCCGCCCACGGCCTCTCACCAAACCACTTCCCCGAAATCATCCGCCACGCCCTCGCCGCCAGCAGCATGAAAGGTAACCCAGTGCCCCTCACCGCCGACCACCTCCACATTGTCCTCTCTCGCGCTCTCTAATCCCCCACAACTCTCCCTCCCATTCCCCTCTCTCACTACTCTTGCCTCACCACCAGCTCAGCACCTTTCCAAATCTTCGCCCAGCATCCGTTTCCCCCGCAAAATCTCCTCTCCCCTAGCTCACCACCACTCTCTACTCCCTTCAAATCACAACGAATCGAAAGGTTAACCCACGCGCAGGCGCACACTCTTCGTCAACCTATCGCTAGCTTCACTGCGTCCAATCAACACTTCTTGACGTCTGCAAACAACACAAAATGTCGTTTGCACCCCCTACGCCTGCAAGCGTGTCACACGCACTTCTTTCCTATCCGTCGCCATCAGCCTCGACCACCATCTCGCCACCCGCTCCCCTGCTCAAATAATCAACACACAGTGTCATCTGCAAACGACAAAACCTGCGATCTGTCCCTCTCTAGCCCTTCGGTGCTAAATCCCACAACAAGCTTTTGCTCCGCCATCGCAGCCCGCACCTTCGCGAACTCGAGCATCTCTCACGCCGCCCGTACACCGCCCTGCCGTCTTTTCAACCCCCATTCAAATGCCCATGCCCACCTTTTCCAGCACTAATCCGTAATCGACGAGTGATATCCCCGCTCGCTAAACGTCCCGTAGCTACACCTTTTCGCCGCCTGTTTGCTTTGCTATAATAGCTGCACTCATGAACATGAATCTCCGGGTAGCTCCTTCCCTCCTCTCTGCCGACTTCGCTCGCCTCGGCGACGAGATTGCTCGCGCAGCCCTCGCCGGGGCAGACTATATCCACGTCGACGTCATGGACGGCCATTTCGTCCCCAACATCACAATTGGTCCCCCCGTCGTCCGTTGCCTCCGCCGCGCCACCAACCTCCCTCTTGACGTCCACCTCATGATCGATCGTCCCGATATTTACGCCCCTCAGTTCGCCGATGCCGGCGCCAACTTCATCACCATCCACGTCGAATCTCCCAGCCTGGATTCCTCTCACAAAATCTCTTCCCTTCTTACCACCATCCGTAGCCTCGGCGTTAAACCCGGTATCGTCCTCAAACCGCGCACACCTGCAGACGCCGCCTTCCCCTACCTCGACCTGTGTGACATGGTCCTCGTCATGACGGTCGAGCCTGGCTTCGGCGGCCAAGCATTCATGCATAACATGCTCCCAAAAATCGCCGCTCTCCGCGCCGAAGCGCAACGCCGCAATCTCGCCCTCGATATCGAAGTAGACGGCGGTATTGACCTCTCCACTGCTCAGCTTTGCTGCGCTCACGGCGCTAACGTCTTCGTCGCTGGTACCTTCCTCTTCGGTCAATCCGATCAAGAAATGGCTGCTCGCATCGCTGCACTCCACAACTTGTCACCTTAACTTGTTTTCCTCCCCTTCTTCATGAACCCCTCCCCCATCAAATTCGGCACAGATGGCTGGCGCGGCATTATCGCTGATACCTTCACCTTCGACAACGTTCGCCTCGTCACCCAAGCTGTCGCTGACTGGCTCCTCGCACAGCCCCATCCCCCACGCGGCATCCTCATCGGCTACGACCACCGCTTCCAAAGCCCCTCCTTCGCCCGTGTCGCCGCTGAAGTCCTCCTCGCTAACCACATCCCCGTCTGCCTCGCTCCCGAACCCCTCCCCACCCCCGCTATCTCCTTCGCCGTCCGCCACCACAACCTCAACGGCGGTATCATGATCACCGCCAGCCACAACCCCCCAGAATGGAACGGCTTCAAATTCAAAACCCCAGACGGCGCCTCCGCTGACCCCGAAATCACCACCCAGTTCGAAGCCCGCATCGCCACAACAACCCCCTCCTCAACCCCACTCCCCTCCGCCCCCAAATCCCTCATCCTCGATCTCCCTATCCTCCAGCCCTACCTCGAGTGGCTCCGCTCCTTCGTTCACTTCCCCACTCTCCGCTCTCGCCCCTACCGCCTCCTCATGGACTCCATGTTCGGCGTCGGTAAAACCTATGTCCAAGACCTCTTGCGTGATACTCCCCACACCATCAAAACTATCCGCACAGAACACAACCCCTCATTCTGCGGCATCGCTCCCGAACCTGTCCCGCAAAACCTCAACGATACCATCCAAGCCGCCCTCGCCTTCCATGCCGATCTCACCTGCATCACCGACGGTGATGCCGACCGCCTCGCCGCCCTCGACAGCCGCACCAACTACCTCATCACTCCTCGACTCGCTGTCCTCATCGCTGCCCACCTCCTCAAAAATCGCGGCCTCTCAGGCGCCATGATCAAAACCGTCTCGTGCTCCGTCGTCGTTGACCGCTTCGCCCGTAAATTTCATCTCCCCCTCCACGAAAAACCTGTCGGCTTCAAGTACATCGTCCCCTACCTCCGCTCCGGCGAAGCCCTCGTCGGCACCGAAGAAAGTGGCGGACTCGGCATCCGTGGCCACATCCCTGAACGCGACGGCATTCTCGCTTCCCTCATCCTTCTTGAAGCACTCATCGGCCTCGGCTTCTCCAACAGCGCCGATGCCGCAGACTGGCTCGATCGCGAGTTCGGTGCACTTCGCTACCACCGCCTTGATGCACACTACTCCCCAGAACAAAAACATACCTTCCTCACCCGCCTCAAAACCTCCCCGCCCAAAGAGCTCCTCGGGCAGCCCGTCGTCAATATCAATACCACCGACGGTGTCAAGTTCATCTGCGCCGATGACTCCTGGCTCCTCCTCCGTTTCTCCGGTACAGAGCCCCTCGTCCGCTTCTACGCAGAAGCTTACTCACCCGAAAACGCTCGCGCTCTCACCGAAATCGGCCTCAATTTGCTCAACTCGTAATCATGTACCTACCCTCACTCCTTCACTCTCCCTCTCGCCTCTTCCGCACCGCACTCCTCGCTTCCTCCTCTTCCTTTCTCTCTTCCCTCTCCCTAGCCTTAAGCCCCGCAGACCTCGTCGTCGTCGCCAACGCCTCCTCCCCAGCCTCCATCCGCGTCGCCCAAAACTACATCGACAGCCGCTCTATCCCCTCAAATCACCTCCTCCTCGTCACCGTTCCCGATACCCGCGCTATCTCCCAAGAACTCTTTCGCTCCGCTCTCGAACTCCCTATCCTCGCATTCGTCTCCCAGCACCATGCCCGCTGCCTCGTCCTGTGCCACGGCCTCCCGTGGCAAGTCGTCGATCACGGCCCCTCACCTTCAGACCAACCCCTCTCCACCCGCTGGGCCAGCGTCGATTCCGAACTCGCTACTAAGGGCCTATCCGCTACCCCTGGCCTCTATGCCTCCCCTAACCCCTACTTCGCCTCCACCCAGCCATTCACCCGCACCGATATGCTCCTCGTCGCACGCCTCGATGGCCTCTCCGAGCGCGACGCTCACGCCCTCATCGTCCGCGCCAGCTTGCGTGCCCCACGTTGCCACACCGCCTTCCTCGATCTTCAACCTCTCGTCAATAACTCCCGCGACGGCCTCATAACCAAATACAATTCCGCCATCGCGAACGCCGCTCGCTACCTCGCCTCCCTCGGCTTCGACGTCCTTCTCGACCCTCACCAAACTTTGCTCTCCTCTCCCGGCTCACCCGCCCTCTTCTATTGGGGTTGGTACGCCGGCCCTAATGGCGATTGCACCTCAAATACCTACGCCGGCTTTAAATGGCAACCCGGCGCCATCGCCGTTCACGTCTGCTCTTTCGGCGCCGCCGCCCTCCGCCGCCCAGAATCCGCCGTCCCCGCCCTCATCCGCGAAGGCGTTTGCGCCACCATCGGTACCGTCTTCGAACCCCTCGTCGCTGGCTGGACACTCCCAGACCTCTTCTTCAAAAACTACGTCCGCCCTGACGGCTCCGGCCTCTCTTTCATCGAAGCTGCCTACGCCGCTACCCCTGTCCTCTCTTGGCAAAATGTCTTCCTCGGTGACCCCCTTCTCTCCTTCAAAACCCATGAAGAATAGTTCCCCCATCACAAATTCTCTTCCCCTCTCCCTCTCCCTCTTCGCACTCCTCCCCTCCCTAACCCTCGCTCATCCCCCTGCCGGACCATTCCATAACGTCGGCCCCCCCCCCCACCCCACCGGCACCAATGTCCTCGTCCTCTACAACGCCGCTTGGCCAGATCAAAACGCTAACGGCACCAATGATTCCGCCGAAGTCGCCTTCTACTACGCCCATCGCCGCGCTATCCCCACAAACAACCTCCTCGCACTCCTCATCACCAACTTCATGGGAACCTACGGCCCACCTCATGGCCCTAGTCGCTCCTCCGGCGAACCTCGCATGCTTCTCAGTACCAACGTCACCCTCCGGTACGATTCCTTCTACAGCAACATCGTCGTCCCTCTCGCTCACTACCTCCTCACCACAAACCCTCTCACCGCTCAGCCCTACCGTGATTCAATCCTCTTCCTCTGTCCTGTCTACGGCGTCCCCTACTACGTTGATACTTGCTTCACCGACCTCTACGAATACCCCGTCTACTCCCTCCGCTCTACCATCCACAACGCCCCCGAATTCACCGCTCGCCTCCGTTCCCTCGACCTCTTCCTCTGCAACGTCTTCCGCCGCTACTACGGCGGTATCGTCTGGACCAACGGCCTCCCAAAACCAGGTCGGCCCCCAAGCTCCCCCTACGGCTACCCCCCCTTCTGGGGCGACGACCAAGTCGAAATTGGTGCCCCAACTAACACCCTCACCGAAACCCCTGTACCCCTTTACTTCGACTATGCCTCCAACCCCGCCTCAGCCTACCACTTCGCCGACCTGCGCGCCTCAGACCCTTCCTTCAACTACGATTCCTTCGGCTTCTTCCTCGTCACCCGCCTCGACGCCCCCACCCCAGAACTCGCTAAAGCCCTCGTCGATAAGGCTATCTACGCCGAACACTACCTCTACAATTGGGCAGGCTCTCCCCACCACCCCTTCTACACTCGTTTCTACTGCGGCGATGACCCAGATTACGCTGGCGCCCTCTTCACCGACTTCTTCCCTCATAACCGCGGCGTCGACATCAAAAACTGGGTCCTCGGCGTCAACCGCGGCGCCGTCAATAACTCCGTCTTCTCTCCTTCCCTCTCCAACGCTCTCCCTCCCTGGGATGTCATCTACGACAACCACCCCCGTGAAATCGGTGAACTTCAGCATACACCCCGCATTCAGTTCACCATCGCCTCACTAACCTCTAATTCCGTGTCGCTCTCCTACCTCAACAACTCTACCTACGCTTGGTGGATGCTCCCACCCCTCGAATCCGCCGCTACCTTCAGCAATCTCTCCTCCGCTGTCTCCCTCACCCTCCTCGGCTCCAACTCTCTCCCAGGAACCTATTTCGTCTCCTCTACCAACGCTTGCGCCCCAGGTGACCTCATCGAATTCGCTCATCCTTGTCTCCTCCCCATCACCGACGCATTCTTCTATTCCGAATACTACACCATCGACGGCGCCTACAACTACCGCGATTGCTGGCTATGGCCACCTGGCGCCATCGCCTTCTACAACCAGTCTTGGAGCGCCTACGACTTCCGCCGCTTCTCCCTCGACCAATTCGCCGGCCCCGCCATCATCCGTGGCCTCTCCGCCACCGCTGGCCCACTCGCCGAACCTCTCAGTATCGGTATCCCACTCGTCCCTCGCTTCCTCCGCGCTCTCTCCCAAGGCTTCTGCTTCGCCGAAGCTTGCTACAACTCCCTCTTCCTCGCCGAATGCTGGATGACCGTCTGCATCGGCGACCCCCTCTACAACCCCTTCCTCCCCCTCTGGCTTAACTCCCACTCAAACACGAACGGCGATCATTCACCCCCAGCACTACTCGCTACCAACGACTTCCATTCTTTCACCATCTTCGCGTGGCTCGATAACTCCACCCCCGACAACTCCGCCGATATCGCCCAGTTCCAACTCTTCGCTGGCTATGACTCCAACGCCTGGACCTTCACTAACCTCTTCTACTCTTGGCCACATCCTTCCACCTCCGTCTGGATCCACGCCCGTAACTACAACTGGACCCGCTCCGCTTCCTGGCCTTACCCTCCGCCCGCTAGCTCCTTCTTCTACCAGGTCTCCGCCCGCGATCCCTACGGCAACCTCACAACCCTCCCTCCACAACCAGTCGTCATCCCTGAAGCCTTATCCCCTTTCCTCCTTTGCACTCTCTCCTTCCTTCTCTTCCATCCCCCTCGCGCGCCACAACTCCACTAATACCGCCGCCGTTACCACACACCAACTCGCAAACACCGCATTCGGTAGCGCCGCCTCCGCTCCAAAATGCTTCAAAGCTAACACCGCACCTAACCCCGCATTCTGCATCCCCACCTCTATCGCTAATGTCCGCCGCCGCTTCCCATCAAACCCATACGCCCACCCCGCACAGTACCCTCCCAGTAGCCCTAACCCGTTGTGCAACACCACACCCGCTATCACATCCCCACTCATCCCCACAAGCCGTTCCTTGTTTAACGCCACCACCAACCCACATATCAGCGCTATCGCTACCGCCGATACCAACGGAAACACCCACGCCACTCGCTCTATCACCCGACCACACCAATACCGCAGCCCCACTCCCACCAGCAACGGCACAATCACTATCCTCACTATGTTGAAAAACATCGGCCAAAACCTTACCTCCACGAGCGTCTTCCCAAATACGTACACCAACCCCGGCGTCACTACCGGCGCCAGTAATGTCGAACACGTCGTCAACGCAATCGAGTACGCTACATCCGCCCTCGCTAAGTAGCTGATCACATTCGATGCCATCGCCCCAGGCACCGAGCCAACTAAGATAAAACCTAACGCCAACTCCCTCGGCATATCCATTACCCGCGCTACACCATACCCCAGAACTGGCATGATCGTAAACTGCGCAAGCGTCCCCAGCACTACCCAGTGCGGCGTCCGCACCACCGGCAAAAAGTCTCCAGGCTTCAATACCGCCCCTATCCCCACCATCGTCGCCGCAAACAGCCACTCAATCCGCCCGTCCAGCCACCTCAGCAGCGGCGGATACACATACCCCCCAACCCCCGCCGCCACCACCCACACCGGCAACAACCGCGTACATATCTCGCTCACACGTTGCATACCCAAGTATACCATTTCCCTCCGCCCCATCCGACCCACCCGACCCGTCCGCCCCGTCCGACTCGTCCGCCCCATCCAAACCCCCCTTTTGCTATAATACCTCCATCACCCCAAGGACTACACTATGCACCGCTTCCTCTTCTCCCTCCTCCTCTCTACCGCAGCCCTCGCTGCTACCAACAAAACCTTCACCATCGCCGTCATCCCAAAAGGCACCACCCACGTCTTCTGGAAGTCCATCCACGCCGGAGCTCGCGCCGCCGCCAACGAACTCGGCGTCCACATCATCTGGCAAGGCCCCCACAAAGAAGATGATCGCAAAATGCAAATCGAGCTCGTCCAAAATTTCATCAGCCGCGGCGTTGACGCCATCGTCCTCGCCCCACTCGATGCCACCGCCCTCGTCCGCCCCGTCCGCGCCGCCACAAAACGCCGCATCACCGTCGTCATCATCGACTCCGACCTTAATTCCAAAGACTACGCCAGCTTCGTCGCCACTGACAACTACCGCGGCGGCCAACTCGCCGCACAACACCTCGCCCGCATCACCGGCGGCACCGGCGATGTCCTCATGCTCCGCTACGCCGAAGCCTCCGCCTCTACCATGCAACGCGAACAAGGCTTCCTCGATTCCATCACCAATTTCGCCCCCGCCATGCGCATCGTCTCAAGCGACCAGTACGGCGGCGTTACCGCCGAGTCCGCCATGCGCGTCGCCCAAAACCTCCTCAATAAATACCCCTCCTTAACCGGCATCTTCTGCCCTAACGAGTCCACCACCTTCGGCATGCTCCGCGCCCTCCAAACCGCCGGCCGCGCCGCGAAAGTCGCCTTCGTCGGCTTCGACGTCAGTCCCGCTCTCCTCGCCGCCCTTCAAGCTGGCGAACTCCATGGCCTCATCGTCCAAAACCCCTACCAAATGGGCTATCAGGGCGTCAAAACCGCCGTCGCCGCACTACAAGGTAAACCCGTCCCCCAGCGCATCGATACCGGCGTCACCCTCGTCACCGCCGACAACCTCTCCCAACCTCAAATCCAACAACTCGTCCACCCCCCCACTCTCGACTAACCTAATCCTCGCCCCCATCACCCACAGCTCCCCCTGTCCCCCCTACCCCCAGCGGCACCGGCCCCTTAAACCTCCCTCTCGCCCGAAACTCCTCCACCTGCTCGATCGCCTGCCGCGCCTTCCGCTCCACCGCCTCCCGCGTGTTGAACGCATTGTGCGGCGTCACTATCGCATTCGGCCGCCGCGCTAACTCTAACACCGCTCGCGCCTGCTCATCTAACTCCCCCTCCCCAGCCCCACACCGCATCGCCGCCGCCATCTGCTTCTCATTCGGATACACATCAAGCCCCACACCCCCCAACTGCCCCTCATCCAATAACTCCAGCAACTCCACCGGCGGCGAAAACTCCCCCCGCGCTACGTTCACAAAAATCACCCCACGCCGCGCCTCCCGCAACACCCCATGCGCAAAATATCCCTCGTTCTCCTTCGTCAAATTCATCGCACACACTATCACCTCCGCCCACCTCAACCCCTCCTCCCGACTCACGTACCTCACGTCTCTATGCCGCTTCACTATGTCCACCCCCACCACCTCCATGTCAAGCCCTCGCCCTATCCGCACTACCTCATACCCTATGTTCCCCACTCCAAACACCGCCAGCCTCGCCCCCGCACACTCAGCTCCCGTGATCCCATCCCGCTCAAACCGCGGCAACTGCGCCATCTGTTGCCTCAGCTTCCGTAATAACGCTAACCACATCAATAACGCCTGCTCCGCTACCGCCCGATTGCAATACAACGGCAAATACCCACACGCGATCCCTGCACCCGTCTCTCGCAAATACTCCACCACATGCTCATACCCCGTACTCCGCGTCACTATCCCCCGCAGCTTCCCCGCCCATTCCACCGGCAACACTGATTGCGTCCGTACACTAATCACCGCCGCCGGTGGCTCCCGGTCCCCTGCCTCCTGTATCGCCCGCCACGTAAAACCCGCCCGCAAACCCCCCGGCAAGTAACGCCGTAACGCCTCCTCCTCCTCCTTAAACGCCTCGTAAAAAAATACGTCGTACTTCACACCTTCCTCCCTACACTCGCCCCATACACAAAAAACTCCTCTTCCCCATCCAGCCCCAAAGCACAATTCACCCCCTCATCATCAAATGACCCAATCGCGCACGCCCCACACCCTATACTCTCACTCGCCAAATACAAATTCTGACACACATGCCCCGCGTCCAACAAAATATACCGCCACCCTCGTGCCCCAAACCTCCACGTCATCCGCTTCATCACCGCCACCCACAAAAATACCACCGCCGACTGCGTTACTAGTTGCACGTTCCGAAAACTGTCTGTCAACTCCTCTACTCTTTCCGCGCTCATCTCCATTCTCACTAACCCCTGCTTGCTCGCCACATAACGATACAGCCCCGCCTCTAAACCCTCCACCGCATTCACTAAAACCAATGTCTCAAACGCATGCCGCGCCCCCGCCGACGGTACTGTCCGCAGTGTCTTCCCACCCGCCTCCATTTTCTGCACCCCTTGCGTGCACCACAGCAAGTACGACAACTCTCCTAACCTCAAGGCTTCCGCACGGTACGTCCGCACCGTCCGCCGCCCATTCACTAATCCCAAAAAGTCTACCATCCCAGGCGCCGCAACCCCCGGTTCCGGCAACCCAATCACCTCCGCTCCCTCTGGCACCGGCCACTCCTGCGCCGGCATCGCCTCCCCTCGCTCCCGCCCCGGCTCAGCTGCCCCACTCAAATACGTCGCCGCCCACCACTCTCGTGCACTCATCGCTCTCATGCCTCGCTCCTCAATCCCTGGTTACCCTGCAATTCTAACAAACCGCCCCCATCCGCGCAAGGCAAAGCTCATCCCTTCCCCGCTCCATAAACCATCAACCGCCCAGCCAAATTCTCGTCCCCCAAATCTAAGCAACGTAAACATCCGCCCACGCGCACCTCAGAAAATTCGCCCTCATAGACCAGCACTGGCCCCGCTACCCGCAATCCCACCTGAAACCACACCCGTCTGCAATCCACACCACTCCCCTTTTATGGACGGGCACAGGCCTCGGTCCCCGCCAACCCACACGAACCCACCCCTCACAAATCCAATCGACCCCAACCGCTCTTTACAATCAACAAAAATCGTCAATTGAATTCCCACCGCTCCGCTGCCCGCCAACCCACACGCTCCCACCCGCGCGCACTCAACCCACTCTCACCACCATCCCCAATCAACAAAAATCATTGCCTTAACCCCACCGTCCTCGCCACCCGCAATCTCACCTCACACCTCGCATGTGCACAATTCACAACTCCCGTCTGATGCACCCTCCCACCCCGTCTCCGCATCCTTTGCCAATACCGACCCTCACCTGCTTCACCTTCGTCGCCTCCTTTCCCGGAACACTTTCTGTACATCCTATACCCTAAAACGCCAAATCCCACCAACACCCC
>JAOACZ010000219.1 GCA_026417575.1 bacterium | reverse complement strand
AGATGTGTATAAGAGACAGTGTGTGGAGTATGGAGCAATACAGAGTGATACGGGGTGTACGCCGTGGGAGTGTCATGTGCGGATTTATGAGGGAATTGAGCAGCTGGTGCGGGAGTATCAGTTGGACGCGGGGGCGGTGGAGAGTCAGTTTTTTTTCAAGAATGTGCGGGCAGCGTTGCGGATAGGGGAGGCGCGGAGCGTAGCGATTTTGCCACTGACGCGGGCGGGTGTGCCCGTGTTTGAATACGCACCGTCGCGGGTGAAGCAGGCGGTGGTGGGGCGAGGAAGTGCACGGAAGGAGCAGGTGCAGTTTATGATTCAGAGGATCTTGAATTTGCGTGAGGAGGTTGAGCCGGACGATGCAGCGGATGCGTTGGCGTTAGCGATTTGCCATGCGCATGCGGAGCGGCTGCGGGAGCGGATAGGATGATAGTATTTCTTGAAGGGGTGTTGGAGGAGAAGACGCCCTCGCGAGTGGTGGTCAACGTGGGAGGGGTGGGGTATGAGGTGCTGATTAGTCTAAGCACGTACGAGGACTTGCCGGCGGTTGGTGAGCGAATCCGGCTATGCGTGTACCACAGCGTGCGGGAAGACGATGAGGTACTATATGGTTTTAGCACGAAAGAGGAGCGGGCGATGTTTATGTTGTTGATTGGCGTGACGAGCATTGGGCCAACGACAGCATTGGGGATATTGAGTGGGCTACCGTTAGTGAGCTTACGCGCGGCGATTGCGAACGAAGATGTGAGGAGGTTGTCAAGCATCAAGGGGGTAGGGAAAAAGACTGCGGAGCGGATTATCGTAGAGCTAAAGGACAAGATGCCAGTGGCGGCGGGTGCGGAGGAGCGGGCGGAGAAAGCGCCGACAGAGGAAGAGCGGGTGATGAATGATGCAGTGCTGGCGTTAGTGGCGTTAGGGTATCGGAATGCGGAGGCGTACGGGGTGGTGAAACGTGTCATGAACGAAGCGGGCGGACCGATTCTTGTTGAAGAAGTGGTGCGGCGGTCATTAGTTGCTTTGCAGGAGGGGTAGTATGGCGGAGTCGTTTCTCCGGCACATACCGGATCAAGACGACGCATTAGACCTAACGCTGCGACCGCAGCGGTTAGCGGATTTCATCGGACAAGAGGCATTAAAGGAGCGGTTGGCGATTGCGGTGGAGGCGGCGCGGCAGCGAGGCGAGGCATTGGATCATGTGTTGCTGAGCGGGCCGCCGGGGTTAGGGAAGACGACTTTAGCGCACATTTTAGCGAACGAGCTGGGGGTGAAGTTGCGCGGGACGTCGGGGCCGGTAATAGAGAAGGCGGGAGACCTTGCGGGGTTGCTGACGAACTTGGAGAAGAACGACGTGCTGTTTATAGATGAGATTCACCGGATGAACCGTGTAGTGGAGGAGTATTTGTATCCTGCGTTAGAAGACTTCACGATTGATATTATGATTGACCAGGGGCCTCAGGCGCGGTCGGTACGGTTGGAGTTGCGGAGGTTTACGTTGATAGGTGCGACGACACGGACCGGGCTATTATCGGCGCCGCTGCGGGAGCGGTTCGGGATTATGTGCCGGCTGCAGTATTACAGTGTGGAAGAGATGCGCCAGATTGTGCATCGTTCGGCGCGGATCTTGAACATTGAGATAGCGGATGAAGGGGCGCTGGAGATAGCGAAGCGATCGCGAGGGACGCCGCGGATAGCGAATTTTTTGTTACGGCGGGTGCGAGATTATGCGCAAGTGCGTGCGGGCGGGGTGGTGACGCAAGAAGTAGCGGACAAAGCGTTACGGATGTTGGACATTGACGAGGAAGGATTAGACGAGATGGATCGGGGGTACTTGGAGGCGTTGATTTATAAGTTTGGCGGTGGGCCGGTGGGGATCAAGAATCTAGCGGTGTCACTGGGGGAGGAAGACGACACGCTGGAGGAGGTGTACGAGCCGTATTTGATTCAACAGGGTTTTATCAAGCGTACACCGGCGGGGCGGATCGCACTGGAACGTGCGTACAAGCATCTGAGGGTTGAGCATTTATACCGAAGTCACGGGGATTTGTTTGCATGAGTGGGAGACGTGTGGCGTGGTTAGGGGCGGTGGGGGTGGCGCAACTGGCTTGGGGTATGTTTGCGGCGCCGCCGACGATGAAGGTGAGTGAGGTGCCGGTGGGGGCGACGGGGGAGTGGAGGACATGCGTGGAAGGGACGGTGGTAACGACGTTTCCGATGCGGGTGGTGGGGGTGATGCAGAACAGCATTTATCCCGGGGAAGCGGTGATTTTGTGTGAGGCTCTGGACGCGAGGAATAAGCATTCGGGGCCGGTGGCGGGGATGAGTGGGAGCCCGGTGTACGTGAATGGTAGGATCATCGGAGCGTACGCGTATGGGCCAATTTTTCAGCGTGATCAAGCCCATTTCATGGCGACGCCGATAGAGGTGATGCTGAAGATGCGGCAATTGCCGATGGGATCATGGGGAGGGAGTGGTGGGGGAAAGCGGTTCGGAGGAGGGTTTGGGAAAATGCTAGCGCCGCTGACAATAGCGGGTGCGAGTCAGAGAGCGGTGGCATGGCTTGCGGAGCAACTCAGGCCTTACGACATAATGGTGGTAGAGGGAGGGAACACGGGGCTGACGAACATTCAGGCTGATCTTATCCCGGGGAGTCCTGTGGCGGGCGTGATTCTGCACGGAGATATTTCGGTGGCAGCGGTGGGGACAGTGACATACCGAGAGGGTGACACGATTTTGGCGTTTGGGCATCCTTTTTTGCAATGTGGGCCGATAGAGATGCCCATGGCGGTGGCGGAGGTATTGGCGGTCTCGCATTCATTTATGCGCTCGTACAAGATGTCAAACATAGGGCAGATAGTAGGGAGCATAGAACAGGATCGCGCGCCTGCGGTGGTGGGACGAATAGGACGGTATGCGCGGACGGTGGACGTGAGGGTGCGGACGACGCACCCGGTATTTGGGGAACGAGAGTATCGTTCGCGAGGGTTGCGGCATGAGCGGTTCACGCCGATGATGATTATGTTTGCGCTGATTGACCCGTTGGAGATGGCGTTGGAGGCCAGCCGGGTACGGACAACTCGATATGAGGGAAGGTTTCGGTTTGAGAGTGGTGAAGAGGTAGCAGTGACGAACGTGGTTGACGATGAGAGGGAAGGCATGGCGGCGGTGAGCTTGATGAGGATGGTGGGGAAACTGTTGGAGAATGAGTTTGCGCCGTTGGCATTGGAGAGTGTGGAAGTAAGGTTTTTGTTTGAGGAACGAGTGGAGCGCGCGCGGGTAGAGAGGGCATGGCTTGAGCGGAGTGAAGTGCGGCCAGGGGAGGAGTTACAGGTGAAAATAGAAATACGGCCATACCAGGGTGAGCAGCGGATAGAGACGGTAGGGCTGCGTGTGCCGGAGGATGTACGACCTGGGGAGTACAAGGTTCAGATTTGTGATGCAGATCGAGCAGAAGAAGGCGATCGGGTGAGAGAGATGAAGCCGCGGTCGCTGAAGGGGCTATTTGAGGTAGCGCGGCGGCATCGGCGCAGGGACTGGATATACGTGCAGCTAGTAGGAAGAACGAGTGGATTGGTGGTCGGGAGCAAGGTGATGGAGGCATTGCCCCCTAGCGTAATGGCGCGATGGCGCGATGAAGCCAATGCAAGCGTAGCGGAAGCCGTGCTAGCAGAAGTGGCCGTACCAGTGAATGGGATGGTACGGGGTTTTCATCAGCTACTGTTTGCTGTCAAGTAGCGTCGGGAGGAAGCAAGGATAATGTCACACTAAGCGACTTGGGTGACGACTGGGAATGAGAGGTGGAGAGCATTGAACGTCGGCGCAACCAGAGAGCGAGGGAGACTTTCTGAATTGTGTTGATCTGAACTGATGCAAAGGAAGCGCAGGAGGTAGCGTGGTAGCGAACTGGAGGGAGGGGGGTATAAGTCAAAAGCGCGACTCTCGAAGGTTGTTTTTAAAGACGACCTCCTTTGAGTCAACCCGTAGTTTTTTGGAGGGGAGTGTGCGTTGCTGTGCTGAATTGCTGTAGACGCCTAGAGTTTGAATAGTCTGAGAGAGGCCAAGGGTGGTTAAGGATTTAGAAGGCTATTAGGTGTTTTTCTCGCAATGCCGGGAGTGGCGAAAAGAGTGTGGGCTGAGGGCAACTAGGCTGGCTCTTTCCTGTTAAGCATGCCATACGTCGGTTGGAGGCGTTGCGCATGGTTTTGTTGTCAAGAGGGACGCCAGACGCAAAGCTAATAGAGGCAGTATTTCTTGCGGATGCTGATCGGAAGTGCGAAATAATGCAGATTGGGCCAAGGTGAAGCTGGCAGGACGGCGCGGAAGAAACCCAGGGTGCAAATCAAGGTAGATGTTGGCACTGAAGGAAGGGCTACAAAGGATGGGAGCTTGGAGAAGTTCTGTTGTAGAAGTCAGTAGTTAGAAAAAAGTGCTCAGTTTGGAAACAGGAGACTTTGGACTGCAGTGAGATGCATGGGACTGACTAAGGGCGCATGCGGCTTTGCCAGAGCAAGTGCCGCAGCCAGACGAGAGCCGTGGTGATGAGGAAAGAGATGCTGGGCTCGGGTATATAGCCGGTGTATGATTGGTAGGTGACGAGAGTTTGCCACACACTCGTCTGTATTGCGGGAACCAAAGGATCGGATTGACTCAAACCATAGTAGGAAGATGGGAGGCCAAAGGGAGGCTCACGGAACAAGAGTGCGTACCACATGCAGGCGCACATGTACGAGCCACGGGAATTAAGATGTTCATTGTCGGCATACAATTGGAAGATGTTAGTATAGCCGGGGATATGACCAGCCATCATTTTTTGATTTAAATCGTACATGATTTCGCCAGCGGGCGCCAGACAGACGAGCTTGGCGAGGCGGTTGGTCCAGACGCTGCGCAAGGCCAGAGTGAATTTGAGATTGTAATCGCGGGTGCGGTTGGAACTATCCCCCGGTTCGCCCCCGGGGTAGATGCGGACCCACTGCTGAGAGTAGGCTCTCGGGGGTGGCGGATTAGTATAGTAGTCGTATTTTAAGTCCCATTGAATTGCGGGCCAGACGGCGTAGGCATAGACTTGCATATTTGAGTTGTGCGGCATACCGAGGTTGATAAAAAGGGAAGCGTAATTGGTTTCATTAACAAGGTAGCGGGCTGTACCACATTGCAGCGAGAGGGCGTCCCAGAGGTAGTAGCGGAGCGCATTGGTTGGGAAGCCGTAGGGCATGCGAGTGAAGCCCTGGTCGGGATGTGCCCACAGCCAGTCGAGCGGTGCACCTGGGATCATGTGGCGCCCGTAGTCAACTGTGTGGCCACGTGAAGCAGCAAAGGAGACGAACGTGTCGTACAAGAGCGTGTCAGTGAGGCTATTACCGATGAAGTAGGGACGCTTGACGTCGGCACGTGCAAGGGGTACGAAAAGGCAGATGGCCAGAGCGAGCAGGTTTGCGAGTGAATGAGTCATGCGTCTTTACTTAGTGAGGGGTTAATTAGAGTACATGTCAGGTGGACCCACGTGGGAGCACGCGATGAGCACCACTGTGTAGCGGCGCGGAGAAGGACTCCGCGCACGGCAAGAGAAGCACGCTAAACTGTTATTCATCGTTGTATTATACCGCAAGATGACAGGATTGACAAGCTACGAAACAGACAAAAATATAGAAAAAACAGCCATAGGGAATGAATGATCTCAGCATACGACAATATGGGAAACGTTGTGCCTGGTTGGCGAGGTGGAGTTGTTTGGAAAACTGCCACTGGGGTGCGTGCCGGAACGGAGGTAGCAGCGGAGAGTCTGGGCGACAAGCACAATGGAGGAACACGCGGCAAGACGACGAGGCATGCCACGAAACACCGTGGAGGGTGTGTTATAACGGACCGAACAGCAAAAGCAGGAAAAAAAAGCCCGTGGTCGCAGTGCAAAGGAAAGGAGAATCTCTTGACACGGGATGACGACAATTTGGCTGGCCTTTGAGGGTTAAGAGGTGGCAGCGGAGGTAAGTGCGTGGTTTCGCGAAGTCGACTTTCGAAGCTTATGGGGGATAACGTGTTTTTATCGGTGACAGTTTAAATGGAGGCGTCGTAGTGCATATTGCGGGGGAGGAGACGCTTTGGTAGCGGGAGCAAGGTTGAGGGGGCGCGCAAGTCCTGCAAATGTGCGTAGTTGAGTAGGGTGACAGATTTTGAGGAATTAGCCGATTATGGTGCTGAGGCCTTAAAGTCGCTTGGTATCATGCACGGGGTGTCAGTGCGTGACATGTAGCTATATGAAACAGGAGGGCAGGGCGCGGCAGGTAAGAAAAGTTTAGTGGACGATTAGAGGAAGCTGCTACAGCGTGCCTCAGGGACGAGCCGACACATTGTCATCTAAGTACAGGGTATGAGAAAGCGTTAACCGTAGTAGCAGTTGATGATTTCCTGCACCGTTGCGGCCCACTGCGTCAGATTGTGAGGGTTGTTAGCGATAGTACTGATATCTTTGAGGACAAACTCGAGAGTGGTACCATGAGCGAGTGCGGCCTCGCAGTAGCGAGCGATCTCTTGGCGGACAGGTTCGGGATTGAAGATGGGTGAGGAAACGTATGCGGGATTTGGCTTGGCGGCCATGACAAAGTCGCGGCCAATCTGCTCGGCGGCACGGGCGGGGTCTGCCCACGGAGTGATTGAAATTTTGCGCAGGTTGGCGAAGCGTTTGCGTAACAGTTCGATCTTACGATCGAGCGGTTCGCAGCAGCCGTAATAGAGCAAGCCACAGTTCTTAAAAAGTTCTGCGTTGTAAGTGAGGTCGAATTCATCGTGCATGGCAGGTGAGACGACGCCGAAGATTTGGGCAGCGCAACGTCCCCATACGTCACATGGTCTCACGTGACCGGAGAAATTTGGAGCTGGCAATTCATAGGCACAGGCGGGTGTGCAATGGACGAGCGGCACTGAGGGGTCGAGAAGTTCGAGTTGCTCAAGTTGGGTAAAGAGATCGCGGGCAATTTGCATGAAGCGTTGGGCTGTTGCATGCATGAAAGCAGGGCGTTCGTACAGATCAGTCAAGATGTTTTCAACACCGCGATAACGGGCAATGTGATCCCACATGGCATAGCTCAAGCCACCGATACCGACAATTCGAACGGGGAGTAGTCCATCAAAGACTTCCTGAGCAACGGCGTAGGCAGCTTCGGTTGATTCCTGATCGTAGGCGATTTCCGGCGAATGCAGTTTGCTGAGGTCATCTTCATTGCGTAACTGATCTTCGTAGGCGTGCGCGCAGATATGTGATCCTGTGGTGCTGGTAATTTGGTGTTCTTTGATGTCGAGACCCCAACCTTTGACCCAACGGATTTGCTTCACAACAGGGTAAAAGGGGAGGACTAAAAGATCGACCTGGAAGTGATCCCACTGATAGAGAACACGGCGCAGATGGGTTTCTAGCCAAGCGAGGCTCTGATCACAGACATTAACGAGGGCGGGGTCTTGAATTTCTCCCCATGGGACTTCGTCGATAAGGACGACCGGGCGAACGGGCTTGAGTGCGTTGGTGCGGTAATAGCGCTCGAGACGTTCTTTCTGAACATCAAGGTGAGCGATGTAGCTGTAGCGGTATGCGAGGCTCCGCAGTGTTTGCTTATCTTTGTTGCTCAGCTGCATGGTCGTAGATGAGTTGTTAGAAGGTGAAAAAAGGGAGGCTGCTACACGTGTGTGACGGGCTTGTGCGTCCAGGTGTCAACATATTTGTGAGGGTTAGCAGTTGTGCCACGTTAGTCATCATGTAAGGATGTTTAAGGGGTGTTTTCGCAAGGCGTTTTTGTCAAGGTTGCGTGGGAGGCGTGAGAGGATCTTGTAGGGCGTGGTGTCGGGGTCTAAATGCTGAACTCGCCTAGGTCGAGGGGGGAACTGTGGCCGAGAAGGTGTTGGAGAAATTTTGGCCCTTGTGGAAGGGGTTGCAATCAGGCAAGGGGTATTTGGTATCAGATACGCAAACACAACAGGTGGGACGCGAAGATATGTTGCTGGAGAGGGGTATGGGAGCGGGACACGTGGCGGGTGCGGGCGCCATCGCGAGAGTTTTTGAGTAGCAGGAAAAGAGCTCGCAAAGACGGGGTTGGGGTGGCTGATCTCAACAGGGGAGACCAGGCGGTGCACCAATTTTTGGTCACGCTGCGAGCGGATAACGTATCGTACAGTTGAAGAGTGATCGTTTCGAATAGGTAGGCCGGAGATTAGTTAGGTTAAGATGGCAAGAAGGCGATGGTTACTGCTGGAGGTTATGTTATTGAGGTGGGTGGAGTGCACGTGTTCAGGGGCGTAGGAGGGAAAGTTGAAGAGGCTGGAGGATCTTCGGGTTCTTGGACATCGGACGACTCGATCCAGCAGGGCTCCATGCGCTCACCAGTGATGTGACGCAGCATGAAGCGTTCGTAGTAATTGTGAAGGAATTCGTCGCACCAGGGGTATTGTTCGAAGATATCACCTTGACCGAGCATGCGGGGATCTCCTTGTGCAAGCAATTCGGTATCCAGTTTAGCACGTAAGTGCTTGGCGCGTTGACGGTGAGCGGGGTGATTGATGAGGTTACACAAGCAGTCGGGATCACATTCGACGTGATACAGTTCTTCGGGGCCACGTTTACCGAAGCAGCGTTCCCAGTAATGACGCTGTGAAGGGATATAGCGTGTTTTAAGGACTTCGGTTTTGGTGGGCCCCCCGTCGCATTCGAGGTAACCGGTCTCAGGATTGCCGGCCGGCCAGCGGTCGGGACAGTAGTTACGCAAGTAGAGCCAACCCTCGTGAACAATGCCGCGGATCGGATAATTTTGGTTACGGGGCCGACCGCAGTCATGCCGTTCTTTGCCGATAAGGACGTAGTTACGAGTGCGAGTGACTACGTTAGCAAAGATGTCTGTGAGACTAAACCCCGTGACGGGGCACATACCAGCCTGGTGGGAATCGAGGCCGGCCAGTTCAAGGAAGGTAGGTGCGAAATCGATGAAGCTAACGTAGTCCGGGACAAGGCGGCCAGGGTTGCGGATCCCAGCCGGCCACATAATGGCGAGTGGCATATGATTGCTATGTTCGTATTCTTGCCCTTTGACACGTGGAAAGGGCATGCCGTTGTCGGAGGTGACAACGACCACAGTGTTGTATAAGAGGTGGCGGCGCTCCAGTTCATCAAGCATGAGCCCGAGGTGGCGGTCGAAATGCTCTATTTCAAAAGCGTAGTCAAGGAGGTCGTTGCGGACGATTTGGTTATCCGGCCAGATAGCGGGCACGTGGTCGATCTCAGAAATGGTGTGGCGCCCGAGCTGCGAGCCAGAACCGTAGGCGTAGGGGCGATGGGGCTCGAGACTTCCGTACCAAAAGCAGAAGGGGGCGTGAGAGGGCTTGGCATCCAAGAAATCAGCGAAGTTAGCAGCATAGTCGATGTGCGAGATGTGCGGAGTGGGGGGAGTCAGACTTCGGGTGTTCCATGCGGGGCCAGTTAATTCGCGCGGTTTTCCGTTGATCATACCGGGGTTACCCGGAGCCCAACCTTTAGCGGTATGGCCGGTGTGATAACCGGCTTCTTTCAAGGCTTCCCAAACGGTTTTGAATTGCGCGGGGAAGAAGCTGACATGATTGCAGGCTTGTTCCAGCTGCCAGGGATTGCGGCCGGTGAGGATGCACGCGCGTGAGGGAGCGCATTTGGCGTTGGGTGTGTAAGCACGTTGAAAGAGCAGACCTTGGCGAGCGACGCGATCGAACGCGGGAGTATTCACCCATGTGCAACCGTAAGCGCCGAAATGTAATCCGGCGTCATCGGCAAGGCAGAAAAGGATATTGGGCCTCGTCACGGAACAAGTATAGCAACCGCTAGGTCTTCTGTCAAGTTACGCGAGTAAACACTCGGCCTACGAGCGATTGAGAGGCACGTAGTTCGAGAAGCGAGTGACATCGAAAGAGGCAGAAATTTGACAACGGGGTCGCGGATAAGAGTGATGCAGTGGTTCAAGAAAGGTGTATCGAGCGCACGGGGAGCTGGTGGGCAGTGGTCACGCGAGGGATAAGCAGAGTAGTGTGACGTAAGAACGTTTACGTCTACGGACAGGTGTAAGGCGAGTAGAGTCAGCCGCGTGGCTAACCAACATATGTGGTGGTCGTAACGAAACAATGTTGCCTAGCAGCAGGGTTAGGCTGGGTGGCAATGTACGACGTGGACGTGGATGCTGGAAAGGGACAGAGCGGGCGAAGAAATGTGATTCTCGCTATAGAGCGGCTCGAGCGTCAAATTGCCCTGTGACGAGTGTGTGGGAAGGGAAGACAGTGTTGGTTGTGACGAGGGTACACGAGCAAGTGGGGGTGCAATGCGGCAAAGTATGTGTTTCAGCTTGGACGTGGGTGGAGGGTTGACAGACGCGTGAGAATGTCCTAGAATTAGTAGACAATTGAGATGCAGTGTCTGGTAAGGCAAGTGGTTAAGTAAGAGTGACAAAGGAGGTTCTATGAAGATTAGGCGAAGCGTAGCGGCGGTTATTGTGACAGGAGCGCTTGGTTGGGCTGGAGGAAGTGAGGGGGCACTAGCGGTATGGAGCAATGCGAGCGGTGATTGTCTGTGGACGAATCCAGCGAACTGGGCGGGTGGGATGGTACCGGGGCCAGGGGATAATGTGCTAATTCCGGCTGGTGGACATGTAACGAACATTTATTTGAGCGGGGCGGGTTCGCCGGTGTTAGGAACGTTGGTGTTTAGCAACAGTGCGACGTTAGAATGGTACGTACGGGATGGGGGTTACGTTGCAGTGGGTGTGGTTATCAAGACAAATGCGGCGGTAAACATACGGGAGAGCAATGGTGGGTTTCAGATAAACGGAGACGTCGTATGGGAGGTGGGTGGTCCGAGTGCAGGGCTAACTTTTCACGGGGCGAATCAGTTAGCGGGAAATGGGCGGTTGTGGAAGACGGGCACACGTGCACTGAGTTTAAACACAGGAGGAGGTCATGTGAGTTTTGGTGGGGGTATGACTCATTCGAACGGGAATGTATTCTTACAAAGCCCGAACGGTCTTGGGCAGGGGGCGTATCGAGTTCAGCAAGCGGGGAACTATCCGAATCTCCTTTTACAGTTTGCTGAGGGTGAGCACATCATTTCGAATGAAGTGCAGTTAGATTTTCGCAGTGCTAACATTGGGGTAGTGTTAAACAGTTCTGGCGACATCAATACGAAGCAGAGGCGGGTGACGTATGTTGGAAAGTTTAGTCGGACGGCGACGAGCTTTGGGGGGCAGTACATTGGGCTCGTGGCGGATCGAGACGGTTTTCTTGAGTTTTCGACGAACGTGTACGTTGGGGATTGGAGTGGGATGAGCAACATTTTGATACGTGTTGCGCGTGGGGTACATATATTTGCGGCAGAGAGTGCGGTTCCGCCGGTGTCGTCGCGGCTTGAGATCAACCAGGTTAACATTCCTCGTGCGGTAGAGCCGACGGCGACGCGGGTGGTGTTTGCTGGGCCGTACGTTGTTCCTTGCGACGTTTTTGTGCAGTTCCCATTGTCGAACGCAACACCCCCGTGCGTTCTGGCAGCGAATGCGCCGAGTGGGACCGTGAAATTAACCGGTTTGATTATTCTTGACAATAGAACGAATCTGACGATGGTGTTCGAGGCAGAAAGAGCGGACACGATGTTGGAGATCTGGGGGACTATAACGAACGCGTGGCCGCACATGGTAGTATTTCGCGGGCCGGGGCGGTTCAGCCTTAGTGCACCACAAGGGAACGACTACAGTGGGGGCACACAGATTAAGAACGGTGCAATTGTGTTTGGGATGAATGTGAGTAATTCGTGTTTTGGGACAGGGCCAGTGCTGGTGGAGGGTGGAGCGGGGATTGGAGGGACAGGTACGTTCGTTGGGACTCTGACGCTGGCTAGTGGAGCGCATCTCTACCCTGGTGCTAGTGTAGGTACGCTCAGTGTGGGAGGAAATGTACACGTTGGGGATGGGATTGTGTATCATTGGGAGAAGGGGGCGTTCTCGTCCGACAGTGTTGTAATTGGCGGGAATTTAGGCAATCTGAACGGTTTGACGGTCATAGTTTACAAGGTTGGATCAGCGCTACCGGGAGGATTTGTCGAGACGAATGCTTTGTTTACGTTTACGGGCCCTGCACCCGCGATCACCAATGCGGCGATTGTGTATGATGAATCCTCCGAATGGGCTGGGGGAGTGCTTGGCGTAGGAGGTAATCAGGTATTCATCACGGGCATTTTGCCGGAGCCAGGGTCAGCAGCGCTGTTGGGAGTTTGCGGAGTGATAGTCCGGCGAAGAAGGTAGTGATTGAGTGAAGGGCGGGATGCGGTTCTCCTTGCCACAGACTGTGAGCGGTTTTTAGGAGGTGAGGAGTTGATGACCTTTGAGTAACAAGAAGGCGTGGGACGTCGAAGTTTGCATGTCTAGAAAGTGACTTTGGCTTTGTGACACGCGAGCTGAGTGGGTATCTAATCGGTGTGTCACAATCCTGCGGGATTGCGTGCTGAAGCCTTGAGAGGGCTGGCTTAGCAGGGTAAAGACCGCTGAGACCAAGGTGAAGAGGACTCTGAAGGCCTTCAGTGAAGCCGCTGGTTGACTTGGGTAGATTATGTGATTACAATAGGCCGTGTTGAGGCGGTTGATTAGGGAATCCCGTAGTTGAAGCGTTTAGTGGCATAAATGGGAAGCCAAGGAATTTTTGACGTTACCAGGGGGGCTCGGACCAAGCGACGAGACACAGTGAGATAGCGTGTTATTACTGATTTGGTGAAGTGTGATGTGTCATGCTGTGATATATTATTTTTCGACAGGATTCCGACCAAGTTCGTCGTGTTAAATTATGAACTGAGGGCGTGGTGATGAGTGACAGACCTATTTGCCCTGAGTAGTATTTGAGTGACGAGAGGTTGGTGGAATGGAGCAGGGGATCGTGGGCAGGAGACGGGTTAAGATATTGAACTGTGGTAATTTTTCTTGGCTGAGAAGCTTTTTAAGTGAAAGTGAAAATGGTAGATGACGTAAGGTGGTGAGCTATGCGCAGCACGTGTGTAATCGTAGTGGTGGTGGCAGCAATGAGTGTCTGGGCGGGGCGGACAGGGCTGCTTGTCGAGAACAGTTACGAACGGTGGGTAAGGGGGGAGGCATGGCAAGTAGTGATAGAGCCGGAGGGGGCATTACGTTTGGGGCCGGGGATAGTGTGCACGGGTGTATTTCCGATACCGATGGTTGATGCCGTACTGGTGGGAGAGGATGGACGTATATACGTGTCCGGGGGTGGAAAAGTTTACGCGCAGCGAACGAATGGGAGCAATGAACTTGTGGCGGCGTTCGAGGAGGAGAAGGTGACGGCGCTGGCGATGGACAAGGAGGGTACGTTATACCTTGGAGTGACGCCTGGTGGAGTGATTTATCGACGAGAAAAAGGGGGCGTGATAGTGCGCGTGGCGGACACTGGGGAGCGATACATTTGGGGTCTGGAGGTGGACGAGGAGGGGGGTCTGCTTGTGGCAACGGGACGAAGGGGGATCTTGCAGCGGATTACGTTCACAGGGAGTGTGGCGTGTGTGAGAACGTTGCTCGACAGTGCAGAGGAGAATATTACGGCTATAGCGCGGCTGGGAGGGGTAGTGTACGCGGGGACATCTCCGCGTGGGTACGTGTATCGGATTCGGGGGACAAACGAGGTGTATCTGCTTTTGGACACGCGGGCGAGTGAGGTGACGTCATTGTTAGTAGAAAGCAATGGGGTAGTATGGGTAGCGACGATGGGGAGTGCAGGGGGAGCGGGGGTGGGAGTTGGAGGAAGTGGAGTGGGGAGCGGCCCGGCGGCAGCGGTAATGACTGGCTTGAGTGGTGCGACTGGGACACCAGGAACAGTGGTTAGTATTGCCCCGCCGGGTGGAGGGCCAAATATATCACGCGTGTTTCGGATTACGCCGGACGGGTTTAGCGAGGTGTACTGGCAGACAAGCGAGCCGGTGTTGTACGGGTTAGCTCAGCACAAGGATGGCAGTGTGTACGTAGGCTCGGGGAACAAAGGGCGGTTATTTGCACTGCGAGAGCGGGGAAAAGCAGCTTTGGTGGCGCAACTACCGGCGCGGCAGATTGTAGGCTTGCGAAACGTGGGGATGAATGATCTATTGGTTGTGTGCACGGAGCCAGCGCTGCACGCTGTGTTGGGAGCAGGGTTTTCAGCGAGCGGGCGTTTTGAGTCAGCCGTTCTGCAAGTTCCGGATGTGGTGCGGTGGGGACGGATTGAGATTGAGGGAAATATGAAAAGGCAGGTGCGTGTGTTGACGCGAAGTGGGAACTGCGAGGTTGCGGACAAATCGTGGAGCGGGTGGGAGGAGGCGAGCGAGAATGGACGAATTGTTAGCCCGCCTGCGCGGGGGTTGCAATATGCATTAGAACTAGGAGGTGTGGGGGCGGCGTCGCCAGTGGTGCGGGCGGTGAAAATATACTATGCTGAGCCAAACCGCGCACCTGTGCTGGACGTAGTTGTTGTGAGTCCGCCGCACACTGAGCTGGCAGCGCAGGTGCCGTCGCCGCCGACGCCTGGTGGGGGTGGGTTGCTTGGTCAGTTTATTCAGGAATGGCTAGCGGCGGCTGGTTTAGGAAGCACGTCGGGAATTGGCGTACCGGGAGTGAGTGGAGCACAAATGATGAGCGGTGTGATTCGGCTGCACTCATTTGGGGCGCGGACCATTGCATGGCAAGCGCAGGATCCGAATGGGGATGCACTGTCGGCGCGGGTGTGGATAGGACGAGTAGGGGAGCAACCGGAGTGGATTTTATTGACTAAGGAACGGAGGCAGAGTTTTTTGACGTTCAACGGGAGGGAATGGGAGGATGGGAGGTATAGGGTGCGTGTGCGCGTGAGTGACAGGGGCGCAGTGGCGCCGGGGGAGGAGTTATATGCGGAGCGAGTGAGTGACAGTTTTTTGATTGACAACACGCCACCGGTGATTGAAGACGTTGCGCTGACAATGTCGAAGGATGGGGTGCGTGCCCGGTGTCGGGTGCGTGATGCCCTCTCGAACATTGCATCATTGCAGTATGTGGTGGAGGGAGGGGAGGCACGGTCATTGGTGCCAATAGACGGTGTTTTTGATGAGCAAGTAGAAGATTTTGAGGTGATGATTGTGGTAGGTCGAGGAGTGCGTTGGCTACGCCTGGTTGCGAGCGACGAGCAGAAGAATGTGTGCGGTGTTGTGAGAAGGCTGCCAGCCGAGGGCAACAAGTAGGTTTGAGGCTTGGTCTGGGAAGTGCGAGTGCAAGTGAGTCATAAGTCGGTGCTTGGAGTAAGGATGAGGGGGTGCGTTAATAGAAGTTAGTAGAATGTGCGTGATCTGGTGCGGGACAAGGAGAAGCGCTACACGCAGATGTGAAAGACGAGGCGAGCGTAGCGAGTGAGGGGCGGAGAACTTGAATCCGTGACTTCAAGGATGACATGAAGGGAGCCGGTGGAAGGAGCCGGTGGTATGATGAGCTCGGTTACCGGCGCGTGGGCAGGAGCGAGGCTTACGGGAAGCGGGTAAGAAGATGGCTCGGGATAGACCCACCATTTAAAGTTGAGAGAATCGCCATCAGGATCAGATGAGCGGCTTGCATCGAGAATGAGGTGCGTGCCCGGGGAAACAAACTGGGGAACCGGTTCTATGATGACCTGAGGCGGGTGATTAGCAGCGGGTGGATCCGTAACGCACCAATCTAAGCGGGCAGCGAATTCATTTTGAAAAGCAGGGCGCCAGCGCCACACGGTGGCGCACTCGCTGGTGTTGCCATTGACCGTATCACGTGCGTCGCGGAAAAGTGACAGAGCAGCGGGAAGAAATCTGCCACCCCAAGAACCCCACTCGGGATGAGTGGGATCAGAAAGGCCATTGGGGAGGATGTAAAACCAAGAAGGTGTGTCGCACTCCTTCATAGCGCCATGGGGATTGGGGGCAGTCCACGTATTCATTGGGTACAGGGCACCAAGAGCACCGTGACCAGTTTTAACATGCTGCTCGAGCCATGCGCGGGAGGTAAGTGATTCATCGCCGCCGAGGTACATGCCACGGAACGCGGCACGGTAACGATCTGCGCCTGGGGGTGGGTTGGAAAGGATATAAAAAAGAGAGGGATAAGTGTTGTGAATGTAGTCGGCGAGGTGGTCTTGGTCGGCAATGTCATAGATACGAAGCCGGGCGAGTGAGGCAAGGAGGGCCTCTGGTCCGCGGTCGTGGTGAAGACGCCAGAGGGCCTGGGCGAGATCGGTTTGACCGCCCCAGAGGGCTACATGGAGTGGGCGGGGGTCGTTGCGGTCGAGGGCGGCAATAAGGGCTCGCGAACCGTCAGTGTCATGTTTGGGACCGATGGCGTTGTGTCCACGATGACGGTTGCCGGATGCGACACAAGCAAGGAGCCTGTCAGGGTGCGGATAGCGAGGGTCGTGGAGGGCAAGAGTAGGGTAGACACTAGCGTATGCGCGCACGATATGACGAATGAGGCACGGTTGAGTGATGGCATAGGGAAGCTCGCCGGGAGTGCCGGACGCAGTAGCGACAAGGCCTTCAATTTCGATATCGTTGCTGTGAAGAAGAAGACGAATAAGGGACTGCTGATCGTCTGGATCAGCACCGATGTCACTAAAGACGAACAGACGCGGCGCGCTGCTGGTACGTAGGGACGGATGGTATAAAGTTTGCGAGGTTTTTTTTGACGTGATGCGCTGGACGTTAATCATTTGGTGCAACTGTTCCGGTCAGCTTATGTTGGGTATGAACGGAGTTACAGAGCACGAAGTTTGATGAGATCCGCGGTGCGCGAACGTAGCTATGAATGAGAGGCAGCGGTGAACAAGGTGCGTTTTTGAACATAAAGTAATGCCTTGGGCCACAGATGGTAACAATGCGGAGACAGGACCAGCGAGAGGACTCCGATAGTCAACCTGGTTGTTGGCGGACGAGATAAGTGAAGGAAAGGGAGGTTGAAGAGTAGAGAACCGAGCAAGCAACATTGTCATTACGCAATAACTTTGTAGATTTAGCGGTCTTTGAACAACAGGAACAGCTCATGCTGGCCGTCCTGACTAGTGTCAAGAAGCTGGACGTGTGAGCTGTCGTACGAGTGCATGGAGCACGCATCAAGCCGGATGCGAAGGCGTTCTTCAAGCGTCAGTTTGTCGAGGAGTGTGACATGCAGATTGAAGAACACGTGGACGGAACGTGGGGCGCCGATAGGCTCCATGACATTAACCATGGCAGTGTAGCGATCGTGATAGAGCACGACGACGAATTCACCGTAGGCGGTGCGCCGGAAGCCGCAGATGCGGGGCGCGGGCGAGGTGGGAAGGTTGTCGGCGACGACGTTGGTGCGGTTATTGAAGAGGGCGCGATACTGGCGGACGAACTCCTGGACGCGGGCCGGCTGGGTGGTGAAGTAATCAGGTGGGTCTGGCGGGGGAAGCGTGGCGGCAACATTGGTGTCGTTTTGCTCGGTGAGGGGTTCACGGAGGAAGTCAGCAGTGACGGTCGGGGCAGTTGCCGCGAAGGTGAGGCGGCGGAGTTCACGCAAACGGGCATCAAGGAAGACAAGATGGC
>JAOACZ010000172.1 GCA_026417575.1 bacterium | reverse complement strand
AGATGTGTATAAGAGACAGGTATGCGACCGTGAGCGAAGTCATGCAGAAGCATTGGCGGGGCGACTCGGGTTAGGAGCCAGCGGTGTCTACACGCAGGTATCACGGTTATTGCGAGAGCAAATGCCTGAGGCGTTGTATGTGTGCACGCCGCCGCATGCCCATGAGGAAGCGGTATTTGCGGCAGTTGAGCGTGGGGTGCACTTATTTATAGAGAAACCGATAGCGCTCAAGGTAGAGGTTGGGGAGCGGATGGTGGAGGCGGTGCGGCGGGCGGGTGTTGTGACGCAAGTAGGGTACCACATGCGGTATGGGAAGGCGGTGAGGCGATTAGCGCGGCTGATTAAGGAGGGCACGGCGGGGCGCGCGGTGCTGTTTGATGGTCGGTATGAATGCAACGCGCTGCACGGGGCGTGGTGGCGGGACAAGCGGAAAAGCGGAGGGCAAGTATTAGAGCAGGCGATACATTTGTATGATTTAGGGATGCACTTATTTGGGGCAGTGGAGCGTGTGAGTGGTTTTGTGGGGAACATTTGTCACAGGGAGACACCTGGGTACAGTGTGGAGGATGTGAGTGCTGCTGTTTTACGGTTTAGGAATGGGGCATTAGGGACGATTGCAGCGACGAACTGTGCGATACCGATGGAGTGGAACAATCCGTTTACGGTTGTTTGTGAGTGGGTGACAGCGAAATTTAGGAGTGCGCAAGAAGCGGAATTTACGCATACGGGCGAGAGAAGGCGTCTGGTAGAGCATGTGAAGGGGGAGGGAGATTTGTATGAGGCAGAGACGCGAGAGTTTTTGAAGCGGGTGCGCGGAGAGGGTGGGGAGGGTCCGGAACTTGGAGAGGGGTTGATGGGGTTGAGAACAGTTGTGAGTGTACTGACGTCGGCGCGGAGGGGTGGGGTACCGGTGAAGGTGAAGTGTGAGGAAAGTGTAGGTAAAACGTAACGAGGTTGGGAGGAAGGAAGTGAAGAAGAAGAAGCTGCGAATATTAGTGAACTTACCGCCTGGTTTTTTCAGTTGGAGACCGTTACAGCCGGTGTGGGCGCGTTTGAGGAAGCTGGGGTTAGTGCGGCAACGGTCGCACAACACGGCGGAGGAGATTGTGAGGGACATAGGGTGGGCGGAGGGGATTATTATGTGGTCGTGGCCGGTATTAAACGAAGAGTTACTGGCGCAGGCGCCACGGTTGAGGTTCGTGGGGTATTTAAACGGGACACAAGCGGCGGTGCGGGCATTAATGAAGCGAAAGGTAGCGGTAAGCGAGGCGCGGGCGGGGTGGTCGCCGGCAGTGGCAGAGATGGCGTTGGGATTGATTTTAAACGGGCTGCGGCGTATCAGCGATTATCATGCGGAAATGCGTGCAGGGACGGAGAAATGGGTAGCAGATTTTCCGACGGACATAGACGAGAGAGAGCGGCAACTTACGGGGCGGAGTGTAGGGATTGTGGGGTTTGGGCGAATAGGGCAGCGGTTAGCGGAGTTGTTGGAACCGTTCCGGGTGGAATTGCGGGCGTACGATCCTTTTTTACCGAAAATGGTGGCAAGGAAGTACGGGGCGAAGCTGTGCACGCTGAACGAGTTGGTGAAGAATTCGGAAGTAGTTGTGTTGTGCGCGGCGAACAACAAGGGGAGTGAGAACTTGATTGGAGCGGCACAGATTCGAATGATGAAGCGAGGCTGCGTGCTGGTGAATGTCGGGCGGGCGTCGCTGATAGACATGCGGGCGTTGGAGGAACGATTGCGGCGCGGGGATATGATTGCTTTGCTTGACGTATTCGAGCGGGAGCCGCTGGAGAGAGATTCGGTGTTACGGCAGCTGAGCACGGCCTATTTAACGCCGCACCGGGCAGGTGGGGTGATGGAATCGGTGGTGAGGATTGTGACGATGTTAGTGGACGATCTTGAGGCATATATGGAAGGGAGACGGCGACGTTGGGCGATGACGGAGGATATGTTAGCAAGTTTACCAGAGTAGGGGTGGGGGAGAAGCGAGGAAAGAGACTGCGGTGTTAGTATTGAGGGAGGAGGGTGTTGGGAATAGGTGAGCGTGTGTCAGGGTTAAGCTGGGAGGTAGAGGATGAGCGGGGGGAGGGGGATGCGTGGGAGAGTGGCAGGTTGACGAGCGATCAGAGTGTGTTAGTGGAGTAGGGGGGTCATGAGCTGCGGTGGAGGGAGCGATTGTGTTGGGAGGTACGGGTATGGGGCGAGCGAGGTGAAGTAAGCGAGTGGAGTGAGGTAGGGTAGTGGGAGATGGGGCTTTTGGAGTGAAGAGCGTGGCGCGCGGAGTGGATTGGTGGGCGGTTAGGGGGTGGTGTGTGGACGACGGATCCATGTCCATTTTTGCGGAAGGAGTTTGAGGTGAAGGGTGAGGAGAAGGACGCGCGGCTATATGTAACCGCACAGGGGTTGTACGAGTGTGTGATGAGCGGAGAGTGAGACAGTTTAACTTAGTGGAGAGGGTCAGCGGGAGCGCGCAGCGGAAGAACTGGTGCGTGACAGTAAGCGGCGGGGTATCATCTTTGCGCGGGGTTTTTGGGGACGCCGTGTATCCAGCACGCATTGAGGGCGAGTGGGTATGGTGAGGTAGCGTACGCGCTGCTGATGGAGAGAAGTTGACCATCGTAGTTGTATGCGGTAACGAACAGGGCGACGGCGATATGGGAACGGTAGGATGGGTGGACAGAAGAGAAAGGATTTTAGGACCCGGGAATGAATTCTTTCAATTATTGTGCGTACGGAGCAGTTGGGGAGTGGTTATACCGGGGAGTGGTTGGGATCTGCCCGGGTGCGGAGGTGCCTGGGTATTGACGGGTGATATTGCGGTCATTGCTGAATGGGGCAGTGAGATGGGCGCGAGGCAAGTTGCGTGGGGCATATGGGGAGATAGTAAGTTACTGGCGTCGCGAAGGGTAAGTGACAGTATGGGGGTAAGTTTAGCAGCGAACAGCGAGGGGCGCGTGCACTTTCGGACGAAGGATCCCGAGATGGTTATGGAATCTGGGCGGAGATTAGAGGAGGCAGAAGGGGGTCGAGTAGGTGGCGAAGAAGTGGGTGCGGGGTGGTACAGATTAAGGATTGGCGCGAGGATGTAAGTAAGTAGCGAAGAAAGGAGGTGTAATGAACGCAGGTATAAGGTTGCGCGATTTAGCGAAGATGATAGACCACTCACTGCTGCATCCGACGCTGACGGACAAGGAGCTGGAGCGGGGGTGTGAAATTTGTTTGAGGTACAACGTAGCGACGGCTTGCGTGAAGCCGTATGCGGTGCGGATGGCAGCGGAGCTGCTGCGGGGCAGTGAGGTTGGGGTGTGTGCAGTAGCAGGGTTTCCGCATGGGAGCAGCACAATAGTGATGAAGCAGAGGGAGATCGAAGAGGAGATTCGGGACGGGGCAGTAGAGATAGATGTGGTGGTGAATATAGGGAAAGTGCTTGGAGGTGATTGGGGGTATGTGGAGCATGAGATAGCGGCTGTAAATGCGACGACGGTAGGGGGCGGGGCGATTTTGAAAGTGATTTTTGAGAATGACTATCTATGCGATGAACACATCATGCGTTTGTGTGAAATTTGTACGGACGTTGGAGTAGCGTTCGTGAAGACGTCCACGGGGTATGGTTTTGTGAGGCAAGCGAACGGGATGTACAGTTACAGAGGGGCGACGGACCATCATTTAAAACTGATGCGCGAGCATTGCGGGCCACACGTGCAGATAAAGTCGGCGGGTGGTATAAGGACATTAGATGACCTGCTTCGCGTACGGTCATTAGGGGTGACGCGAAGCGGGGCGACGGCGACGGTCGAGATTTTAGAGGAGGCGAAGCGCCGCGGGTATGCATAAGGGATGAAGGGAGGGGGAGTATGACAGCGCGGGAGCGGTTTCACGCGGTGATGCGATTTGAGCCTGTTGACCGCTTGCCGTTAGTGGAGTGGGCGGCGTGGTGGGACGAGACGGTGGCGCGGTGGGAGGCTGAGGGACTGCCAAGGGGGCTTGATCGATATGAGCTTTACGAGTACTTTGGGCTTGACATGTGGTATCAAGACTGGTGGCGACCGTTGCACTGGGAGGCACCGAAGCCAGCGAGGCACGGGATGGGAATAATTGAAGACGAGAGCGGATATGAGGGGATTCGGGGTTATTTGTACCAGATTTTAGAGAGGTGGCCAATTGACCCGGTGCGGTGGAGGGAGTGGTGTGAGGCGCAACGGAGGGGGGCGGTGGTATGGTTCACCGTGGATGGATTTTTCTGGTTTTCGCGGGTGCTGTTAGGGATCGAGCGTCATCTTTACGCATTTTATGATCAACCTAAGCTGCTGCATCGAATCAACACGGAGCTAGCAGAATGGATGGTACGGATGATTGAGCGGGTGTGTGAGATTTGTGTACCGGATTTTATGACATTTGCAGAGGACATGAGTTACAATCATGGGCCGATGTTATCGGAGGCGTTATTTAACGAGTTTTTGTTACCGTACTATCAGCGAGTGGTGCCGGAGCTAAAGAGGCGGGGGATTTGGGTGTTTGTAGATTCAGACGGAGACGTAAGCGCGGCGGTGCCGTGGTTTGAGCGAGCGGGTATAGAAGGGATTCTGCCGTTAGAGCGGCAATCGGGAGTAGATGTTGGTGTGTTGCGAAGACGTCATCCACGGATGCGGTTTATTGGGCATTATGACAAGCTTGTAATGAGCAAGGGGAGTGGGGCGATGCGGGCGGAGTTTGAGCGGTTAATAGCGGTAGCGCGGCAAGGAGGGTTTATCATTAGCTGTGATCATCAGACGCCACCGGAAGTGAGTTTAGCGAACTATTGGGAATACGTGAAGCTATTTCGGGAGTATGCGGAGCAGGTGGGAGGGAGGGGGGCGCGTGAGATAGGGAGTTAGCAGGTGTTACGCAGTCCCTCGGGGCGCCAAGCGGGGGCGATGATGCGGGTACGATTGTTACGGAGGAGGAGGGTGGCGGGGAAGAGGGCGTAGTCACCGAAGCGGTCGTTGACGAGGTCCTGGGCGAGTGCAAGGCGCATACGGCGCTGTTCACTGGGGAAGAGGGGGAGTTGTTGGGCGTTAGGGGTGAGTGATGAGACAGAGAGGCCGACGAGGCGGACTGGCTCGAGCATAGGCATGCGCTTCCAAATAGTAGAGGCACAATGGTAGATGTGGTTGCTCTGTGAGAGGTCGGTGTGGAATGTCTGACGGGTAGTGATAGTATGGAAGGAGGCGAAGCGTATGGTGACGGCGACGGTGGAAGCGGTGAGGTGGTGGGCGCGGAGGCGGCGGCCGACCATTTCGGAGAGTTGGAGGAGGTAGCGTAGGACGTCTTCGCGTGACTCGGCGTTGCGTTCGAGGGTCATTGAATGGCCGACTGACTTGGGGTTGGGAGCATCTTCGGTGGGGATGACAGGGGAATTATCGCGGCCGAAGGCGGCATTGTGGAGCCAGAGGCCGAGGGCACCGAAGTGGCGCTGGAGGAATGGGAGGGGGAGGCGTTGGAGGTCGCCGCAGGTATGGATGCCACGTTGGTGGAAGAATGCGGTGATGTGGGGGCCGATACCGCAGAGGCTGCTGAGGGGGATTGGGGCGAGCCAGTGGGGGAGGTCGTTAGGTGTGACGATGACCAGGCCGTCGGGTTTTTGTTGTTCGGCGGCGAGTTTAGCGAGGAGTTTATTGGGGGCGACGCCGAGGGAGCATGTGAGGTTAAAGTGAGATTTGATTTCGTGTTTTATGATCTGGGCGAGGGTTTCGATGGAGGGGAAGAGGTGGAGGGAATGAGTGACATCGAGGAAAGCTTCGTCAATGGAGGCGACTTCGACGAGGGGGGTGAAGTTTTTAAGGAGGGACATGATGGCTTGGGAGGTATGGATGTACTTATCTGGGTCAGCGGGGACGAGGCGGAGGGAGGGGCAGCGGGAGCGGGCTTCATGGAGGAGGTCGCCTGTTTTGATGCCTGCGCGCTTAGCGGCGTAGGAGGCGGTGAGGATGACAGTACGGTGGCGGGCGCCGGTGACGGCGATGGGAAGGTCACGGAGGGAGGGGTTGGCGGCCTGTTCGACGGCGGCGAAGAAGGCGTTCATATCGAGGTGGATAATGGTGCGTGGAGGTTGGTTCATGGCCTTAGTATAGCATACAAATGTATGGTATGTCAAGAGGAAGAGAGGAAGGAGGGAAGTTAGGTTGTAAAGGGGCGTGATGAGAAGGTGTGGGCGGATACCGGGAAGGCGGCGAGGGGCGTGATTGGAAAGAGTGTAGGTGGGGGGGGATAGAGGTTTTAGCGGCCGCCGCCGACGGGGAGGAAGAGGGTGAGGTGATCGCCGTTGTGCAGGGTGTAGGACAGGTTTGCGGGTGAGTTGTTCACATGGATCACGAGAGAGGGGAGTTCGGCGGGTGTGAGGAGGAAGTAGGCGGAGAGGAAGTCGGCCACGGTGGTACCCTCGGGGACAGTATGGAGGCCGTCATGGAGATGAGGGGGGCGGCGGATAGGGCCGTAGGTAGAGAGGTGGAAGGAGATAAGTGGAGGCATAGAGGGAAGAGGGGGGAGGGAGGTGCTAGTAGGGAGCGGAAGTTTCGGCACCAGTGACGATGGCGACACCGGAGCTGGTACCGAGGCAATCAGCGCCGGCTGCGAGCATCGCTTCGGCGTCGGCCTTGGTGCGGATACCGCCTGCGGCTTTAATTTTGAGACGTCCGGCGGCGAGCTGGTGCATGCGGGAGACGAGTTCGACGGAGGCGCCGGGGCCATTAAAGCCGGAAGCGGTTTTAATGTAATGGATACCGGCTTGTGCGGCGAGGTCAATCGCGGTGGCGAGTTCGTCGTCTGTGAGGAGAGCAGCTTCGAGGATGACTTTGGTGATGGCGCCGTTCGCGGCGGTGGCGACAGCGGCGAGGTGATCGCGAAAGGCGGTGTACATTCCGGAGCGGAGGTAGCCGATTTTGCAGACGACGTCTACTTCACGGGCGCCGGAGCGGAGGAGTTCTTGCACTTCGGCGGTGACGGCAGGAATGGTGCTAGCACCGTGGGGGAAATCAGCGACGGAGCAGACGACAGTATCGGAGTCACGGAGGGAGTTGACGGCGAGGGGGACCCAGATTGGCTGGACGCAAACTGCCTGGAAGTTGTAGGTACGGGCTTCACGGCAGAGGGAGAGGATATCATCGCGAGTGGCGGTGATTTTGAGGAGGGTGTGTTGGATACGGCGTGCGAGCTCAGTGGGTGTCATTGGTAAGGGGGGGTGAAGGTGAGAGGACGAGACGGTTTGGTGCTCGAGGGGGCGAACTCGACGCGGTGATAGATGTTACTCTTGTAGGGAACGAGGGATGGGATGGGGCGGTCGCCGAAGCGGGATTTGAGCTCGTGGGGGCGGGGGATGTCGCCGTACCACAAGGGGACGGCCCAGGTGAGGATTGTTTCGGGAATGTGAGGGCCGATGGGGCCGATACGGAGGGAGACAGATTCTATGCCTGGACGGATGAGAGGGGTACCTTGTTCAGTGCGGGTGTTAAAGAAGGCGGTGAAATTTTTTTGTGGGGAGCTGAAGTCGAGTTTTGAGACGCGATCGCCGGTGAGCTTGTACATGAGCGCGTATTCGCCTTTATTATTTTCGAGGCGGATGAGGGGGCGGAGGTCACGTGAGAGATCAATTTCGATGCCGGAATCGAGATTTTGGTCAAGGAGGAAGAACTCGATTTCGAAGGCGTAGCCGTCGGCGAGGAGGGCGCGTTGTTGGGGGAGCCAGGCATTCCAGATGGCGAGGCGGGTTTGTTTTTTTGCATCGGCGCGAGCGACATGGTCGACGAAGGCGAGTTCGAGGAGGCGGGGGCAGGCGGAGATTTTGACTTTGGCGGATGAGCGGGTGAGGGTAAATTTTTTGCGCAGTTTTTCTTGGTAGTCAGCGAGGGACTGTGCGTGCAAGTGGAGTGCTGAGATGAGGAGGAGGAAGGAGAAGGAGCGGAAGGACGAGGGTGTCATGGTTTGTTGTTGCGGGGTGGGGGTGAAGAGGGGGCGCGTTGGGCACGTCGATCGCGTGCTTGGCGGATTTTCATTTTGATGAAGTCGAGGAAGCCAGAGGGGATTGAGTGAGTGGTGTCCCGGAACTGCAAGTCATGGAGTTTTTTGTAGAGGCCATCTTCATCAGCGATTAAGGCATCGTGGGAGCCGATTTGGACGGCCTCGCCGTCGTGGAGGACGAGGATGCGATCTGCGTGTTGGACAGTGGAGAGGCGGTGAGCGATAGCGAAGACGGTGCGGTTAGCGACGAGGCGGTCGATAGCTTCCTGGACGAGGCGTTCGCTTTCGGTGTCGAGAGAGGAGGTTGCTTCGTCGAGGATGAGGATACGTGGGTTTTTGAGGATAGCGCGTGCGATGGCGAGGCGCTGGCGCTGGCCGCCGGAGAGGCGGACGCCGTGTTCACCGATGAGGGTATCGTAGCCTTGGGGGAGTTCGCGGATGAAGGCGTCGGCGTTGGCGGCCTGAGCGGCGGCGACGATTTGTTCGAGGGGGATATCGGCGCGGCCGTAGGCGATATTATTGCGGACGGTATCGTTGAAGAGGACGGTTTCCTGTGTGACCATGCCGATTTGCTGGCGGAGGGAGCTAAAGGTGACGTCGCGGATATCGACGCCGTCGATGAGGATAGCGCCGCTGGTGACTTCGTAGAAGCGGGGGATAAGGTTGACGAGGGTAGTTTTACCGCTGCCGCTGGGGCCGACGATGGCGATGAATTCGCCGGCGTGGACGGTGAGGTTGAGGTCTTTGATGACTGGGGGTGCATCAGGTTCATAGGCAAAGTAGACATGCTCGAAGCGGATTTCGTGTTGGAGGGGAGGGAGGGAGATAGCGCCGGGGGCTTCTTTGATGGTGATGGGGGTATCGAGGAGGGTATAGATGCGGCGGATGGCGGCGGAGGCGCGCTGGACGATATTATTAAGTTTAGCGATGCTGCGGAATGGTTTGAGCATGAGGAGGAGAGCGCCGCAGAACATGGCGACGTTGTTGAGTTTCTCGCGGCCTTCGAGGACGGGGAGGAAGAGGTTAAGGGCGACGAGGACGAGGATGGTAACGCCGACGAGTTCGGTGAGGGGACTAATGGCGGCTTCGCGGCGGATGGAGGAGATGCGGAGGGAGCGGAAGCGGTTGGCGAGTTTTTCGAAGCGGTCGATCTCGTATTGTTCCATGTTGAAGGCGCGGACGATGCGGATGCCGATAATTGTTTCGGTGAGGAGGGAGATGATGTCGGCGACTTTTTCCTGGGTTTTTTTGGAGAGGCGGCGGACGCGCTGGCCGATGTGAACGATGGGGCCCATGAGGAGAGGGAGGCCGATGGCGGCGAGGAGGGACATTTTCCAGTTCCAGAAGAGGGCGACGGCCATGTAGATGGGGAGGCGTGCGGCTTCGGCGAGGCAGTCAACGAACTGGGCGGAGAGTGCGGCTTGGACGAGATGGACGTCGCTCGTGATGCGGCTGACGAGCTCGCCGGTACGGGTTTTTGAGAAGTATTGGATAGGCAGTTGTTGGAGGTGGCGATACATGCGGGACATGAAGTCGCGCATGACGTTTTGGGCGACGATTTCCATGGAGACTTTCATGGTGAAATCGAAGAGGCCCTTGAGGAAGGTAGCGGTGACGAGGAAGACAGCGATTGCGATGAGAAGTTTGCGGCGGTCGGCATGATTTATTTGATCGACCAGATGATCGACGCGGGTGCGGAGATTCGGGATGAGAACGGAGAATTTGTCGAGAGCGGTGATGACGGGTTGGGGCAAGCGAACGAGCTCGTTGGTGACGACTTTGCCAAAGAAGGGGAGGATGGTGCCCATGGAGCCGAGTTCGAACGTGCTGACGCCGAGTATGCTGATCAAGGCGAGGAGCAGCCACGGTTTGTAACGAAGGGCGTTGCGGAGAAAACGGAAGAACTGCCTCATGAGATCACATAAAAAACATGGTACGCCGGGCGGGAATTGAACCCACAACCTTTGGCTCCGGAGGCCAACGCTCTATCCAATTGAGCTACCGGCGCGTGAATATGTGGCGCGGGCTGCGCGCCGAACTTGGCAGTGGTAGTATAGCAAAACGAGGGTGGAATGACAAGGTGGCGACGTTGTGCACGGACGTGGAAGGGGGGAGCTGGACGTGTGGAGGCGGAGGGAAGGAGCGGACCTTTTGCTCATCAGGGACGGTTTGGGAAAGAGGGGGGCGGCGGTGGTAGGCTTCTGTGACGATGAAGGTGAACACTGTGCGGTGCGGGCAAGGC
>JAOACZ010000080.1 GCA_026417575.1 bacterium | reverse complement strand
CCCCATCACCCCCCCCTGCCCCGCCGTCAGCCCCACCCGCACTGATCCCGCGGCAAATACCAGCCCCTCCCCCTCCCGCTCTATCCGCCCACTTATAAAATTCATCGGCGGCGTCCCGATAAAACCCGCCACAAATTTGTTCGCCGGCTGATTGTACAACGTAATCGGATCCGCTACTTGCTGAATATACCCATCTTTCATCACCACTATCCGATCCCCCATCGTCATCGCCTCCACTTGATCGTGCGTCACATAAATCATCGTCGTCTGCAGCCGCGCATGCAGCTTCGAGATCTCCGTCCGCATCTGTACCCGCATCTTCGCATCCAAATTCGACAGCGGTTCGTCAAATAAAAACACTTTCGGCTTCCGCACAATCGCCCGCCCCACCGCCACCCGCTGCCGCTGCCCTCCAGATAACTGCTTCGGCTTCCGATTCAAATACTCCTCCAATCCTAGTATCCGCGCCGCCTCCATCACCCGCTCGTGTATCTCCTTCTTCGGATACTTCCGCAACATCAACCCAAACGCCATGTTCTTATACACCGTCATGTGCGGATACAACGCGTAATTCTGAAACACCATCGCTATATCCCGATCCTTCGGCGGTACATCGTTCACCAACCGATCCCCTATCCAAATCTCACCTTCCGTAATCTCCTCCAGTCCCGCTACCATCCGCAACGTCGTCGATTTCCCACACCCCGATGGCCCCACCAATACCACAAATTCCTTGTCCTTGATTTCTAAGTTGAAATTGTCAACCGCAACCACATTCCCCTCATACACCTTCTTCACATTCACTAATCGTACGTCGGCCATATCTGTCCTGCTCGCGGTTATCGTTGTCCTTTGCCTGCAAACATTGTACGAAAACCTCCTCGCATTTGCAAAGAACTCATCCTCTCTCCTCGCTCACGCTCCCTTCCGTCCTGCAACCTTCCACCCACGCACTCACATAACCCATACCCAAGTCCCCGCATCTTTTCAAGCGCACTCACCCCGTCCGCGCTTCACATCCACACCCATGATGGAGGGGCACGGGCCTCGCTGCCCGCCTCTCCCCAAACGCACCACCACGCACAAACTCACCCGACATAAACCGCCATCCTCAACCGTCAAAAATCGCCGACCGCACCGCCCGCGGTGCACGCCTCCGCTGTCCTCCTCACCTAAAAAAACACGATCGCCACCGCATCCCACCATCTCGCCCGTGGTTGCCACCTGCGCAGCTCCGCACCCTAAGCCGCGTACCATCTCGCACGCCCGTTGCGCAACCCACACCTCCTTGCTATAATACCTCGCGCGCAACAGTTTCCTAACTTCGGTTCGCAGTTCGCATGTCGTCCGCAGAGTGGCAGAGTGTCGCCTACGCGCACAGCGCGTCAGGCCGCCCTCCTGAGGCCTGGCACCGCTTGGAAGATCATCTCATTGCTGTCGCAGATCGCACGGCCTCTTTTATGGCGCAGATGGGCTTGCCCCCCGAAATAGGCCATGCGGCAGGTATTCTTCACGACGTGGGCAAATTCTCCCGCGCATTTCAAAAGCGCCTCCACGAGCTTGCCTCCCTAGAGCAGCCCGGCCATCTTGAAAATGTCACCTGCCGCCACGTCGACCATTCCACCGCCGGCGCCCAGTTCGCCGCCCGCCGCCTCGGCGATGTTGGAAAACTCATCGCCTACGCCGTCGCCGGCCACCATACTGGCCTGCCCAATGGCCTTTCCCCTGACACGTCTTGCCTCTCTCACCGCCTGCAAAATCAAGTTGAAGACTGGTCCTCCTGTCCTCCAGACTTGCTACCCTCGCCACGTCTCCCCTTCCCGCCTCTCGACTGCCGCAGCCCCCGCGTCGGCTTCCAAATCGCCTTCTTCACTCGCATGCTCTACTCCTGCCTCGTCGACGCTGATTTCCTCGATACAGAAGCTTTCCTTGAACCTACCAAAGCCACTCACCGCACCTCCCCAACCTCCCTTCAGCAACTCCGCGACCGCCTCGAGCGCTACCTCACCCGCTTCTCCCCTGACTCGCCCATCAATCAGCTCCGCGCCGACGTCCTCGCCTCCTGCCGCCGTGCCGCCGCCTGGCCCCCAGGTTTCTTCTCCCTCACCGTCCCTACCGGCGGCGGCAAAACGCTCTCCTCACTCGCCTTCGCCCTCGACCACGCCGTCACCCACGGCCTCCAGCGCGTTATCTACGTCATCCCCTACACCTCCATCATCGAGCAAAATGCCGACGTCTTCCGTGCGGCGCTTGGCGATGATGCCGTCCTCGAACACCATTCGAATTTCGACCATCAAAAAGAAACGCCGTGGTCGCGTCTCGCTGCCGAAAACTGGGATGCCCTGCTCATTGTCACCACCAACGTTCAATTCTTCGAGTCCCTCTTTTCTGCCAAGCCTTCCGCCTGCCGCAAACTGCACAACATCGCGCGCAGTGTCATCATCCTGGACGAAGCTCAGATGCTTCCGCCCGATTTCTTGCGCCCCTGCCTGGAAGCCTTGCGTGAACTTGTCCGCGCATACGGCGCCACGGTTGTGCTATGTACCGCCACCCAGCCAGCCCTCTCCACTTCACCAGAATTTCCCGACGGCCTCGATGATGTGCGCGAAATTATTCCCGATCCCAAGGCCCTCTCCATCGCCCTTAAACGCGTGCAAACCTCTTACCGCGGCCCGCTTGACGACTCCGCCCTCGCTGAGAGCCTGATGCACCATCACCAAGTCCTCTGCATCGTTAACACGCGCGCGCATGCCCGCCGCCTCGCGGAACAGTTGCCAGACGCAGTTCATCTCAGCGCGCTCATGTGTCCACAACACCGCTCGGACGTTCTGGAAACCATCCGCGCGCGCTTGAAGGCGAAGCTGCCCTGCCGCGTCATCAGCACCTCCCTCGTCGAAGCCGGCGTGGATATTGACTTCCCCGTCGTCTATCGCGCCCTCGCCGGCATTGATTCCCTCGCCCAAGCCGCCGGCCGCTGCAACCGCGAAGCCACGCGCCCCTATGGCGAATTCTTCATCTTCGAGCCAGACAATGTGCAGCTCTGCGGCCACCTCCTCCTCGCCGCGCAACAAGCCGCCCACGTCCTCCGTCATCACCACTCCGATCCCCTCTCCCTCGATGCCGTTCATGACTTCTTCCGCGCCCTCTTCTGGGACGAAGGCGACCTCCTCGACAAACATGCCATTCTCCAGAAACTAGAAGAAGGCCGCCAAGGCAACATCCCATTCCGTGACGTTGCCGACATCTTCAAACTCATCGACGACCACTTGAAACCTGTCGTTATCCCCTATGACGAGCGCGCCAAAACACTCATCGCCGCAGCGCGCGACGCAACATCGTTACGCCCCTTCGCCCGCCACCTGCAGCGCTACACAGTCCAAATCTACCCGCACGAGTGGGAGGCCTTGCGCGCAAATGGCAAACTCGATTTCATCCAGGATGTCTTCCCCGTCCTCACGTCCGCCGACTTCTATAACCCTCGCCTCGGCCTCCTCGTACCTGAATCTCTTAACCCTTCTCCAGAATCACTCGTAACC